>PKZC01000081.1:2576-3002 GCA_003132905.1 Bryobacterales bacterium | reverse complement strand
CTTGCGCCAGGGCTTGAGACCGTTTTCGGCCAGCCGCCGGCGCACCGTCTCACCCGATAGGCTCTCGTGCTCGGTGAGCTTGACCATGGCGTCGGCCAGCAGTTCCAGCGTCCAGCGGGCGCGACCCTCAGGAGGGTTTGCGCAAGCCGTTGCCACGAGCAAGGCTTCTTCCTTGCCGGTTAGCTTGCGCTCCGCCCCAGGACGCGGATCCTCGCTCAGCGCCCGTTCCAGATTGCCTTCCACGAAGCGCCGCTTGGTCCGGTATACGGTGGAACCNNTGCGGGCGGCTCGCTTGCCTTTGCTCAACATCGCGGTGAGTTCACAGCGTTCGGCTTGGCTCAATTCGATCCGATAACGTACATTCATCTTGGCCTCCTTGTCGGAGAGCCGGACGAATCGACAAATGAATCAAAAATCAGGCGCCGC
>PKZC01000081.1:0-2552 GCA_003132905.1 Bryobacterales bacterium | reverse complement strand
GCCGAAGCCGACATGCAGCAATACTTCCGCGTCAGCCCACCTTCGGTTCACCAAATGGTGTTAACGCTCGAACGAGCAGGGTTCATCAGAAGGAAACCCAGGATCGCTCGCAGCATCGAATTGCGCGTTGATCCAGAACACCTGCCGGACCTTCGATGAACCACACTCAATCGGTCAAAACCTCTGTGCAGAGGTACTAGGCCACTCTTAAGGATCATAGCAGCTAGTTGCTGCACTGCCGCATTTTTGCCATTTGGGGCGTCCTTTTCGTGTCTCATCCCGAGAAAAGGAATCCCTGT
The DNA here is from genome assembly GCA_003132905.1 of Bryobacterales bacterium. Next base: position 2,253 of record PKZC01000081.1, on the reverse strand, counting down.
GCGCGTTTTACGCGGCTCGATATGCTTTGCTCCATGGCAATGGAGTCACCCCCAAAAGCGCCCGACCATATACCGCGCTGGCTTGCTGGCGCATATGGCGGCTTGGCTATTTCCTTTGCTCAAATCATCGGCCAAAGCGTGGGGCCCAAACTTGCAGATTTCATTACACACGGCGAATGGCGGAACGCCATGACGCTCGTGCTGACGGCTGCATTTGGAATAGCGGTACTAATGGCCCTCGGGTCAGTAGTTGCATTTTTTGAAGATGAACAGTCGCGTCGGAAACTATTTCTGATGGGCGTCGCCGCTCCAGCATTATTCGCTGCTGCTGCACCGAGTGTATTCACTTTGATAGAACATAAAGTAGCTGAGGTTGTAACAATCTCGGCAGCCTATGCGGCGGACAAGATAGAAAAGCCTGAATGTAATGAACGGGAAAAGTTTTCTATTTTTGACGGACTTAAATTATTTTTCGGCGCATCCGATGAACCGCGCTATCGGGTAATAGTTGGCTCATTCAAAACAACAGAAGGCGCACAATCAATGGCCGATAAGATAAATGCCCAAGATTCAAGTCTCCACGCTTTGATTGGGCGCAAAGCACCCTGCAATGATTATTATGCTGTTGTTGTGAGCCCTTATGTCCCATTGGCGGAAGCCAAAAGGGTCCAAGCCAAAGTTCTTAAACTTGATTCTGTTGATGACGCTTACCTTTCTCCTTACGAGTATCGGTAGGATCTTATTTTCCTCCTTCAATTACCCGAAAATGCTTCCGCCGATCCGGCGTGGTCGTCTCCGGTGTAATCGGTTGCGTTGCGAGCGTAAGCATTGCTGCCGAGCCTGAAAGTTCAAAGAGCTGTGGTTTATTAGCCCGCTTCGATGAAGCGGGCAGTGCCAGTGGCACTGTTTTAAGTGGGCTTGACAAAGTGCGGATTTCGTTGCGTTGCCGCAATCAGACGCCAGGAAGCTGATATCACTAAGCTCTTTAACATCGCCGCAACGCATTCGAAGATTTATAGGCAATGATCGCAGTTGCGTCGGCTTGTCGCAGGAGCGTTGCGGTCGTGAGACCTACGTCCGCTTATGAAAGCCCGGCGCGCTGAAGACGCGAGACGCTCGTTGCATAAAGACAAAAAGGGAAAGGTGGGAAATTTGCGGCTCAACAGAGCCATATTTAAGCTTCCCACAATATTCTTTTTGTGTCATTTGCGAATGCGATGTCTCGATGGCCAATCACACCATGACGATTTCCACGCGTTGTCATAGCAGCCGTCACAGAATGGGCTAAACTGTCACTATGCTTGAGAAAATCCATGACGCCCTCTGGCTCGCCGAGGGAGAGATCGTCAGTTTCTATGGCTTCGCCTTTCCAACACGTTCGGTCGTCGTGCGATTGGAAAACGGCGATTTGTGGGTGTGGTCGCCGGTCAAGCTCGTTCCGGCTTTGCGTGCCGAATTAGACCGTCTCGGGCCTGTTCGTCATCTCGTGAGTCCGAACAAGATGCATCATATCTATTTACAGGACTGGAGCGCAGCATATCCCGAGGCTCAATTGTGGGGACCACAATCAACAATTCGAAAGCGCAGCGACCTCAAATTCCACGAAGCGTTGCGGGACAACGCCCCGACCGAATGGCAGACTGATATCGACCAAGCTTGGTTCCGTGGCTCCATAGCCATGGACGAGATCGTTTTTTTTCACCGACCTTCCCAAACGGTTATCGTTGCTGACCTCATTGCGGCCTTGAGCGATCGCTTTCTGCGTGAGCACTGGAGCTGGTGGCGACGAGCGGTGGCGACGATCAATGGAATGACCGCCGACAAATCCCACGCACCTCTTGCTCTTGACTGGCGACTGTCCTACGTCAATCGCGCACTAGGGCGTGCAGCTCGGGCGAAGGTGCTGAGCTGGCCCTGCGAGCAGGTGATTATAGCCCACGGCGAGTGGCGGCGCTCTGGCTGCCATGCTTTCCTGGCCCGTTCCCTGGAGTGGTTGGGTCCATAACAGAAGCCAATGTCAACCAAGTGATCAACAGAGCTATAATAGGCCACAAAATATCTATTGTCCGGCACTTAGTACCTTCTTCAGCCGAAGTGCGTTATTGGAGAGGCACAACGGACATTGCGGGATTTTGGCGTTGAATAAATTAGTCGCTAATGACCCAGGCTGTGTAAAAACGCGCTCGGTATGTTTGTGGGCGGCGTAAGCAGAGATCCCGACGGGATTGTGCGGCTCGGCGCGGCCAATTCGGC
>PKZC01000338.1 GCA_003132905.1 Bryobacterales bacterium | reverse complement strand
CGGGAGGGAGCCGGTCAGCGCGATGGTTCCGTTCTGATCCTGCTGGACGTTGGGTAACGAGACAATTGCGCCGAGGGGGCTGGTAGAAGACCCGCGATAATTCGCCGGTAATTGCGTGACCTCCGAATTGCCGATCGTGTTAGAGATGTTGGCATTCTCTGTGTTCACCGTCGCTGCTTCGGTTGTTACCACGACGCTCTGCTGCACCGCCGCGAGGCCCATGCTTAAATCAACGCGTCTCTCCTGGCGCGCATCGAGCGTAACCCCATCCGTCTTCACGGTCGCGAACCCGGGTTTTTCAGCGGTGATCGAATATGTACCCGACTGCATGTTTGGCAACTCATATTGCCCTGAGTTATTCGACATCGCCGTGCGAGTGGCTGCGGTGTCCATATTTGTGGCCGTTACGGTAACGCCAGGGATGATACTGCCCGACTGATCCTGGATCGTACCCAGAAGGGTGCCGAGTGTAGACTGAGCAAGGGCCGATGCACCTACCAGCAGGCACAAAGAAGCAGCCAGCAACCATGAGCGGTTCTTCATTCCTTGAAACCCCTTTCGCGAGCAGAGTGAAAACAGTCTGAGCCCTGCGCCCCGGAATCGCCTAAAAAAATGTAAGGCTAGAGTACAAATACGGGTGAGGCACTCAAATCAACTAGCTTCCTAAGGTTTGAAGTATGGGGGCTTGTTTCACTTTTGTCAATGCATGCCAACTATTCATTAACATTAGTTGAATCAATAACGTACGGTGATTTTTAGGCAGGTTATCAACCGGTATATGACCGTGTTTGCAGCCGCCGGTCCGCTCCGCTGGCTCTCTCCGCTCTCTTGCGATACCGGTGCTATAATCCTTGCATGTTGTTGAGCGAAACAGGGCCTCCGGCACAAGTAGACCGCATCCTTCAAAGTGATACCTTCCGCGCTTCCGGCGTGTTGCGTCGCTTGCTACGCTATCTCGCTGACAGAGCGTTTTCAGGAGAGGCGGATCAACTCAAGGAATACACGATTGGAATCGATGCCTTTGGCAAGCCGCCTACTTATGATCCCCGCCAGGATGCGATCGTGCGGCTTCAGATCGGGCGTCTTCGCCAAAAGTTGGGCGAGTATTATCGGACCGAAGGCAAGGATGATGCGGTCTTGCTGGATCTTCCGAAAGGGCACTTTAAGCTGAAGTGGGAGACGCGCCCAACGGTTCCCGACGTTCGCTTGGATGAAGTGAACAACATTAACCGAGACCAGTTGGAACATACCCGGCAGTGGCGCCGGACTACGATTGTTCTCGGTTTAGCTTTTCTGCTCTTGGCATTGTGGAGTGCGTATTCGGCCACCTTGCTTGGGCGTGCTCGCCAGAACCAAACCGGAGTGACAGCTTGGACGCCGGAAATGGAACAGCTATGGCGTCCATTCTTAGAATCCAAGAAACCTTTGATCATCACTGTCGCGGACCCGCTTTTCATCGGACTGCGGGGCACCGATATCTACTTCCGCAAAATATCTCTGCGCCGGCCAGAGGACGCTACGAATTCTCCAGAGGTATCGGCATTGCGGAAGTTGGTTGGGAATCCCAGCATCCAACCTACCTTCAACTTCACGCCAACTGGAGAATTAGTCTCTTCGTTCTTGTTCGGCAAGCTCCTGGGGACTCGCCGGCAAGATATCTCCTTAGCGCTCAGCAGCCAATTTCCTTTGCAGGAACTGGCTGAGAACAATGTGATTTTGATCGGTCCGGAAGTGATTCTTAACCAAAGACTGCCCGGAATCCAACTTCAGCCGGAACTGGCGCAGGTGCCGGAGGGAATCCGCAATCTGCAACCGCGAGCCGGCGAGCCCGCGCTTTTCGCGGATAGACCTCCCGGAGCAGCGCCCAACGATGGTGAGGTTTACGCGCTGATATCGCACGCGCCCGGTCCGCTCGGAAGTACAATTTTTCAGAGTTTCACCAGTAATCGCACTTGGGGGCGCGAGGGCGCGGTCCGGGCATTCACAGATCCGGCGTTCGCCCGGACATTGGTAAGTAAGCTCAGAAAAGCTTCGGGAGAAATTCCCCGTTACTACCAAGTTGTCTTGAAAGTGAAGTTTACGGATGGGATCCCGACAGACATATCCTATGTACTGCACCGGGACCTGACACCGCTCTAGGGAACGACGATTATCCCGCCCATCGTGACATCGTTGTGCAGATCAATGGTGTGTTCCAGCTTCAGCGTCGCAGCGTTCCAGACCTCGATCTCAAATCCCGCTCCATACAGGTACAGCTTTTTGCCGTCACTCGATATGCCGAAGCTAAAGCGCGGACGGCACGAGAACTCCGCTGTCATGGTGCGCTGATTCGTTGCCAGATCGAAGGACCAGAACTCGCAGCGGCGATTACCGTGCTCTCCGCTGCTGATCACGCTATAACCAGTCTTGCGATCAGGCGATACTTGTATCCCCATCATGCCGGCTGGAGCAGGGCCGATCTCTGTAAATTTGAACTCTCGCGAATTCAGGTCAAAACGGGCGATACCAAAGAAACGACGGTGTACGACGCTATCCTCGGCGTTGAATAGCGAGACGAAAGCGCCCTGCTCATCCAGTGTTTCGAACGGTGCTCCGATGCCCATGTTGGCCATGTCGGGAAAATCCGGCTTCGCCAAATCGATCGTGTCTGAGATGTGGAAGTTGTTGGTATCGAGAATTGTGATCTTATCGCGGAACTGGTACATGTACTTGCCGTCGGGAGAAATGTGGAATGGGTTGCTCCCCGGGTAGGGATTGTTTCCCTCCTGGTCCTCGGCGGACATATCCGCCGTGCGAACGATCTTCTGCTGGGCGAGGTCTATGACGGCGTACTTGAATTTGCCGATTTCATAGCGATCCGCTTGCTTGACTACTTCTCTTACCACCGTGTACAACAGCTTGTCCTGCGGATCGGGAGCAACTCCGTAGATGCGAAATTGCTGATTTCCATGGTTCAGCTCGAAATGATCGAGGACCTTGTGGGTTGCAATGTCGATGACTTCAACGCCGTCCTTGTCGTTGGAGGTGACGTAGATTTTCTTGCGATCGTAAGACTGGCTGATAGCGGTAGGAATCCCGATCTCGCTCGGTATCTTATCGACGATCTGTTGGCTGGCTTCGTCAATGACGAGAATGTGGTCGGGATATGCCGGAAGAAAAATCGTACCTGCGTGGGCCAAAGCGCAGAGCCCAAGGAGAATCGGAAGCGAGGACTTTTTCATGGGCATTAGGGAAATATGAGATCCAGACTCCGCCAATCCTTGGTCGCGCTGGCGCACTTGTTGGTCCAATCCGGAGAGTTATTGAGGTGATCTGGAACCTGGGCAGGCCAGTAGCAATCTACGTAGCAGTCGTAGATGTCGCGCTCCAGGGGTTGGCAGAGACCGGCCGCGCCGCCGGCTGAATCCACTTCCCAACCGGGCGTGAAGATCAACGTGCAACCCATGGGCACTCGCATTTTGGGAGGCGCTGGCGGTCCTTGCAGCCCCACCACATCCTCGCGCTTCGACGCGACGAAATCGTCGATGCGGCGGGCCTTTTGATTGACGGCTCGCAGATGTTTCATTGACCTTTCCTTTCGGCAAAATAGTCGAGGAACTCGGGCCGCCGCGCGGCGATAGCGCCATAGATGCTCAGACAGGTATCAGTCCAGTCACGAATCCAGTCGCAGTAATGCAGATTGGGGTGCCCGGTGTCGCCGTAGCGCACAAAGGCCTCATGGTGACAACCACCGGCGCATACCGGTCGCGCCCAACAGGTGTGGCAATCGTACTTTGCGTTGATGTGGCCGCGGCTGAGAAAGGCGGCCTGCTTGTCGCGGTCGATGCCCGAAGATACATGGCCAAGTGCGTGTTGATCCGAGTCGACAAATCGGTGGCAAGGAGCGATATCGCCCGAAGGGCCAACTCCAACCAGGCCAAGGCCCGCGCCGCAGGGGTGCGATTTACTGATGCCTTGATGCAGCTCGCCCAGCGTGTCGCTGACATTCGAGAAGCCGTGCATCTCACCGCGCAGTGCGAATTCAAGGTATTCATTCGCGAGGATCTTGAACTGTCCGAGGACGCCGTCCATGCCACGGTCATTGATGGCGTACAAGCGGTCTGGCGACGTGGTCACCGGAGCAAAACCCACCTCATGGAATCCAAGATCGTTTTTCAGATGGCGGAAGATACGGACTACGTCGGTGACGCCCGAGGTGAGCGTGACGCGAGCCGTGATGGGACGCGTGCGATGGGTCTCGATGAGCGCTCGCACCCTCGGCTCGATGATGTCATAGCTGCCGCGGCCGCCGGCGAAGACACGTAGCTTATCGTGCATCTCCTTAGGACCGTCCATGCTGACCGTGACCCCGATGCGGTTCTCCGAAAGGAACGCGATAATCGCGGGCGTCAAAAGGGTCGCGTTGGTGGTCAGGCTGAAATCAATCGATAGCGACTGTGCCTTCGCCTGTTCGTTGGCATAGCCGACCACCTGCTTCAACAGCGGGAAATTCATGAGTGTCTCGCCGCCGAAGAAAGTAATATGCAAGGCGCGCCGACCGGCGGACTGCTTCAACAAGAAGTCTACAGAGGACCTGGCGGTTTCCAGGTCCATGAACTTCGGCTTGCCGTCGGGTGTGGCGACCTTGTCTTCGCCATATTCGTAACAATACTGGCAAGAAAGATTGCACTGATTGGTGAGATTCAAAACCAATGTCTGGAGCGGGAAATCGGCGCGAGGAATCTGCGTGGGCTCGTAAGTCGGCTCTCCCGTAACCAGCACGTGAGACTGAAGCAGGTCATCCACCAATTCCTCGGCGTCCTCTGGTGTGAGCCCCAGGGCGCTCAGATCCGGGAGGAGTTCGCCGTACGAAAGCTCGTTTTGACCGATCCGGTCGATGAGAACAGCAGCGGCGGCGTCCAGTTCGAAGATTCCGCCACTCGGGACAAGATAGAGAAAACGGCGGCTACCCGCACTGAAGGCGTGAAACTCACCCAGACGATACGCGTATTTTTCAGTCACCGTCACGGCGTGATCTCCTTGTCCCAGATAATGTAGAGCGGTGGACTGACTACAAGGTATCCCTTCGCAGAGAGTGGCTTGCCGTTCCGGTCATGCTCGCTCTTCGCGGTGGCCACCACCCAAACCGTGCCGTAGTTGTCGCGCATTTGGTTGCGCCGGGGATTCGGGCCATCCAGCGCCGGCGTGAAAAGTCCCGTCTCGCTGAGGGTGCCTACATACTTTTGGTCGTCGTCGCCAAAGACCTCGGGGAATTCCTCCATCGACCAAGAAACATCGATTGGCCCGAGCGCAACATCGTCAGCCGTGTTTGGCTTGTTGTCGGCCCCGCGATTATAGGCCATCACTTCGAACTGCTGATAACCTTTGGGGCGCTGAGCAGCTCCGCCGAGCCGCGCGATAGGCGTTGCCGGCAAGACTCGAATGTAGTCGATCTTATCGTAGACCGCGATCGCATTCGGAAGCACCGCGCTACCGACGACAATATCGCGCTTTCCGGAGATTGCATTCTCCGCCACATCCACTTCCGCTACGATCTCTTGGGGTGTGTGGGACACAATGCGGCGGACGGCGACGCCCGCGCCGAAATCGAGATCGGCAGGAGTGACTTGAGCAGGCAAGCCGTCGCCGACTATGCGCACGCGCTGAGCCTTCGATCCTGCCTTCAAGGATGAGCGGTCGATGAGCAAGATCGTCGCGGCTCCAGATACTCTTTGCAATTTCACATCTGCGCCGAATTCGTCGTACGAGCCCCAGAACCAGCGGCCTTCAGCCCGGGACTGATCCGGCGCGATCATCATCGATTCGCGCATTTCGGCCGGAATGTCACCGGGAGCAGAGCCCGAAGGGCTTCCAGTGGATCGTCCACGCCACGCGTATCCGTTGAAGACCAGGACTTTGCCGGAACGCTCGATGGCTGGTCCCCCGGCGACCGGAAGTACTTTAATTTGCGTCGTGAATTCGTCGGGAGTTGAGCCTGCGTCGACGGTCATCTCCCCCGAGAAGTCGCCCCGCCCGGCGACGTGCGCCGATACGAGCCATTTGCCGGCCAGCTTCGGAGCTCGCGTTCGCGTCCGCCATGACGCCCACTCGGGTGTTTCGAGCGGATAGTTCTTGGAAAGAAACTCTATGGCTTGATCCACCGGCTCAGGTGGTGGAGGACCTGCTGCGGCTTCCCCAGACGGGGCTCCACGCCCACGAGATCGCCCAAATGCAGTGAGCTCCACAATCGGATACAGCGCCACGTGCAAGTTGACGAGCAGCTTCCATTCTTCAGGCGCGCGCCGGAAGGACGCCACCCGTCCAAAAGGATGGCAGGCGGCGCATGTGGTTTTGAGGTTGTCGTTTGGGATGGGCTCCTCGATGATTCGATGTTCGGACATGTATGCGATAGCCCTGGCTTCTTCAGGGGCGAGGCCATGACTCGCGCTCAGCGACTTGATCACCGCGCGTGCTTCTTCAGGATTCAGCTTCAGGCCGTTTAGGCGGACCATTCGCTTAATCACTTCCTCCCAGCCCTCCGGGGTCGTACGTTCCCACGAGATGCGTGTGAGGTTCCCCTTGTCGTCCTTCTTATGGCAGCCACTGCACTTCGCGATCACTAGAGGATCGGTAACGGGAATGCCTTGGACGGGCTTCGCCTCCGCGGCAACGACTTTGGATTCGCTCGGTCCCTGTGCGCGGACAGAAGCCACCTGGACGAACGATAGGACAAAAACCGCGAGTCCAACTGAAATACCTGGGAACAAATAAGGACGCCCGATCGCGGCGGAGACACAAAAGTTGCGCTGAGTCATGCCTAGAGTTGGAGTATGTGGTCGTCCGAGAACTTTGTCAACACGCAGTGAATTCCGCTAAAGCCTTTGCAATTGAGAAGGTACGGGATTATGGGATAGGTTAAAAACCGGTTTATCACCGCGTTTCCTGATGCAATGCAGCAACCAGGAACTCTGGGCAGCCAGATCGACGTTATGATGGACCATTCCGAATAGCGCGCAGTGCATAGTGCTTGCGTCAAGGACCGACCGTTGAATAGTATTGGTGTAGTTTCCCCTCGCGACCCGGTGACGAGTTGGAGCGAGTATTGGCGGCTCAAGGTATTTCTGCGCCCGTACGCGCGCCGGCTGCTGCTGATTCTCGCGACAAGTCTGGTGGCTACGGGACTCGGCCTCGCGCAGCCCTACCTCTCCAAACTCTTGATCGATGTCGCGCTGCTCCGTCGCGACTGGCGAGCGCTGTGCTGGGTGGCAGCCGGGATGTTCGGCGTCACGGTATTCGGGTTCGCCCTGAACATTCTTTCCAGCTATCAATACGTGCGGGTCTCGGCGGCCATGCTCTTCGATATGCGGGTTGCCCTCTACGGGCACCTTCAGACGCTTTCACCTCGCTTCTATGCCAAATGGAGACTCGGAGACCTGGTATCGCGTTTAAACAACGACATCGGCGAAGTGCAGCGTGTTTCTGCCGATTCGCTCCTGGCCGTGCTGAGCAATGTTGTTTTCTTCGCCGGCAGCATTGCAATGATGCTCTGGCTAAACTGGCGGCTATTTTGCGTGAGCACCGTGCTGGTTCCTCTCTGCCTTTATACTTTTAGCCGCTACCAGCGCAAGTTGACTGTCTTTACTCGATTGCTCCGGGAGCGAGCCGCCGATGTTGGAAGCCTGTTTGTAGAGACTTTGATCGGCATGCGCACCGTGGTGGCTTCCAATGCGGGCAAGTATGAGGAAGGGCGTTTTCGCCAGCGGAATAGCGCCTTTGTTGATACTCTGCTGCGCCTCCAGATGACGTCCTTCCTTACCGGCGCTCTGCCCGGTACAATTCTGACCGCCTCCACCGCTTTGGTATTTCTGTACGGCGGAAAGATGATCATTGATGGCAAAATGACCATCGGTACGCTAGTCGCTTTCATGGCTTACCACGTTCGGCTTTTGTCTCCCATTCAGAACATGATGAACCTCTCGGCGAGTCTTGCGGCAGCGCGTGTTTCGCTTGCTCGCATTTTCGAGATTTTGGACACGCCTGCCGAGGTCGTGGAACAGCCGAACGCACTTCCGCTTGGTCCGGTCCGCGACAAGATCGTCTTTCAAGATGTAGTGTTGCGGCATGATCGAGAGGATGTGCTGAATGCTGTGTCTTTTGAGATCCAAGCCGGCATGTTCTGCGCGATTCTCGGACCAAGCGGCGCGGGAAAATCGACCATCGCGGATTTGCTCGTCCGTTTTCTCGATCCCGACAGCGGGCGTATCACCGTAGACGGGGTCGATCTGCGCGCGTTTCGCCTGGAGGATCTGCGGCGAGAAATAGTCTTGGTGGATCAGTCCCCGCACCTCTTCAACGCCTCTATCGCCGAGAACATTTCTTACTTGCACCTTGAGACCAGCCGCGGAGAGGTAGAAGCTGCGGGACGCGAAGCGGGTCTGGATGAACTGATCCGGCGGCTCCCGGAAGGCTACGATACCCAGACGGGCGAGCGCGGCCTGGCACTTTCAGCGGGAGAACGGCAGAGGGTAGCATTGGCACGCGCCTTACTGCGAAAGCCCAGTGTACTGCTCCTGGATGAACCGACATCGGCGCTTGATCCCGCCACGGAGAGAATCGTGGCCCGGAACTTGCGTAAGTCTCTGAGCGGGCGGACGGTCATCGTCATCACCCATCGGCCTGCGTTATCGGAGATGGCGGACCAAGTGGTGAATTTGAGAGAAGGAAAGGTATGGACGGAACTCGCGCGGACGTAACCGTTCAGGATGCGCCCGCGAAGGTGGACGCGAGTTCNNTCACCATCGGAAGTCAACAGGAGGAGGATTCCTTCGTCGATCTCATCGGACACGGAACGGCGGTAATGGCAGCGATCCAGGAGAAAGCGCCTCAAGCGGAATACTTCGCTGTCCGGGTGTTCCATAAGGAACTACGTGCCGGCATCGATGTCATTGTGTCTGCCCTTGAATGGTGTATTGAGCGCCGGATGGATGTAATTAATCTGAGCCTAGGGACCGCGAACCCAGCGCACGTGGCGCGATTCACTTCTTTGATCGCCCGCGCAACGGAGCAGGGCACGATCGTGGTTTCGGCTCACAACATGAACGGGATTGCGGCTTTTCCGGGAAGCATGATGGGAGTTGTTGGAGTGGGCCTGGACTGGAATTGTCCTCGATACTCCTATTCGTGCAGGCGAACTCCGGAAGGGTTGGAACTCTGCGCGTCTGGATATCCACGCCCCGTTCCGGATGTACCGAAGGAACGGAATCTGCAAGGCATAAGTTTTGCGGTGGCCAATCTGACGGGTTTCGTGGCGCGCGCCTGCGAGGGCTTGGAGAATCGCTCGCATGGAAACGTTTGCTCCATGTTGGCCGCCGAAGCGGAGCGGATCGGACTTAGCCTGAAATAACGTGAAGTTCGAATCCGCTGAGCCGGTATTGGAAGGGCTTCGAATCATTCATCTGGCGTGCGCACCACTCGATCCCTTCTTGGAGGAAATCTAACTCAGTGTTCCACCAGGAGCCTGAATGGCCGGCTGCGTAAAATTGCTGGCAGAGCTCCAGATGTTTTCTGAATCCGGCGAGCAAGCGTCCTCGATAGTGCGCAAGAACATCCTGCTCAAGCGCTCCATTGACCTCGGCCCGGATTATAGCCGCCGCCAGGATTGCCTCACGAACTGCGTTGCCCGCGCCATCGCCGCACAGCGGGTCGAAGGCCAATGCAGCGCTCCCGCACGCCAGCCATCCAGGTCCACAGAGTGGATCGCCTATCCGTGGGTATGCCGGGAATTGTCCTGCATTGCCGCGGACGCTTTCGATCAGCTGCGCTACAATCCGGCTCCGCGCGAGCAATAACTCATGCGCTCCGCCCACAGCAAGCAGCCAGCCCGCGTTGTCCCCACTCGGGATCAGAAATAACCATCCAGATTCGAGCGATTCGATCCAGCAGGTGGAGGAATCGATGCCGCGTGCCAACTCAACCCGCAGTGCCGAAGCCATTCGCGAACCGAAGTCGCGCTCGACCGTCGAGGTGGGGAGTGGGCGGGAGGCCAGGATGGTCCACCTGGGATCCCATTCAGCCTCGGGGCCGTCAACGAGACCAGAGGGCCGAAGACGTTCCGCCAGCTCCCCTTCGGAGACGATCACCGATGAGTGAGCCAGGACGAGAGATTCAGAACCTGGGCCCCAAGCTACGCTTCGTTTTTCGATCCTTGGCAATCCGGCTAATAAGTCTCTACGCCCGAAGACGTCTCCAATGAGCGCTTGAGTTCTGGCACTCAACAACACCGCCGGTACGGACGTTCGCTCAGCCTTTTCCATCGCTACCCGGATACCAGCAGTGGCCAGCAAGTGCGCGCAGCAACAGGCCGCGATCCCGTCACCGCGAATGACTACGCCTTTCATGCGGGCTAGGCAATTGCCGGCTTGCGGCGTGCTACTCGCGTACCTTGCTCGAATGCGAATGCCATTTGCAAAACGCTCAGCTCATCGCGATGTCTTCCGACGATTTGCAACCCCACTGGCAAACCCTGCGCTGTGAAGCCGCACGGCACCGAGATGGAGGGGTTCTCCAGCGACGAAATTAAAATGCAGGACTTTTGCCACTCGACGTAGGTGGACATCTTGACGCCCTCGATTTCGGTGGGGTAGGGCTGTTTCAAATCGTAAGGAAGCACCTGCGAAGTGGGTGCGATGAAGTAGTCGTACTTTTCATTAAAGACCCGCATCCGGTCCCAGGCCGCACTACGCAAGCTATGCGCTCGGGCGATATCGGCGCCGGTCAGCTTCGAGCCGCGCTCCACTTCCCACTGGATCGTGTCCTTCACCAAGCTGCGATGCAGCCGGACATTGTCGGACTGCGTGGACGCGTAGTTCCAAGCACGCAGAATATCATAGCCCTCGTGAGCGCCCGTCCAATCCGGTTCGGCTTCTTCAACCATGCATCCGAGGTCTTCAAAAACTTTGCGCTGCGCGTTGACGAGGTTGATAACTTGCGGGTCGAATGGAATTCCACCCATGTTCTTGAACCATGCAACTCGCGCGCCTTTAAAACCACGCTCCAGATTGCCCGCGAAGAGGGAGCCTTGCTCTGTGATGGAGATGGGACAGCGTGGGTCGGGACCGGCGATGACGCTTAGCACCAGCGCGAGATCGGAGACGGTGCGGGCCATCGGACCCTGAACGGCAATTGTCAGCCAGGCATTCCCTTGCGCATGCGCCGGTACCCGGCCAGGCGCCACACGGATTCCAACGACATTGCAAAATGAGGCCGGATTTCGCAGAGATCCGCCACTATCGCTGCCATCGGCGATAGGGACCATTCCGCAAGCCAGGCTCACCGCAGCGCCCCCACTGCTACCACCGCAGGTCTTGGTTAAGTCGTAAGGGTTCTTTGTGACGCCGAAAACTTCATTGAAGGTTTGCGAGCCCGCGCCGAACTCGGGGGTGTTGCTCTTACCTACGCAGATCGCGCCGGCGCCGTTGATCCGTTCCACGATGATCGCGTCTCGCTTGGGCACATTGTCTTTGAAAATCCGCGAACCAAAGGTCGTGCGGATTCCGGCAGTCTCGAACAAATCCTTATGAACGACGGGCAGGCCATGCAACGGCCCGAGCAAAGTTCCTCGGGCTTGGGACTCGTCCGCCTGGCGAGCCTTCTCCGTGGCCTGTTCCGCGACCAGCGTCACAATCGCATTCACCTGCGGATTGACCCGCTCGATCTGCTTCAAGTGGGCCGCCATGACTTCACGAGCACTGAGCTTGTTGGCGCGGATGAGACCCGCCATTTCGACGGCCGTGAGGAAGCAGATATCCGGTGTCTGTGCGGCCAGCTTTTGCGCGGCAGCGGCTGCTCCGATTAGTTGGACGACTTCACGTCTGTTCATAAGTGGATGGGACATGTTTGCCATACTACTCCAACTTTGCACATTTCAAGTAAGGTTGTGACAGCAATTCTTCACCTTACATCCGGAACAATCGGGTGGCTATGCCAACGAGGTCACTGAGCTGCGCCAGTTTGAGAAGGGCGTATACGGAAAATTTGCTATCTCCTTCGATTTCTCGAAGCTCGCATCTCTTCTTCAGTCACAGAAGTAGGGCTAGCGATGGCCAATAAACGGCTGCTTTTCGCAGTGATCGATGGAAGCCCAAGGGGTGAGTGTCAACTCGAACCCAAGAAAGCCTTCGCCTCGGAGGCGGACGGGGTAGACGGCCAATCAAAGGGCTGTCCTGACACGAACCACTGTCGCAACAGCGGGTGCGCGGTGTAATCGACCAACTTCGAAATAGCTTTGAATTCAGTGGGCAAGCGCGCCTAGTCTACGACCAGCATCAGCAATGTGGCCGAAATTGTAGCTAAAGGTTCCTCAAGGTTCAACAAGGGCAATTTCTAAGTTATTGAATCTACAGATTCGCCAAGAGGGAGCGCACCTGCGCCCAAGTCGGATGTCAGCCAAGCGCGAAAGCCGCCTATTTCCAACGTATTCCTTTCCAAGGAGATGGCACGATCTCGTTGAAGCTTATTGAGCTTTTTGAAACTTGAGGGCTTTCGCATCCTCAAAACTATCTACAGCGCAAGGCGGATCTCAACGGAACGTCCGAAGCGATCAGCGCAGGACCACAACAGTCGCACACCTGATGCAAGCCTTACGAAAAAGCAAGGAAAATCTGAAGCGCTAAAAATGGAGTTTTTGTGCAGAGTCTGCTTGAAGTCGATTGAGGTCTTTGGAAAGGCACTGATTACCCACTTACACAATCGTCTACACCGTTTGATTCCATCTCATATCCGATGGCGCGATATCCTTTCATTCGCTTCTCATACATTCGGCCAAGCATCGGAACTTGTGCGTCAACGTAGTCGAATACTCGAACCACTTTCTTCCCCTGATGAATCCGATGCAACCGCCCGACGTATTGCTGAAGCGTGCCCCGCCACGAGATGGGCATTGTGAGGAACAGTGTGTCGAGTCTTGAATCGTCGAAACCCTCGCCGATGTAGCTTCCGGTCGCGAGGAGAACACGTGGCGTTCCGTCGGGAATCGAGGCTAGGGTTTCCGCAGCTGTTTGTCGTTGCTTTTTACCCATGCCGCCCCTCAATATCACCACGTGCGGAATTTCGGATAAGCCGCTGGCCAATCGCTCAAGGTGGTCTGTACGATTGGTGAGCACGAGCGGAGTGCGGCCCTCGCGAACAGCTTGGATGACATCCCGGGCGATTTGCTGGTTACGCTCTTCGTTGGTAACCAATGCGGCGTAGGCGTCGTGAATTGTGAGGTCCGCGACGTCGAGCGGCATCCGGAAACCAGTGTGTCTCGGCGATACCAGGTGCCGAAAAGGAGAGAGCTCGGCGGCCTCACGGGCGCTCAGGTTGAATCGGACAGGTCCGCACTGCATAAAAATGATCGGGTGATGGCCATCTTTTCGAGTCGGCGTCGCGGTCAGGCCGACGATGAACTTCGCTTTGACCTGCCTCATGACCTGTTCAAAGCTGAATGCAGTCAGATGGTGGCACTCGTCGGTAATCACGTGCCCGTACTCGGCAACACAGTCCTTCACCTCACCCTTACGTTGCATGCTTTGAAGCAGGGCTACGTCGATGAATCCGGTTCGAGTATCCTTGCCGCCAAAGACCTGACCTATAGCATTCGCCGGAAGACCCAGAAACATCGCAAGGCGTGCGCACCATTGTTCGAGTAATTGTTGGCGATGGACCAGGACCAGCGTATTGACTGCTCGGTCAGCAATCAATTTGGCAGCCACCACGGTCTTGCCAAACGCGGTTGGTGCACACAAGACGCCTTCATCATGCCGGAGCGTCTGGCGTATGGCCTCGGCCTGATCATCACGGAGATTTCCATAAAAGTTTATGTCGATGGGCTTGCCGGCGTAGCGTTCGTCGCGAATCACCACGCGGATTCCGTGTTCCTTCAGTAACTCGCGCACCTCCTGCAAGCACCCTCTTGGCAGAGCGAGATGTTGAGCAAACTCTTCGCTGCAAGAGATGACGCGCGGCTTATCCCAAGTCGGCAGACGCATCGCTTGGGCCTTGTAGAACTCCGGATTCTGAAACGCCGCGATGCGGATCATCCGGTTGAGCATTGGCTCGGGGAGGTCTGCCTTTGGTATGAATACCAGATTGCTTCGTATGATCTCAACGGACTCTGGGAAAGGCCCTGGTATTGGTTTCTCA
This sequence comes from Bryobacterales bacterium, assembly GCA_003132905.1. The sequence continues at coordinate 2,488 of PKZC01000338.1, read as the reverse complement.
CTTTTCCTTCTTGAGGGCAGCAGAGTCCAGGGAGCATCCCCGCCGTCATCTGTCATTGAGAGCTTAATGCCCATGACCTGACCTCGGCGTGCCGCGTCGCTGACGATCCATTCCACTTGATCGGCTCCGACTCGTCGGATTGAGAGTAATAATTGCCATTGGACTGGGTACGGGCGAAAATCGTCGTCCACAAACAAGCTATTTCCGTTTTGCCTGGGCATCCACTGAAGTGGAAGAGCGATCAGATTGCCGAAGCCTCCCTTGGGCAGAGTGTCCTGGTTTGGGAAGAAGCGGTCGTAGGAATCGAGACCGACTTGGTGGCGCCTCTCCATGGTTTGGGTAAGTAGAGCGCAACCCATTTTGCGGGCGAGAACCGCTGGGACCGGCGCGTCGAAGAAGATCCAAACATGCCCCCCATTCCCAGATCGTGACCGCTCCAGATAAGCTGGTATCCTCGCGCTCTGGCAAGTCGCGAGGAATGCCAGCGAATCTTCTTGCCAGGTCTTCTTATCGAAGTCAGCCGCCAGAAGCCAACACGTTTCATCGCCGAGCAGAGGATAGATTCCGATCGTCTTCTTACCTATCAAATGCTGCCGAATGACTTCGTCAGTTATCGCGTAGAGAGTTCGGGTTTGGCGATCGACCTTCTTATGCTCCTCCGGGCGGCTGGCAAGGACCGCCATCCAGTCCTTCTTGCCTGCAGGGCGATAGGCCCACGTACCGTCCTTTGTGCGCCACCTCTCCGCGTAGACGTCTTCCCGCCCGCGGAACAAAGATCGAAACAGGGCGATCTTCGCTTGGTTGTCCGGCAGCGTTGCAACCTGAGCGATTTCTGAGGGCGCGGGCAGACACCGTTCGCTTGTGGCCCGCGGCGCTCTCAGTTCAGGTAATGGGATGGAATGCTGCGCAAGGATCGCTCTGAGGTTCAGGACTTCTTCGCGGAGCCGTTGACCCTCTGCAAGGGCGCTCTCTAGTCTGGTTCGAAGATCGAGCTGATCTTGCACGAAAGCCCCCTTTGCAACAACGGCATGCGGTCAGAATTGTTCAGGGTTGATTACCGAGAACCCCTCCAGTCGGGCAACCTCACAAAGTATCGCATCTGCGGCGACAAAATGATCCACCAACTTCTGATTCCGCAGTTCCAGTGCGACAGCCAGTTGAAGAGCATCGAGAGCACGGAGACGTGACTCGAACGCATAACGTTCAACCAGCAACTCGGCCATCGTAAATTCCGATTCCCCGATAGAGAAAACCTCCAGCCGTCCCATCGCGACGTCTCCTCGAAATTGGCGCAGGAATAGCTCTGCATCTTCCCGGTTAATGGACTGCGTTCGCACTTTGATCGCAAACGCCGATGTTGGTTCAGCTAAGGTTAGGCGGGAAACTAGAACCAGGTTGTCGGTAGCATTGACGATCTGATCGACGGCCGGTGTGCCAGCCTCCGGATGATACAGCTTAACCAGGGCGCTGGAATCGAAGAAGTGGCCGGCCAAAGATCAACGTTCCCCTCGGTCGGCAACAATTTCAGAAGCCATTGATCCATCAATCTTCGCCAGCCGACGCCGGACTTCTTCCAGACCCGGGGCCGGTTCGGCGTCCTGTAGTTCCCTTTTGACGTTTTCGATGTACTCCACGGCTAAGCTGGATCGGCCCAGCGCAGTCGCGGTCTTGACGACGCTCACCAGTACCCGCTCATGCTCCTTCAAATCCAACGGCTGTAGCGGTCGCAACACCCCGTTCTCGTAGATGGCGTCAACTCGAAGCGGCATGCCCTATTGTAAGCCGAAAATTCACGCGCGGAGACTGCTGACTCTCTCCTCCAGCCCAGACGGGTTGTATCTCACTTTCATGCAATAGGATCACGATAAGACGCCCCTGCCCTAACCACAGGTGCGCTCCCGCCGCCGCCGAAGTTACCAGGGTTTTTCGTTCCAAGCAGTTCCGCATGCCCAGGAATTCCCCGCCGACGAATTGTAGTCGAAATTGTAGATGTGAGTTCCCCAGAGTTCCACAAGGTTCAACAACTGAGGTTTTCTAAGTTGTTGAATCTAAAGATGTCGCAGGAGGGCGATCCACTGAGCCCAAGGCATTGAGGCATGGAGACTTAGACGGCAGTTAGCTCCAGCAATTTCTTTCGTTTGCGGCTGTATCGTCTACAACCCAAAATCCGTAATGTAGCGAATTTTGTAGCTGCTCATTTCCGCGAAGAGCATTTGGGAACCACAACCCCCTGAAATGAAAATCAACAGACATCAGGGAGGCAAATTCGTGCGCTCCTTATGGAAAACGAAAAAGAAAGACAAGCACTAATCCGCTCCCTGGATCCAAGGGCCTCCGGTGTTGACACTCGCCGGGTTGGCGAGGCCCCTAAATCCGCACATTTACGGGGCTTTCAGCCCTCGTCCCTGGGCCTCCGCTGGCCCGGCGCCAGGCCCAGGCAAGAGGGGCCGATTCCGCGCGACCCACGGCCGCTTCCGGGGACGCCGGG
>PKZC01000250.1 GCA_003132905.1 Bryobacterales bacterium | reverse complement strand
TATCTCAAGCGCGCGATCGGCGGTGCGCCGGCACCAACCGTGTGTAGCGCATAAGTGTCAGTGTACTTGGTGTCAGTGTACTTTGTAGCCGTTGCGGGCCAGCACCGCGCGGCCCGGGCCGGTCAATACGAAGGTGGTAAACGATTGTGCCCAGTCATGATGCTGGGAGCGCGCTATCACTCCCAGTTTCTGAACGATCGGCGCATGCAGGGCCTCGTCTACTTGAATCACCTTGCCCGCCTCTTTCAACACCAGCGAATACGCCGTGAACACAGCGTCTGCGTTCTTTGAAGTGCCGTACTGTTTGGCCATGCTGATGTTTTCGGCATAGACGATTCTGTCTTTTACCTGATCCCAGATGCCCGCGTGCTGCAAAGTCTCGACAGCCGCCTCCCCGTAAGGCGCCAGCTTGGGGTCGGCTAGAGCGATCACTCGCACGTCTTTAGCCGNNTAGCCGTGAGGTCTTCGATCTTGCCGGCGTGCGCTTTGCTGCTCGGGGGAATCCACAAGGCTAAGACACCCACCGCATAGACGGCGTTGCTACCAGGCGCCAGCAAACCTTCGTGGTCCAGTTTGTCCACATGCTCTGCGTCCGCCGACAGCAAGACATCGAACGGCGCTGAGTTTTCGATCTGAGTGGTTAAAACTGCCGTCGATGCAAAGCTGAAGACCGGATGGATTTTGGTTTGCGCCTCGAATTCCATGCCGAGCGTCTGAGCCACTTCGGTTAAGTTGGCGGCGGCTGCGACGGTGATTTCCGGCTTCGGAGCGTTCTGGGCAAAAGTGGCGAGTTGGAAGCCAGCGGCGCAAAGGGCTACGATAATCAGCAGAGCTATGTATCGGAATCTCATTGGGCACACTCAACGATGTTACTGTAACACGACAGAGTTGTGTATGAGATACCATCGTGACTCCCCGCATGAAACACCATGCCAGAAATCGAAAACCACTTAGGAACGCTGCGGCAAAAGCGCGGCATCTCCGCGGCGCAACTCGCGAAAACCGTCGGGGTCACACGGCAGACCATTTACGCCATGGAAGCGGGCAGCTATGTCCCCAATACCGCCGTGGCGTTACGGCTGGCCCAAGCTCTCGAAGTAAAGGTGGAAGATCTTTTCACGCTTCCTCAAGCCGAGCCCAGCGGCCTCCGCTCGGAAGAAGTGATGGTGCTGCCTGGATCGGAAGCCCTGCATCCGGGCCAGCCGGTGCAACTGTGCCGCGTCAACAAACGGCTGGTTGCATCGCCGCCGTCTCCGGTTCCCTGGTACTTTCCTATCAGCGACGCCGTGGTGGCCGCGAAGCTTCCCAAGAACGGCCGCACCGATGTCCAGGTTTTCAATGCAGCCGACGATTTTCGCAATCGCGTCCTCATTGCCGGCTGCGATCCCGGAATCTCGGTGCTGGCTCATCATCTGCAATCGGCGGGCGTCGAGTTGGTTCTCGCGCATCGCAACAGTTCTCAATCGCTCAAGCTGCTGAAGGACGGCTGCGTCCACATCGCTGGCACCCACTTGCGCGATGAATCGAGCGGCGAATCGAACCTTCCGGAGATCGGCCGGTTGTTTCCCAGGAACGCCGTTGCCGTCATCACATTCGCGGTGTGGGAGGAAGGCATTGTCACCGCCCCAGGCAATCCAAAAGGCATCAAAGCCATCGAAGATTTGGCGCGGCGCGACGTCAGCATCGTCAATCGTGAAAAGGGCGCGGGCAGCCGGGCGTTGCTCGATTCGGCGCTCAAACGCCTGAAGATCGATGGCAAGAACGTTCGCGGGTACGACCGTGTTGCTGCTGGACATTTGCCCGCGGCCTGGCAGGTGCAGGCGGGCCAGGCGGATTGTTGTATCGCAACGCGGGCCGCCGCGCGCGTGTTTGGCCTGGGTTTCATTCCGCTGGTGAGCGAACGCTACGATCTGGCAATTCGCCGGCAGCATCTGGACATGCCCAGCATCCAAACTTTGTTGGATACGCTGAACCGATCGAACTACCGGCGCGAGTTGGAAAGCCTGGGCGGTTATGACACTCGCGCGGCAGGCCAGCGGCTGCTCTGATTCTTTTGGTACAAGAGGACATGGCACTCTCAGCACGAAATCAACTTCCTGGCGTGGTCGAGACTGTTCAACTCGGCACTATCATGGCGCATGTGGTCGTTAAAGTCGGCGACAATCTGATCGAAAGCGTCATCACTCGCACCAGCGCCGAAGAACTGGGTCTGAAGAAAGGCGACTCGATCCGCGTCGTCGTCAAGTCCACCGAAGTCATGATCCAAAAAGGCTGACGGATGGATTGGGACGCCGTTCGCTGCGAGTTTCCGGCGCTCGCGCACTGGACCTATCTCAATACTGCGACGTCCGGCCAACTGCCCCGGCGCGCTACCGAAGCAGTGGCTTGTCATTTCGCTCATCGCGATGAATTCGCTAGCGGCGATTTTCTCGCGTGGTATGACGACGCCGATCGCATTCGCGCAAAAATTGGCCGCCTGATCCACTGCACGCCCGAGGACATTGCGTTTGTTCCGAATGCGTCCACCGCCCTGGGACTGCTGCTGGCGGGGCTCGACTGGCAGCCGGGCGACCAGATTCTTACGCTCGAACACGAATTCCCGAACAATCTTTACGCGCCCGGGTTGCTGGAACGCTTTGGGGTTGAAACAACCGCTTGTCCGTGGGATCGTTTTTATGACTCCGTGACTGCGAAGACGCGGCTGGCGATCCTGAGCTCGGTGAACTACACCACCGGGTTCGCGCCGCCGCTCGCCGAACTGGCGGAGTTTCTGCGCGCGCGGGGTGTCTTGCTGTTTGTCGACGGCACACAAAGCGTGGGCGCGTTGCGCTTCGATGCCATGCGGATTCAACCAGACATGCTGGCGGTGCACGGCTATAAATGGCTGATCTCGCCCGACGGCGCGGGATTCTTTTACATCGGCCCGCAATTGCGCGAGCGGCTGCAGCCGAATGTGGTTGGCTGGCGCACCCATCGCGACTGGCGCAATGTCGACAATCTCCATCACGGGACTCCCGAATTGCTGTCCAGCGCCGAAAAATACGAAGGTGGCGGGCTCAGCTTCGCGCTGCTCTACGGGATGGAAGCTTCACTCGATCTAATTTTGGAAATCGGCCCCGATGTCATCGAACGGCGCGTTCTGGATTTAGCGGCGAAGGCGCGCGGCATGCTGCGGGAACTCGGTGCGACCGTAGCCGATTACGCCTCCCCCATTGTGGCCGCCAGATTTGAGAAGCACGACGTCTCAGCCTTGGCGCGAACGCTCAGGGAACAGCGCGTTCTGGTAGCAGCACGGCGCGGCCTTTTGCGCGTCTCACCGCACCTCTATAACAACGAACAGGACTTGGAAGTTTTCGAGCGGGCTTTACGCGCGTTGCTCTAATCAGCCGGGCAGCCTGAACGTCACATTGCGCTCGCGATTTAATCTTTCGCTCAGGCTGTGATCGAGCGAAGACAGAGGCGTCTGTTTCTGCTCGTGATCCATGGTCACGTAATGCACGGTCATGCCGTCCACCCAATATGCCACCACTGCGCAAATGGTGCCGTCTTTCATCGCGAGCAGGAATAGCTGATCTTCGTACTTTTTGGCCTGGGCGGTGGGGCCGGAGTTCCAAACGGCCGGCGCCGGCGGCTGCACCATCACCGGTTGAGGAGGCGTCTGGTTAGAAATAATCAAAACTTGCGGACTGGGAGCGGGAGCGCCATAGGAGGTGTAGCCTCCGTAGTCGGTCGCTCCGTAATCTGGATACGCATAGCCGGAGTCGCCGTAATCCCCGCCGTAATCCCACAGATACGGATCGTAGAAGCCGCCGTAGAAACCGGGGTAGTAGCCGTAGTAACCGCGAAAACCGTAGCCGCCGCGGAAGCCGCCGCCGCGGTGAAATCCACCGCCGCCTCGAAAACCGCCACCGCCTCTAAAACTGCCACCACTTCGGAATCCACCGCCACCGCGCATTCCGCCGCCGGAAAAACCACTCCCGCCCCGCATGCCTCCACCACCGCCGCCAGCATGCCCGCCACGTTGTGCGAAGCCAGGAACAACCAGCAGGACGCAACCAATGACCACCGGCAGAATTCGCCGCATTGCTACCTCTCAGCCACCAATATACCGCGCATACAAGCTGCGTGCGACGCCCACGTCGGTTGTCCCTTTGACGATCGCCCGGCCGTCGGCAAAAATGGTCATCAGGTAGGGCGGCACTTCAAACCGCAGCGCGAACTCGTTGGCGCGAACCGGACCCAGCGGCGCAAGTTTTGCCGCCAGATCGCGCAACTCCAAAGGCCGTGCCCGCTCATGGATCTGCACCGCGTTCTTGCCGCACAGGCTGACGGGAGCACGGCGCTCGCCCGCCAGATACGGGAATTGGCGTAACCCGCAGGTAGGACAATCGGCGACGGGTCCCGGTTGTGCCACCTGCCGGATCTCGCCGCTCCAAACATCCACGGTCGTAATTTTCGAAGCTGGCACAGTGCCACAGAGGATCTTGATCGCTTCGCTCACCTGCAAACTCGCGATCAGCGCCGTGATGGTTCCCAATACTCCGGCCGTCTCGCAGGTTGGCTGCACGCCAGAAGGTGGATCGGGGTAGATGCACCGTAGGCAGGCCGTTTTCCCGGGGATCACCGGCATCGTGATCCCGTAGCTGCCCACGGCGGCGCCATACACCCACGGAATGCCGCGCTCCACGGCGAAATCGTTGATCAAGTATCTGGTTTCAAAATTATCGGTGCCATCCAGGATCAGATCCACCCCGCCCAGCAAATCCTCGACGTTAGAAGGCGTTAGATCGGCCACCACGGGTTCCACCCGGACGCCTGCATTGATTCCGGCGATCTTGCGCGCCGCCGCAGCCGCTTTGGGCAAAGCCTGCTCCACGTCGCATTCGTCGAACAGCCATTGCCGCTGCAAATTGCTGAGCTCGACATAGTCGCGATCGATGATCCGCAAGAAACCAATGCCCGCCCGTGCCAGGGCTCCGGCCTGAAAGCTTCCCAATGCACCGCAACCGGCCACGGCTATCCGCGCGTCCAACAGATGTTGTTGGCCCTGTTGGCCCAGGCCCGAAAACAGGATCTGCCGCGAATACCGTTCGCGATCGCCTGGGGTCATCGATGCGGCCTCATCCAATCCGATGGTACCAACCAGGGCCTTATGCTAGGAGGCGATGCGTTAAGATGGACGATTGTGTCAACTCGGCTGGGCTTGTGGATCAGTACGCCCATGCTCGCCGTCCTCTGTTCGATCCTGTTGAACGCGGCGTCCAATGAATACGAAGGCAAGCCCATTGCCACGGTGCAGTTCGACCCGGCGATGCAGCCGCTCACCTTCGATCAATTGATGGCGATGCTTCCGTTGCGGATCGGCCAGCCGCTGCGAGCATCGGATTTGCGCGATTCCATCCAGCGTTTGTATCAGACCGGCGAGTACGCAGACATCGCCGTGGATGCCACTCTGGCCGGGGCCAGTGTGAATCTGAAATTCATCACCAAGCCGGCGTATTTTATCGGGTTCTTTGACGTAAACGGAGTGCCCGAGCCGCCCAACGAGGGGCAGTTGCTGGTGGCGACCAAGCTTACTCTTGGCGGACCCTATCAGCCGGGCGATACCACCGCGGCGGTGGGGCGCATCACGGATCTACTCAAGCGGAACGGCTTCTACAATGCTGGGGTAGAGCCTGCCACGTCGAGAAGAGAAGCCACGCAAGAGGTTCACATCGATTACCACGTCGACCCCGGCCGGCGCGCCAAGTTCGATGGACTGGTGGCCAATGGCGATACCCTTCGCCCGTTGGAAAACCTGATCCATTCCAGCAGTTGGAAACGATTCGGCGGATTGTTCGGCTGGCATCAGCTCACCGAGACGCGCCTTCAGAATGGAGTGGACAATATTCGAGCCTGGTATCCCAAACACGATCGCTTGCTGGCTCAAGTGACGCTGCTCAATCTGGATTATGATGCCGACGCCAACACGGTGACACCGGTGCTGGCGATTAATCCTGGTCCTCCGGTGCTGGTGAGTCTGCGCGGTGCGAAGCTTTCCTCGGGAAAACTGCGCAGCCTGCTGCCTATTTATGAAGAACGGTCGGTGGATCGCGATTTGCTGGAGGAAGGATCCCGCGATCTGGCGTCCTATTTCGAGACGCAAGGATATTTCGACGCCAAAGCCGACTATATGACGGCGACACCGGCCAACGGCGAGCAACTGATCGATTACCATGTCGACCTGGGCGGCCGGCACAAGATCGTGAAACTCGAGATCCACGGCAATCACTATTTCGACAATGAAACTATTCGCGAACGCATGTCCGTGATTCCCGCCACCCTCATCCGCTATCGGCACGGCCGCTACAGCCGCAATGCACTGGAGCGAGATCTGGACGCCATCCGGAATCTGTATCGCAGCAACGGCTTCCGCGATGTGGAGGTCACTTCGCGAGTGATCGACGATTACAACAGCGCCCCGGCGCATATCGCGATCTTTGTCCAAATCACCGAAGGCCCGCAATGGTTCGTTTCTAAGCTCGATTTGCAAGGCGTTTCCGAAGAATCACGTCCCGCGCTGCTGATGCTGCTGCATTCCACCCTGGGACAGCCCTATAGCGATCTCAACATCGCCACCGATCGGGACGGCGTGCTGGACTACTATTTCAACAACGGCTATCCGGCCGCGAAATTCGACTTCACCTTAACCCCGTCAGCCCAGGCCAATCACATGGACCTGGCGTTTATCGTCACCCCGGGTGAACGCATCTACGTGCGCAACGTGGTGGTGGATGGGCTGAAGCGAACACGGCCCGACGTGGTGACGGACCGCATCAGTCTGCACGCGGGCGATCCGCTGTCTCAAAGCGAGATCAACGGCAGCCAGCGGCGGCTGTACGACCTGGGGATATTTTCGCGCGTTGACGCGGCTATTCAGAATCCCGATGGCGATGAGCCTACCAAGTACGTGCTTTATTCCATCGAAGAGGCTGGACGCTACTCGATGAATGTCGGGGTAGGCGCGGAGATCGGCCGTATTGGAGGCGGCACTACGTCGCTTGATTCGCCGGCCGGCGTCACCGGATTTACGCCGCGCTTTTCGTTCGGCATCAGCCGTCTGAATTTCTTCGGGCTAGGCCATACCATGAGTTTGCAAACGCTGATCTCTACGCTCGAGCAGCGCGCTCTGCTCACTTATGTGGCTCCCCAGTTTTTGGGCAATCCCAACTTGAGCCTGCAGTTCTCTGGACTATTCGACCATTCTCACGACATCCGTACGTTCTCGTCGCAGCGCGAGGAAGGCTCCGTTCAGCTAGGTCAGAAATTATCGCGCGCCAATACGCTGCAATACCGGTTCACCTATCGCAAGGTCAATATCCTGGGCACTCCGCTGGTTAGCCCCGAGCTGATTCCACTGCTTTCGCAGCCTGTACACGTGGGCTTTCTCTCCATGAGTTTCATCCAGGATAAGCGCGACGATCCTATCGATTCGCACCGCGGCAGTTATACCAGCATCGATGTTGCGCTGGCCACGAGCGTGCTTGGGTCTCAGACCGGATTTGGAAGAGTAGTGGCGCGCAACTCCACCTACTATCAGCTCACCAAGGATCTGGTCTTTGCGCGAACCACGCAATTCGGCCTGATTGAGCGCTATGCCGGATTGCCGGAAATCCCGCTGGCGGAACGATTCTTTGGCGGCGGCGCTTTCTCAAATCGCGCATTTCCCGATTTCCAGGCCGGGCCTCGCGATCCCACCACTGGCTTTCCGATCGGGGGCAACGCTTTGCTCACCAATACCATTGAACTGCGGTTCCCGCTGATTGGCGATAACTTGAGCGGCGTACTGTTCAACGACATGGGCAACGTGTATTCGGCCGTAAACAAAATCAGCCTGCGGTTCCGTCAGGAAAATCTGCAAGACTTTGATTACGCCGTGCAAGGATTCGGATTCGGGCTGCGTTACCGCACGCCGCTAGGCCCGGTTCGCGTGGATTTCTCGCTGAGCCCGAATTCGCCGCGCTTTTTCGGTTGCGAAGGTTCCATCAACCAGTTGTACCAGTGCGGCGTCCCTGGCTCGTCAGTTCCACAGACGGTGCAGCGCATCAATGTGTTCCAATTTCACTTCTCTCTGGGGCAAGCATTCTAGTGAGAAGTCAGAATTCTGAAGTCAGAATTCAGAAGGGTGGAAGGGGACCATTTTTCTGGATTCTGGCTTCGGCATTCTGGCTTCTGACTTCTGGATTCTGTATTCTCCGTTCAGAGATCATCGATCGCATTGTGATTACCGTTGGCAATCAGGTGATCACGCAATCGCAAGTAGACGATGAAGTTCGAGTGACGGCTTTCTTGAATCGCGAAAAACTGGATTTAGGCGTCGAGGCTCGGAAACAGGCGGCTGACAGGTTGATCGAACAGGCGCTGATCAAGCGAGAAATGGATCTCAGCCACTATCCTCTGCCCGAACTCAGCGATGCCGGTGAATCGCTGCAGAGTATCAAGGCCATGTATTCGAGCGACGCCGAGTTCCAGGATGCGCTGGAGCGCTACGGCATTACACCCGACGAACTGACGCGCCGCTTATGGTGGCAGTTGACGCTCCTGCGTTTTATCGATTATCGCTTCCGGCCGGGGATACAGATCCCGCCTACGGATGTGCAAGCATATTATCGGCAGCAATTATCCGAATGGGAACAAAAGGGGATTAAGCCGATTCCGTCGCTCGATGAATCCCGCGATCAGATTGAGGAGATCCTCACTCAAAAGCGGATCGACCAGGCGCTGGAACAGTGGATCAAAGACACGCACAACCAAGTGCCAACCACTTACCTGGACCCGGCGCTGAAATGAGGCGAAGCGTAAAGATAATTACCCGCAGCCTGCTTGGCCTGGCGGCCTTAGTTGTCGCTCTGGTTGTGGCCGGGGTTATTGTGGTGCAGACCGCATGGTTCAGGAACGCGGTCCGCGAGCGGATGATTTCCGTCGTCGAGCGCGCCACCGGCGGCAGTGTTGAGATCGGCAACTTCTCTTATAACTGGCGGAACCTGACGGCCGAGGTGTCGCCTTTCGTCCTGCGTGGCACGGAAGCGCCTTCGGCTCCGCCCTTGTTCCGCGCCGACAAGATCCAAATTGGATTGAAGATCATTTCTGCGCTGGAGAAGAAGGTTGATATCGCGTTTCTGATCGTCGAAAGCCCCCGAGCCTATATCACTATTGGTCCGGACGGATCGACGAACATTCCGCGGCCGAAGATCCCGCGCTTCAATCAGAACGTGATGGAAGACCTGCTCGATATGCATGTGCAGCATATCGAGCTTCGCCACGGTATGGCGGACTATAATTCGTGGCGGGTTCCACTGGACGCGATCGGCGAGCACTTGCAGATGTCGCTGGTTTATGAGCCGGCCGGGCCGCGCTATCTGTGTGCCATTTCTTCGGGGCTTATGCGGGTTTCCTCCCCGAAATTACGGGCTCCCACCGAGTTCGCTCTCGACTCCCAGATGGAACTTGGCAGAAACACCATTCAGGTGCTGCGCCTGAACCTGGCGTCGGGCGGAATGAAGATAGATTCCAGCGGTACTATCGTCAACCTATACTCGCCTGTCCTGAATTTCGACGTTACCGCCGCTTTGCCCGTGCGGGATCTGAACAGATTGACGCAGACACCGCTCGAAGCGCGCGGGGATTTATGGTTGCAGGGCCACGTCAGCGCCGGTGGATCGTCTTCCGACCGGTTTATCGGCAGGTTCACCGGGCGGTCTCTCGGTTACGCTCGACAAGGCATCGCGGTCCGCGACATTGCCATGAGTTCATACGCGGATATGACTCCCGACAAGATCAATCTGATGGATTTGCGGCTCTCCTCTCCGGACGGAAACTTCCAGGGAGTGGCGCAGATCGCCGACATGAAGCGGGTAATGGTGAAAGGCCAGATCGCTGGCGTTACGATTGCGGAAGTGGGCAAACTGGCTGGGCGGCCTACAGGGTCTCTCGATGGAGTCTTCAGCGGCGCAGTGCAATTGGATGGGCAAGCGACGCCTTCTGGATTGGCGGGAGTGAGCGCCAGTGCGGCGGTCGATCTGAAGCCCGGTGGGAAGCCTACCGACGACGGCGGCATACCAGTGCAGGGAGCGCTGGACATCCACTACGACCAACGCGCGGGAAAACTGGAGTTGGGCGATTCTCAGCTCGACGTGGGTTCCACTCACGCTGGCCTGTCGGGAACGCTGGGCGAAAATCTCGCGGTGCATGTGGTTTCCAGAAATTTAAATGACGCGCTTCCGGTTTTGCGTGCCTTCGGCGCTCAACCACCCGCCCAGTGGCCCGTGGAATTACAAGGCAGCGTGGCGCGCATCGATGCGTCCATCCAGGGTGCATTCCCGGATCCAAAAATCTCCGGCACCGCTGATGCGGGCAAGCTGAAATTGAACGGCCGCCAATTGGACCATGTCACTTCCACTTTCACGGTCGATCGATCCAGCGTTGTGCTGCAGGCCATCACGATTGACCAGGGCAAGATGCGCCTGGAGGGAAACGGACGCGCCGGCTTGCGCGGTTGGAGCCTGGAAGGGACCAGTCCGGTTTCCGCCACCCTCTCTCTACATAGCGCGGACATCCCAACGCTTGCGGCCGAAGCGGGGTGGAAAGCGCCGCCTGCCACCGGCCTGATTTCAGCGGCCGTGCACGTTTCCGGATCGCTCGAATCGCCTTTGGTGGCGGGCGCGGTAACGCTCGAAAATCTCACAGTCTACGATGAACATTTCGGACAGGCTCGCGCCGACGTCACGTATACCGCTACGGCGCTCGAGCTCACCCATGTTGAGGCCCGCCATGGTTCGGGGCGCATCACATTAACCGGCGACTATAATCATCCGGCGAACGACTGGAAGGACGGCTCTCTTCGCTTCGACGTGGCAACCAGCGGCATCGATCTCAACGGCGTCCAGCACGTGCAGGATTTCGAAAACGGCCTCGGTGGACGTCTGGATTTGAAGGCCAGCGGCGGCGCCAAAATTGTAAACGGCGTAGTGGATTTAACGTCTCTCAATGGCGATCTTACGGTGCGCAACGCCGCGCTGGATGGACGATCGTACGGCAATCTCAGCATCACCGCCGCCACCAAGCTGCCCTTGCTGACGCTTTCCGCCACCGCCACGCTCGACGACGTTCAGATCCATGGCAGCGGCGAGTGGCGCATGGAAGGCGATTATCGCGGCGAGGCGCACGTACCCATCCCCCGGATCTCGCTGGCTACTCTGCACGATTTGATGCCAGGGAAACACGTTCGCAATGATCTGCCCTTCGGAGGGTTCATCGAAGGCGACGCCGTTATTTCCGGTCCGCTCAATGAGCCTTCGGCGATGAAGGCCGACGTGACGCTGTCCACGGTGCAGCTCAACGCCAGCCCCGACGCCCGGCCGGTCTCCGGGGTTGCTCTGCAGGATTTAGTTTTGCGAAATGCGCAGCCTTTGCATATTGTGGCCACAGCCGGCACCATCGATTTCGGCCACGCTAGTTTTATCGCCAAGGACACTACCTTGGACGCTACCGGTCGCCTGGCGCTGAATTCGAAGACTCCCTGGGATGTGGCCATCCAAGGCCGCATTAACTTCTCAATTCTGCAGCTCTTCAATCCAGACTTGCTGGGCGCGGGCGCATCGATTGTGAATGTGACCATCCATGGTCCGCTCACCGAACCGCAAGTGCAGGGACGCCTGGAATTGAAGGATGCATCCCTGTTTCTGCGCGACGTTCCAAACGGCGTGGATAATGCCAACGGTCTGATCCTGTTCGATCGCAACCGGGCGACAGTACAAGAACTGAGCGGCAAAAGCGGCGGCGGCGATATTTCATTCGAAAGCGGCAGCTTCCTGGGCTTCCGCGGCGCCGCACTGGTTTACCGGTTGCAGGCCACGGCGCGCAACGTGCGGTATCGCTCCCCCGATGGCATCAGCGTTACGGCTGACGGCTCGATGGCTCTGGTGGGTACGTCTGAGAGCAGCGTGTTATCGGGAGCGGTCTCGGTAACGCGCGCGGTTTTCAATCCCCGCACCGACGTGGGCGCGCTGCTTGCTTCCACCACGACGCCGGTTGCGACCACCTCGAATGAGTATTTGCAAGGAGTGCAATTGGATGTGCGCGTCATCACCGAGCGCACGCTCGAGGTGGAAACTTCGCTGACCCGGAACATTCAAGCGGACGCCGATCTGCGGCTGCGCGGCACTCCCGATCGCCCGATCTTGCTGGGGCATGTCACGGTCAACTCGGGCCAGATCGAATTTTTCGGGAACAAGTACAGCATCAATCGCGGAGAAGTCACTTTCAATAATCCCGCCAAGATCGAGCCGGTGATCAACATGGATTTATCCACCACGGTGCGAGGCATCACGGTGGACATCAGCTTTTCGGGCTCATTGAACAAATTGAATTTCTCTTATCGATCCGATCCGCCGTTAGAGGCCTCCGACATCGTGGCGCTGCTGGCGGTGGGACGCACGCCCTCCGCTGTCGGCCCTCTAGCGACCTCACAGGCCACCACGAACATCAACAACAGCTACCTGGGGATGGGTACCGGCAGCAACTCGCTCCTTTCGCAGGCCATCGCACCCAACTCCAACCGCCTGCAAAAATTTTTTGGCGTCAGCCACATCAAAATCGACCCGCAGCTCACCGACGTGACCATCGTTCCGCAGGCGCGGCTCACCATGGAACAGCAGGTATCCTCGGATGTCACTCTGACCTACATCACGAATCTGGCGGTCACCAACCAGCAGATTGTGCGCGTCGAGTGGGATTTTAGCCGGAAATGGTCGGCGGTGGCGCTGCGCGACGAAAACGGGGCTTTCAGCATCGATTTCCAATATCGGAAGCGTTTCAAGTAGTAGCCGCCATGCGACTCCGCAAAGTCCAGGGAAAGCTCAAAGTGGAGCACAGCATCCTGGACGGCCTGCGGAGAGTTCTGGAGCGCCTGCTCGACGAGAACCCGGCCGCCATTCGATCCATCATTCCGGGCGTAATACGTCCGGTGCGGGACGCCAAAGGCGAGATTAAGATCCACGTGACGGTGGCCACCACCAACGGATGGAAAGCGATTGCGCTGAGCGCGGGTGCGCGGCAAGAGCTGTTCATTAGTACCAGCCTTTCCAAGGACCAATTGGAGCAGGCCATTGGTCAGGCTTGCGGTGCGGAGGAGTGACCGAAAGGTCGCAGGTACTAAGGCCTTTCCCTTCATGCAGAGGGGGATGTGCCCGTAGTGTTAGCCGACGATTCGCTTAGCGGCTCCTACCGCGCTAACGTTACCCTCACTCCCGGCCGATGAGGAAATTAGACTCCAAATTACCTGAAGTAACGGCACGGGAAGTTCGCGGATATTCGGTGAAGATTCTAATCGCAGACGACAGTATCGTTTCCCGGCATTTGCTCGAAGCCACGTTGCGCAAATGGGGCTACGATGTCATGGTGGCTTGCGACGGGGCGGAAGCCCTGGAACTCTTGCAGCGGGAAGACGCACCGGCCCTGATCATTCTGGACTGGATGATGCCAGGGATGACCGGCGTGGAAGTTTGCCGCCGCATCCGGCAGCGCGATGGCGAGCCCTATACCTATATCCTGTTGCTGACCTCCAAGAGCCAAAAAGAAGACCTGATTGAGGGCATGGACGCCGGCGCCGACGATTACATCACCAAGCCCTTCGATCAAAATGAGCTCCAAGTCCGGCTACGGGCCGGAACGCGGCTGGTGGATTTGCAGTCGCAGCTGCTCAAAGCGCGGGAAGATCTCCGCGACCAGGCCACGCGTGACTCCCTGACCCGCTTATGGAACCGAAGCTCCATACTCACTGAACTGGGCCGCGAGCTGGCCCGGGCGCAGCGCGACATTCGTCCGCTGGGAGTGGTGATTGTAGACCTGGATCACTTCAAACATGTCAACGATACTTACGGGCACTTGGCTGGCGACGCAGTGCTGCGTGAAGCAGCCCGGCGCATGCAGAATAGCATTCGCCAATACGATTCCATTGGCCGCTACGGCGGCGAAGAGTTTCTGATCCTGTTTCCAGGTTGCAGTGAGGTGGACAGTTTCGCGCAGGCCGATCGCTTGCGCAAGCAACTCGCGCAGTCTGAGATGTCGCTGAATGAAAGCTCAGTTCGTATCACCGCCAGCTTCGGCGTTACCACTGCTCTGCCGGGTGAAAGCTGGACGCCGGAAAGTTTGATCCGGCGGGCTGACGAGGCGCTTTACGTCGCGAAAAAGTCCGGGCGGAACCGCGTCGAGCTCCTATCCAGCATGGCCGACCCGGCATCGGTGAACATACCGTCCGAAGCGGCTGTCGTTGTCCCCTAAGGTTGTCCCCTAATCGTCTGACGAGCCCGCGATCAATGCCGCTGCGCCACCTGGAAGTGACTCAGCGAACCAGCATAGCTGGAAATCCCTTTATATAACGCCTCGGCCGTGCGCTCCCGATATTCCTCGCGCCGCATGATGCTTTCGTCATGCGCGTTGCTGACGAAGCCAATTTCCGCCAGCACCGATGGCATCGAAGCGCCGATCAAAACCACGAACGGAGCCCGCTTTACACCCCGATCTTTGGAACGCGTGTCGGTGGTTTTTGCGGACAAGTTGTACAACGCGGTCTGCACGCGGCCCGCAAATTCGCGCGATTCCTCCACCTTGTCCTTCAGAGCGATCTTCTGGAGCAGCCCTTCCAACTCGGAAACCGTCAGCTGCGAACTGGAGTTTTCCCGCGAGGCAAGCTCAAGGGCGCTGCGCGAAGTGGTGAAGTTCAGATAGTACGTCTCCACTCCCGCGGCGCTGCGCAGGGGTGAGGAGTTGGCGTGAATGGACAGGAACAAGTCGGCTTTGGCATCGTTTGCGATTTCGGTGCGGCGCTCCAGCGGAATGAACGTATCGTCGGAGCGTGTGAAAATCACTTCGCTTCCCATGCGGGTTTCAATCAACCGCCCCAGCCGTTGGGCGACATCCAAGACCAGATCCTTCTCGCGCAGACCGTCCGGTCCAACGGTTCCCGTGTCGTGTCCTCCATGTCCTGGGTCTAGCACGATGCGCCCCACTTTGAGCCCTAGCACGCGGATCATCGAGCGTTCGCCGGAAGAATTGCGCTTGGCGGGAAGAGCCGTCTCGATCGGTTGCGGCGGCGTGGTTGAAATCACTTTGGCTATCGATGCGGATGTTAAGTTGGGAGCAGGCTTGGCGAGAACCGCCGCGGGCACAGAGCGGGCTGGCGCGGGACTCATCATCTTATAGTCCGCTGGCAGCATGGCCGGAAGTTGCGTTGCCGTGTATCTCGACTGCAACTCCGGGGGTGGATCAAGCGCGATCGACGCTTCTTGCGCCTGTACGACGGGTATAGCAGCCGGCTGGGCCGCAGGTGGCGGCGTAAATGGGCGGCGCTTCTCATGTTCCACAGGCTTCGCAGGAGGAAGCAAGGCGGGCGGCGATTTCAGCGGTGCGCTGGTGGTCTCGGGGTTTTTCGTTGTTTCCGGCGCACTGCCGGTGGCGCGAAGTTCGATGATCAGCCGGCTGGGATTGTCCAAGCGCGAAATTGTGGATTCAACGTTGGTTTCCAAGTCGAGCACCACGCGCGTCACGTTGTGTTGCGGCTCGGCTACCCGGATCTGCCGGACAAAATGATCCGAGACGGGAATCACGGTCATCGACTTATGGCTCAACGTGGGTGTCGTGCCCGTCAGATCGAAGAACAGCCGGTCGGGATTATCCAAACGATCCGACTTGACCTGAAAATCGCCGTCCGTCTCAATGGCAATACGAGTTACGCCGCCGAGCGACCAGAACCGCACGGCCGTGACGTGATGCAGCTCCGGAGTTCCAGCCGCGAAAGATGTACCGAGGGCCATGAGCAGCAATGGCGCCGGTCGCCACCAGCGCGCGGCATTACAACGCGTGCGGTTGCTGGCGGACTCACTGCGGCCATGCTTGTTCCGGGGGAGGTGTAGCATGGATTTCCTATCGAGTCGAGATATGCAGCCTGCCCTCTGGATCCACATACGCCAGGATGTGCTTGGGTGCCTCTTCAGTTGAGTTGGGGGCCGGCTTCGACCGCTCGGCGCTGGTCTCGTCGTTCGCGGCGGCGCGTTTCGCTTGTCCGTATTTCTTGCCCACTTTAGCGACGTAGCTGACGGTCTCGGCGTAGGGTGGAACATCTTTGTACTTGGCCACCGCTTTCTCGCCCGCGTTGTAGGCCGCGATTGCCAGCCGATCGTCCTGGAATGTGTCCTGCAGGAATTTTAGATAGCGCACGCCGGCGTCGATATTCTGCTTCGGATCGAAGCTGTCTGTCACGCCGAAGCGTTGGGCTGTGCCAGGCATCAGCTGCATCAGACCTTGCGCCCCTTTGGGCGAGACCGCGAACGGGTTGTAATTGCTTTCCACTTGGATCACCGAATCTACTAGTAGCGGATTCACGTCGAAATTCTTGGCTGCTTCGGCGACCATGCCGCGCATATCCTCATCGGTGCCAGCGGGCTTAGGCGGTGGCACGAGGGTTCGCACCAGCTGGCCGCTGCGGGTATCTACTTTAACCACCCACACTGCACGGGGATTCCCGGACGCCGCGGAAGGCGCCATGCTAGCGGCGCTCAGATTTCCCAAAACCACCGCGCCCAGAAGAACTTCCAAACAAAATCGCATCCTTTTGTTCTACCCGATTATAACCGGATTCCTTCCGTCCGCAAATTTTTCTTTCCGCTGAGCCATCCGGATGCTAATGCTATTATTCTCTCATGCAAGCGTCGGGTTTTGTGCTGGCCGGTGGGGCAAGCACGCGAATGGGCCAGGACAAGGCGTTGTTGCCCTATCGTGGAACAACCCTGGTGCAGCACGTCGCAAAAACGGTGAGTGAGGCAACCGGTTCCGTGGCGCTGATCGGCGATCCGGCCAGGCTGGGCCATCTTGGCTTGGCCGTCTTTCCGGACGAACTGCCCAGTTGCGGTCCGGCGAGCGGTATTTATACTGCCCTGCGAATTTCGGAAACGGACTGGAATCTGGTGGTGGCGTGCGACATGCCGGCCGTCTCGGTCGAGATCCTGACGGAACTGCTGCGCCGGGCTGAGACTTCGGAGCGCAGCTGCGTTACGGCTACCGGACTCTACGGCGAGCCTGAGCCCCTGTGCGCTGTTTACCATCGGCGCTGCCGGGAGGCGCTGGGCCGGTCGATTCGCGATAAACGCCTAAGAATGAGAGACTTCGTAAAGGAAATCGGAGCTGTCTGGGTGAAGGTGGATACCGCCGCGCTGGCCAACGTCAATACGCCCCCGGAATGGGCGGAATTCGAGGCGAAGACGCCTTGACGTTCGTTTTATGACCGACAAACTCCACTACATCGAGTTTCGCCATGTTTATAAGACGTTCGATCGCCCCGTTTTAGTCGATTCCAACTTTTTCGTAAACGCTGGTGAAACGGTGGCCATCATCGGTCGCAGCGGCGTGGGCAAGTCCGTCAGCCTGGGCCACATTATGGGGTTCCTGAAACCCGACCAAGGCCGGGTCTTCGTGGCCTATCAGGACATCACCGACTATACCGAGACGCAACTGCGCGAAATCCGCAAAAAAGTGACCATGGTGTTCCAAAGCGGGGCTTTGTTTGACTCGCTTACCGTGGGCGAGAACATCCTGTTTTCGCTCGAACTGCGCGATGATTACGATGAGCACAACAAAGAGGATGTCGTGGATGGCCTGCTCACCATGGTGGATATGCTGCAGTTTAAAGATGCTTACCCGGCCGATCTTTCCACCGGTTACAAGCGCGCCGTGGCTATCGCGCGTGCCCTGGCGGCGCAGCCGGAATGTATCTTGTATGACGAACCCACCACCATGGTGGATCCCATCATGTCGAACATCCTGGCCGAGCTGATGCTGAAGTTGAAGCGCGATTTGAGGCTGACCGCAGTGGTGGTAACACACGATCTGGACCTGATGCGCAAAGTAGCCGATACGGTGGTGGTGCTCTACCAGGGAGAGGCGATCTATTTTGGCCCGGTGGCGGACCTGGAGAAATCCACCCATCCCCATATCAAAAGCTTTTTGGCGATGGATCGGGTGGAATTGGTCCCCGAGCTGAGCGAGTAGCCTTCGGGTCTACTTCTTCTTCTCGAAGTCGAGTGAGGCCGAGTTCATGCAATAGCGCTGGCGCGTCGGCTTGGGACCGTCATCAAAGACGTGCCCCAGGTGCGAATCGCATTTGGAGCACAATACTTCCACCCGCCGCATGCCGTGAGCAGTGTCCGTCTCAACGCGCACGTTGTCAGGAGATATGGGCGACCAAAAGCTCGGCCATCCGGTGCCCGAGTCGTATTTGGTGCCGGATTCAAACAGCGGCGTGCCGCAGCAGACGCACTTGTAAGTGCCGGGCTCGTGATTGTCCCAGTGTTTGCCGGTAAACGCGGGTTCCGTGCCCTTCTTGCGCGTTACCGCGTATTGTTCGGGCGTTAACTGTTTACGCCACTCGTCGTCGGTTTTCTTGATTTCATTCATGTTCGGTTACCAGATGGATCGCTTGTAATTGCCTCGAATCTCTCCGTCCTTTGTTACGAGTGCCGCATCGTTGACACTGGCCTGGGCGACAATGAGCCGGTCAAACGGATCCTGCGTCCAAGATTGCTTCACCGCATATTCTAGAACCGATGTGAATGGAAGCCGACAGACCGCCAAACCGATTTCCGACGACAATCGCTCGACTACCTTGAGAGCCACTGCTCGCAGTCGGTTGATCTCATGAAGTAGCTGCAATTCAAGAACCACGGCAGGCGAGACTAGTAGCTCCTCGTTTCGGATTTGTTCTGTCGCCGCGGAGCTGAGCCTATGCCTCTCGCCTCCAAATAGCCAGATCACAACATGGGTATCGAGGTACGTCACTTCTTCAACTTGGTCCACTCCTTGCTCCAGTCGATATGGACGAAGTCCTCGGGGTCGCCGACGATATAGTCCCGTTTTTTCAATCGGCTCAACTTATCGGGCTTGGCTTCGGGAACGATTTTGAGGATGCGCCCCTTGCGCACCACCTCTACGGGCACACCGGTCTTGAGGGTCTCATCGAGAATGTTGTAAATATCGGCTCGGAGTTTCGACGCCGTCACCCTCATGGAACCATCCTATCACGAAGCGTACGATTGGAAATCCGAACACGTACGATTCGTCGTCCGCCCCTAACCGTGCTCACGGAACTTCTCGGCCCTCTCGATTTTGTCAAGCGCGCGCTTAGGACCAGAACCCGTAAGCGATTGCGCTCTGAAAAGCTTAGGTTCATGCGGATCCGGATATAACATCGCGCGGACGCCCGCCGCTTAAAACAGCTATTGCTGGATGGTCACGATAGGCTGCGACGCCGCCAGCACCGCTTCAGCTTCTTCGGCCGTGAACTGCTCGGTTTTGGCGGAGTGATTCATGGAGCAGAATTTCGGACCGCACATCGAACAGAACGCCGCGTCCTTGAAGCCTTCCTCGGGCAGCGTTTCATCGTGCATGGATTGCGCCGTTTCCGGATCGAGTGACAATTCGAACTGCCTGCGCCAATCGAACTTGTAGCGGGCGCGCGATAGTTCGTCATCGCGGTCGCGAGCTCCGGGCCGATGCCGTGCGATATCGGCGGCGTGCGCCGCAATCTTGTAAGCGATAATGCCCTGTTTCACATCCTCGCGATTGGGCAGCCCCAGGTGCTCCTTGGGCGTGACGTAACACAGCATCGAAGCCCCATACCAGCCGATCATGGCCGCGCCGATGGCCGAGGTGATGTGATCGTAGCCGGGCGCGAAGTCCGTAACCAAAGGGCCGAGCGTATAGAACGGCGCTTCGTGGCACATTTGCACTTCTTTTTCCACCTGCATCTGGATCTGATCCATCGGAATGTGGCCGGGACCTTCGATCATCACCTGGACATCGTAGCCCCAAGCCTTTCTGGTCAGCTCGCCCAGCGTCTTCAATTCTGCAAACTGCGCGGCATCGCTCGCGTCGGCCACGCAACCGGGGCGTAATCCATCGCCCAGGGAAAAGCTGACGTCGTGCTTCTGGAAAATTTTGCAGATTTCGTCGAAGTGCTCGTAAAGGAAGTTCTGCTTGTGATTCTTGACCATCCATTCGGCCAGAATCGCGCCGCCCCGGCTTACGATACCGGTGATGCGCTTGGTGGTGAGCGGAACGTACTGCACCAGGACGCCGGCGTGAATGGTCATATAATCCACGCCTTGCTCGGCCTGTTCCTCGATCACTTCCAGCATCACGTTGATGTTGAGGTCTTCCACGCGGCGCACGCGCCCGAGCGCTTCATAGATCGGCACGGTGCCCACGGGAATGGGCGATGCATCGATGATCGCTTTGCGGATGCGCGGGATATCGCCGCCCGTGGAAAGATCCATGATGGTGTCCGCGCCGTATTTCACGGCGTAGCGCAGCTTCTCCACCTCTTCATCGATGTTCGACGTGGTGGCCGAATTACCGATGTTGGCGTTGATCTTGCAGCTCGAGGCCACGCCGATGCACATGGGCTCCAGATTGCCGTGGTGGATGTTGGCCGGAATGATCATGCGGCCGCGGGCCACTTCAGATCGGATCAGCTCGCCCGTGACGTGCTCGCGCTTGGCAATGTATTCCATTTCTTGCGTGATCACGCCTTGGCGCGCGTAATACATCTGGGTCCGGATCGGATCGTTCATTCGGGGGGTAATCCATGGGCTGCGCATACCGGCCATTTTAGCGCAGTAATTGTTTCGCAACCCGCGTGGCAACCGGTTTGGACCTCTGGCGAATGGTTTGGACCTCTGGCGAATGGTTTGCAAATGTTACGCGATCTTTTCCCAATAGGCGTTGCGGCCAAACGGAGTCACCACCATGTGCTTCTGAAACGTTCCGCGGGTATCCGTAAATTGCGCGCCATTTTGGTAGGTCTCGCCTGCCACCGAAAGATAGATGCTGCCGATAGACTGCAATCCCACGGGGTCGCTAATGGCTGCAATTTGCGGAGTGGGCTGCGGCGCTGCCGCGAACGGCGGATAATCCGCGATGTTGGTGGATACTGTGATCGACCCCGGCGGGGGATGCAAGGGATCGTAAGCTACCACGCCGGGCTGCGCGATGCCGGGCGCGGTGGTCACCGGCGGCTGCAATGCCGAAGGCACCCAGGTGTAGCCGAATTGCGAGCGCATCTGCATCACCAGGTATGCATCCCATGCCCACACCATGATGGGAACGTCGATGGTGAATCCATCGGTGGCGAGCGTGGCCGCTTGATTGGCACGCTGCTCTTGATCGGCAATTCCTGGCAGCGCCCGGACTTCCGGCGGCTGCGACGCCCAGTAAGCCTGATCGAATTGTTGTTGTGTGGTGTCCATAACTGGCCGCACTCTAACAACCGTGTTCGCCCCGTGGATGAGCGCCCCGGGCCAACGCATTGAAAGATCAAATGACAAATCGCCGCCCGTAGCGTGATTCGGCTCTGATAGGTTGAGATGTTGCAGCCCGTTCGCAAGCAGATTCGTGTCCGCGGCATCGTCCAAGGCGTTGGTTTTCGCCCGTTTGTTTTTAATCTGGCGCAGAGATTACGGCTTTCAGGCTACGTTCTGAATTCCTCGGCGGGTGTGCTGATGGAACTGGAAGGCGACCTGGCGCAGATCGAGAGATTCCTACGCGAGCTTCGCGAAAACCCGCCGCCGCTGGCCCAGATGGAAGATATTTCCGTCGAGAGTCTGGAGCCGGCCGGCTATGAGTCGTTCTCGATCCGTGAAAGCGTCGACGTTCCCGGACAACTGGCGCCGGTTTCGCCCGATGTTTCCACTTGCTTGGATTGCCTGCGCGACTTTCAGACTCCCGGCAATCGCCGCTTCGGTTATCCATTCACCAACTGCACCAATTGCGGACCGCGTTACACCATCACGCGGATGATTCCGTACGACAGGCCGCTCACCACCATGGCCTGTTTCCCGATGTGCGCACAATGCCTGCGGGAATACGAAGATCCTTCCGATCGCCGCTTCCACGCGCAGCCTAATGCATGTCCCGATTGCGGGCCCACGATCACGCTGTCCGTCGAAATGGCGCGCCAGCTTCTCCGCGAGGGCCGCGTTCTGGCAATCAAGGGGCTGGGAGGGTTTCACCTGGTCTGCGATCCCTACAATGACGCCGCCGTCCAACTGTTGCGCGAGCGCAAGAAACGCAGCGACAAGCCGTTTGCACTGATGGTTCGCGATACAGCGGCGGCTGAAAACCTTTGCATGCTGTCCGACGCCGAACGCGCCGCGCTGACCAGCATCCGGCGTCCGATCGTCATTCTGGCGCGCAGGCCGGATGTGCCGATATCGCAGGGTCTTGCGCCCGGGAACAACACGCTCGGCGTGATGCTTCCCTACACTCCGCTGCACCATCTTCTTTTTGACGATGCTTGCTCCGCGCTGGTTATGACCAGCGGCAACTTGAGCGAAGAGCCCATTGTGACCGGAAATCGCGAGGCGGCTCTGCGTTTGGGCTCCATCGCGGATGCGTTCCTGTTTCACAATCGCGATATTCATACCCGCGTGGACGATTCGGTGGCGCGCGTCTTTGCCGGCCAAGAACGCGTAGTGCGACGGTCGCGCGGTTATGCTCCCCATCCCGTCACTCTGGGTTTTCCAGTGGCCGAAGTTCTCGCCTGCGGCGCTGAACTGAAGAACACGTTTTGCCTCACGAAGGGCCATCACGCTTTCCTGAGCCAGCACATCGGCGATCTGGAAAATTACGAGACGCTCACCTTCTACCGCGAAACGCTCGATCGGATGCAGCGGCTCTTCCGCATCGTGCCCACGGCGGTCGCGTATGATCTGCATCCCCAATACCTCAGCACTAAGCTCGCGCTAGAGATGACGGACATTCAGCACATCGGCGTCCAGCATCATCACGCCCATATCGCAAGCTGCATGGCCGAGAACGGGATCACGGACAAAGTGATTGGCGTGGCGTTCGATGGAACTGGATTTGGCAGCGACGGAAAGATATGGGGCGGCGAATTTCTGGTCGCCGATTTCGCTGGTTTCGAGCGCCGTGGTCACTTCCGCTATGTTGCGCTGGCGGGTGGCGACCGGGCCGTTCGCGAACCTTGGAGGCTCGGCCTGAGCTACTTGCTCGATACCTTCGGGGGCCAAATTGATTCGCTCGATCTGCCGCTTCTCCGCCGCGTCCCGGCCAAGAAGATCGCAACCATTCGATCCATGATTGAGCGCCGCATCAATACCATCGACACATCGGCCGCGGGGCGCCTTTTCGATGCCGTGGCTTCCATTGTTGGCATTCGCGATGCGGTAAATTTCGAAGCCCAAGCCGCTATCGAGCTGGAAGCCTGCGCACAGCCTGGCGTTGATGCCAGCTATCCATTCGAAATCTCAACCAGCAGCCCTTGGCAGATCGACGTCCGTGCGATGATGGAACAAATCATTCGCGATGTTGTCGCCGCTAAACCCGTAGGTTGGATTTCGGCCGCCTTTCACAACACCGTGGCGGCTATCGTTGTCGAAGTGTGTCTGCGATTGCGCTCGGAGGAACATATTGACCGCGTGTGCCTGAGCGGCGGCACGTTTCAAAATGTCTATCTGGTGGAACGAGCGGTCGCTAGCCTGCGCGCCAAAGGCTTCCAGGTTTTCCTGCACTCCAAAGTTCCGCCTAACGACGGTGGCATCTCGCTTGGCCAGGCTGTGATCGCGAATCGGGCGTTGAAGAGTTAGCGGCTCTTCAACAACTCCGGAAACTCCTGTTGGAGATTCTTTACCTTCGGGATATCGTTATACACAATGTAGGGATTGTTCGGATTGCGATCGAGAAAATGCTGATGGTATTCTTCGGCCGCGAAAAAACCCTTAAGCGGCGTCACCTGAGTGACGATCTTCCCGTGAAAAATCTTCGCGGCGTTCAATTGCTGAATATAGGCTTCGGCCACGCGTTTCTGCTCCGGGTCTGAATAGAAAATAGCCGACCGGTATTGCGTGCCCTCATCCGGTCCCTGGCGATTCAGTTCCGTGGGATCGTGCGCTACCGAAAAGAAAACTTCGAGCAGCTTGCCATAAGAAATCTTCGAAGGATCGTAGGTCACTTGCACCGATTCGGCATGCCCCGTTGTTCCGCTGCTCACAATTTCGTAATGCGCAGTGGCTGCGTTACCACCCGCGAAGCCCGATACTGCGTTGGTGACGCCATTCAAACGATCGAACACCGCTTCTACGCCCCAAAAACATCCGCCCGCGAAAACGGCCGTGGCATTGTGGGTGGCCGAAGCCGGCTGATCGACGGCGGGAGCAGGGAACGTGGCGGCACTGAGTACAGAGCCCGTCAACAAAGCTGCAAGCAGAACGTCGCGCATGGAAAACTCCTTTATTAAGTGTAACGCTCGCTATTATGAAGGTTCCGATGGCAACGCTCCTCATCGACAACTACGACTCGTTCNNCGGGAGCGGCTCCCATAGTGGTTCGAAACGATGAGATGACATGGGAACAGATTCAGCTTCTGGATTTCGACAGCGTGATCGTTTCTCCGGGGCCGGGCCGTCCTGAGAATCCGCGCGATTTTGGCGTCTCGGCGCAAGCCATCGCCGAAGCCGAGGTGCCCGTTCTGGGCGTGTGCCTGGGGCACCAGGGCATCGCGCATCATTTTGGGGGAAGTGTCGTTCGCGCCGCCGAGCCGGTGCATGGGCGCAGTGCCGAGATTATCCACGATGGCGATGAACTGTTTGCGGGTATTCCCGAGCGATTCAGCGCCATTCGTTATCACTCGCTCATCGTCGGCGAGCCGCTGCCCGGGGAGTTAAAGAAGATCGCTTGGACCTCAGACGGCGTTGTGATGGCTCTGCGACACCGTACGCGGCCGATATGGGGCGTGCAGTTTCATCCGGAATCGATTTGCACCGAATATGGAACGGCGATTCTCCGCAATTTCCTGATGGCGTGCGAAACCCGTTCGCGCCGCACCATCCACGTAAACGCTCGCGAAATCCCGCTACGTGTAGCGCCCGAGATGCTTTTCCGCGGCTTGTTTTCGCGCGAGCGCTACGCCTTCTGGTTGGACAGTTCCATGACGTCTGGGACCAGCCGTTTTTCTTTCATGGGCGCGGGGGACGAGATCCTAGAATCGAACGCGCTGTCTGAATTGGACAAAGCGTTGCGAGGCGTCGACGTTCAAGCGCCTGCCCTTCCTTTTCAGTTCACCGGGGGCTACGTCGGATACCTCGGCTACCCGTCGAACAGACACCACTCGCCGTTCCCAGATGCGTACCTGCTGCGCGTGGATCGCTTCCTGGCCATCGATCACCTTAAAAATACGGTTTGGATTGTGTCTTGTGGCGATCCCATGTCTTGTGGCGATCCGGATGAAGAAACTGAAAGGCGCATCGCGGCATTGAAGGATTGCTTCCCGCCCTCGTTACCGTTAAAGCCCGTCGAATTCACCCTGGCAACGGAACGGGATGAATATCTGCGGCTGATCGCCGAATGCCGGTCGCGCATCGCCGCGGGGGAAAGCTACGAGATCTGCCTCACCAATCAGCTGCAAATCCGCACGGACATTTCGCCGCTCGCCTATTACGAGAATCTGCGCCAGCTGAATCCCGCGCCGCACTCGGCGTTTCTACACCTGGATGACATCGACGTCGCGTGCTCGTCGCCCGAGCGCTTTCTGCGCATCGACACCGAAGGCAATGTAGAATCGCGTCCTATTAAGGGAACCATCCGAAGAGGAGAGACTCAGGAAGAAGACGCGGCACTTCGAGCTTCCCTGGCCACCAGCGAGAAGAATCGCGCCGAGAATCTGATGATTGTCGATCTGGCGCGCAACGATCTGGGCCGCGTTTGCCTTCCCGGCAGCGTCCATGTTCCGCAAATGATGCAAGTGGAAACTTACGCTACGGTGCATCAACTCGTGAGCACTATTGCGGGGAAACTCGCGCCGGGAAAAACTGTGATCGATTGCATCCGCGCGGCCTTCCCCGGCGGTTCCATGACGGGCGCGCCGAAACTGCGCACGCTCGAAATCCTGGATGAGTTGGAGCCCCAAGCCCGCGGCATCTATTCGGGCAGCATCGGCTACATCGGATATAACGGCGCAGCCGACTTGAACATCGTGATCCGAACGGCCGTGTTTCACTTGGGGCTAGCCACCATCGGGGTGGGTGGTGCCATCGTGTATCAATCGCGCCCGGAAGACGAGTGGGACGAGATGCTGCTCAAAGCGCAAGCGCCGCTGAGCGCTTTTTCATCCAAGTTATGATGATGCTATGTCCAGTGTTTCCCCGGTGACCCCTTCGCCGGAACAAGATGCGCCCAGCGCTCTCGATGCAGTGCGAACGCTCGAAAGCGAGTATTTGCTGCAGAATTATGCGCGTTATCCGCTGCTGCTCGATCACGGCAGGGGCTGCTACGTTTTTGATTCGTCGGGCAAACGTTATCTCGACTTCATCACTGGCATCGGCGTCAACGCGCTGGGTCATGCGCATCCGCGCTTAACGAAAGTGATCCGCGAGCAGGCCGGCCGCATGCTGCACTGTTCGAATCTTTACTATCACGCCTATCAGGGACCGCTCGCCGAACGGTTGGCCAAAGCCAGCGGTTTGCAGCGCACGTTCTTTTGCAATTCAGGCGCGGAATCCATGGAAGGCGCGCTGAAGATGGCGCGCGCGCATGGGCATAAAATCAATGCGGAAAAATTCGAGATCGTCGCGCTGCACAATTCTTTTCACGGACGCACGCTAGGCGCTCTGTCGGTCACCGGCCAGGAAAAATATCGCCGCGATTTTGAACCGCTGCTGCCCGGCGCGCGCTTCGTTCCGCCAAACGACGAAGTGGCCCTGGAACAAGTGGTCAATGAGCGCACGGCTGGAATTGTCATCGAATGGATCCAGGGCGAAGGCGGCATCTTCCCGATGTCCATCGAATACGTCCGCAAGGCGCGCGCGCTGGCTGACCGTTACGATGCACTTCTGGTGTTCGATGAAATCCAGTGCGGCGTCGGCAGAACGGGCAAGCACTTCGCCTATCAGCTGTCCGACCCCATCGTACTGCCGGATATCATGGTGGCGGCCAAGCCGCTGGCCTGCGGCATCCCCATGGGCGTGGTAGTTGCGAACGATCGCGCGGCGCAATCCATCGGCTCTGGCATGCATGGTACTACCTTCGGCGGCGGACCGCTGGCCTGCCGCGTGGCGCTAGAGTTCATGGACATCCTGGACGAGCTTCTGCCGCACATCGACAAAATGGGCTGCTACTTCCGGGCCAAGCTGGAGGACATGCAGAAGCAGTTTTCCTTTATTCGCGAGGTGCGCGGCCAAGGCCTGATGATCGGCGTGGAACTGAGCTTTCCCGGCAAGCAGCTCGTGCTGGATGCCATGGAGCAAGGCCTGCTGATGAATTGCACGCATGATACGGTGCTGCGCTTCTTGCCGCCTTACATCGCGACGGAGAAGGAGATCGACCGCGCCGTTGGCATCCTGAAGCGCGTGCTCAAGCTTGCGGCGAAGCGCGGCGATGCCCGGTCGAATTGAAGACTGGAACCAACGCTATCGCTCGGGCGAACAAGTTTTTGAGAATCCAGCGCCGTTGGTGGTTCAATTCGCGGGCGGACTTACGCCTGGCCGGGCGCTCGATTTAGCCGCGGGCGCAGGCCGCAACGCCCTTTATCTGGCCGAGCACGGTTGGGACGTTACGGCGGTAGACGGCTCGCCGGTGGCTATCGATCTGTTGCTGGGCCGAGCGCGCGAACGAAATCTGCTGATGGATGCGATCGATGCAAAGGTTGCCGATCTCGAAGCCGGCGAATTTGAAGTTCCGCCGCAAAGCTTCAACCTGGTTCTGTCCTGTTATTTTCTCCAACGCAGTTTAATCCCTGTGATGAAATCCGCACTCACGCCCGGCGGACTGCTGATCATGATCGTGCACGTTACGGATGCCGATCAGCCCCAGGGCACGCCGACCCGCGCTTATCCGGGAGAGCTGGGTTCGTTTTTTGAGGGTTGGCGCATCTTGCATTATCGGGAAGGTGAGCCGGGAGAATCGGCGCATCGGCACGCAGTGGCCGAGTTGGTGGCGCTGAAGCCAAGCTAAGACTTGAGACCGATGCTGGGAGCGGCCCGGGGGTGGGGCTCTCGATGGCACGGGGCCCCGGGGTTGGATCCGAGCCGCGTCCCAGCCTGCAAGGATTAGCAGCTAGAGTTCCACGTCGAAAGCTTACGTATGCCTATGATTCTATGCGGATGCATTCGTCGGTCGCGCGGGACGGTCTCACCTTTCGGATAGTCCGGCTATCCAGAGTTTTAGTTTTCAGCTGGTACATAGTATAATTATTCAGAGTGATGAATAAATATAAGGCAGGCGTGGTCGGCTTCAGCGGGTACAGTGGCGTCGAACTCGTTCGCCTGCTCGGTTCTCATCCTAACGTCGAGCCGGTCCTGTTGGAACATCGGCAGGATCCGGGAACCCGGCCGGCGCCGGTCAATCATCCGCAGCTTCGCCGCGCTCCCTCTCATTCCGACTCTGTGCGCGCCGAGGGTCTCGCAGTCGTGTTTCTCGCTACGCCGCCCGAAGTCTCCATGGATCTTACGCCGGGCTTACTCGATGCCGGCGCCAAGGTAATCGATCTCAGTGGCGCGTTCCGTCTGCGCGACGCCGCCACGTATTCGCGCTGGTACAAACAGGAGCACACCGCGCCACAACTGCTGGGCGAGGCGGTTTATGGCCTGCCGGAGTTCTGCCGCCAGCGCATTCGCGGTGCGCGCCTGATTTCGAATCCGGGCTGTTATCCCACGGCGGCGAATCTCGCGATCCAACCTTTGATCGCGAGCGGGGTGGCCGATCGATCCGCCGGAATTATTTGCGACGCCAAATCCGGAGTGAGCGGCGCAGGACGCAAGGCGAGCCTCAAAACCAGCTTTTGCGAGGTCACCGACAATTTCTCCGCCTATTCAGTGCTGGATCACCGCCATGTGGCCGAAGTGTTAATGGTCTCGGGTCTCGACGAGCCCGAGTTCACCTTCACAGCGCATCTCCTCCCCATCGATCGGGGCATCCTTGAAACCATCTACGTGCGGACGCGCAATATCAAGTCGGCCGAGCAGCTCCTCGACGTCTACCTTCGTCAATACCAGACCGAGAAATTCGTCCGGCTTTACCAGCCCGGCACCCTGCCCGACCTGTCGGCCGTCAATCGCACTAACTTCTGCGATATCGGGTTCAAGTTCGACCCCGCCACTGGACGCGCTGTCATTGTCAGCGTTATCGACAATCTGGTGAAAGGCGCCGCGGGCCAAGCCATCCAAAATATGAACCTGATCTTGGGCTGCGAGGAAACGGCGGGCCTGCTTTGAAGGTCCTGATCAAGCTGGGCGGCACTTTGCTCGACGCCGCGGAATCGCGCCAACGGCTGGCGTCCGAAATCTCCACTGCAGTTCAGCAAGGCCTGCAGACCGTCGTTGTGCACGGGGGCGGTAAGCAAATGACGCGCTACCTTACCGGCCTCGGCATCGAAAGCCGCTTTGTGAACGGTCTCCGCGTCACAACGCCCGAAGTGCTGGACGCAGTAGTCAAAGTTCTGGCAGGCGCGGTGAACCAGGAACTGGTAGCGGCCTTCGTTGCTTGCGGCGTCCCGGCGGTTGGGCTGAGCGGAATGGATGCATTGCTCACCGAAGCCCGGCAGATGAGCGAGGAACTAGGTTGGGTGGGGAAGCCAGTACGCTCGGACGCGCGTCTGCTTGAGTCACTGATCGAGCTGAAATACTTGCCGGTGGTGGCCTGTCTGGCAGGCGATCGTCAGGGCCAGTTCTTCAACGTCAACGCGGATCAGATGGCGGTGTCGGTGGCGGGTGCCCTGCGAGTGGACAAATTGCTGTTCCTGACGGACGTCGAGGGCGTCAAGGGCGAGAATAATGTTATCTATTCCACATTAAATTCGGATCAATGCCGGCAACTTATCGAGTCCGGAGTCGCCAGCGGCGGCATGCGGGCGAAGCTGGAATCGGCCGTGGAAGCGCTTCAAACCGGAACAACCGAGGTCGTAATTGCTCCGGGCGCCACTCCCGGAATCGTTGGAAAACTGCTGTTGGGCGAGCCATGCGGCACTCGACTGGTTGCTCCGGTGGGAGTGTCGAATGCCTAGTATGCTCTCGGAGTTACCGCTCGTTCTAGTTCAGAGGCGAGTTCCCGACTCAAGATTGTCAGAGAAAGCCTGACAATACGCAAGGCCTTTATGCGCGACATTCCCGCGCTTCTGGGCTCGATCAATAGTTACGCTGCCGACGGCATTATGCTGCCGCGGACAGAGTTTGAAATGTCGGAGAACATCCGAGATTTCGCGGTTATATACGCGGGGTCACAACTGCTGGGATGCGGAGCGCTGCACTTTTACACACCCACATCCGGAGAGATAAGGTCTTTAGCCGTAGCACCAGCGGTGAAGCAGCAGGGTGTAGGTGTTCTCCTGATAGAAGCCTTGGAGAAAGAGGCGATTCACAACGATCTGCATTCAATATTCGCATTTACTTATGCAGCTGATTTTTTTAGTAAGCTAGGTTTCCAGCAAGTAGATTGTGGACTGCTGCCACTGAAGGTTTGGAAAGATTGCCTGTCGTGTCCGAAGTTCCAGTCCTGCGACGAAATCGCTGTATTGAAAGCCCTTAGACCCGATGTTGTGTATGCTTTACCCCTCGATTCCGGCTCCGAACTAGTCCAGCTTCCCAATCCCAAGCGCGATTGATCTTGCGCGCGACTTTCACCTTTGCTTGCAAATTTCGACACGACATTGAGATTTTTCCCTGGCTTTCTCACTACGCCTGTGTATAATTTGTAAACATACTTAGCTAGTACTCCGGGGAGGGATCATCGGTCTATGAAGGCACAGACCATTGGCGTAAAAGAATCAACCGGACGGATACTTTGCTGCACGATATTTCGTGCCGGCGGCAAGAAGTTGCTTGCCAAGGGCCACGTGATCAGCGAAGAAGATGCTCGGATGCTCGAGACCGAAGGCATGAATCAGGTCTGGGTTACCGAGCTCGAAGAAGGCGAAATTGGCGAGGACGACGCTGTCATGCAGGTCGCGAGCGAAATAGGCTGTGGAGCGCTCGAAATCCGTCTTGCCGCTGGGGGAAGGGCGAACTTGTTTACCACCGAGGCGTGCTGCGTTTTGGTGGACGATGAGCTGTTGAAGCAAATCAATTGCACGGCCAGCATGGCCATCGCCACGTCTCTCAACTTTTCCTATGCGCGCGCCGGGCAACGGGTGGCCACCGTCAAAAGCACTCCCTTTGCGGTAGCCAAGCCGGAACTCGACGCCATGATTTCGATCGTTAAAGAAAGAGGCCCCATATTACAGGCCCGCCCTGTCCGCAGTCCCGCCGTGGCTATTCTATACACCGATCCAGCCAATGGCGAACGTGCCCGGCAGTTATTTGAAAATATTATGCGCCAACGTTTGGATCGTATCGGAACCAGCGCCAGTTTTGTCCTCTCTTCGGTCGAAGAGGAGAGCGCTGTCGCCCGTTCGCTCCAGCACCTTCTTCGCGCGAAACCAACCACCGTGCTGGTTGCATCCACCACAGCCCCCGCTGGACCGGATGATGTGATCGGGCGCGCTATGGTGAAAGCCGGGTGTCATATAGAACGTTTCCTCGCCCCCGTTGAGCCCGGCAATCTTTTCTTGTTGGGCTACAAAGACGATGTCCCGATTGTGTCCGCTCCAGGTTGCTTCCGGTCCGCGAAGCCAAACGTCGTGGATTTGATGCTGCCGCCCATGCTGGCTCGCTACCGTGTTTCTGGCTGGGAAGTCGCCTGCCTGGGGCACGGCGGATTGCTGGCCTAATTTCTTCACTCCATTCCACGGGCCGGTCCTCATTTCGCGCCCCTGGATGCCCCTTAAGCCGGACGCCCACCAGCGCCCGGCTTTTTTTCGTCCTGCCTGCTACGCTTACCCAAGCAGCTGATATGGATCTGGTCCAGGTTTTGGAAACTGCGTTGGGTGCGGCGGGGGTGTCGGCGGGAGCGCTCGGATATGCGGTACGCGTCCCTTCCTGTTCCTGGATCGCTCCTTCGGTCCACCGCGGTCCGGTTGCCCGGCCGGCTATCGCTCTCACCTTCGACGACGGGCCCAGCGAATCCACGCCCGAACTGCTCGAAATCCTGGCCCGTTACAGCGCTCCGGCTACGTTCTTTGAATGCGGAGCCAATGTTCGACGGCTGCCCGGCGTGGCTCGCGAGGTGGCCGGAGCTGGACACGAAATCGGCAACCACAGCGATTCGCATCCGCTATTGGCGCTTAAATCGGCGGCCTTCATCGATCGCGAACTCAGCGCCGCGCAACAAGCCATCGAAGACGCCACGGGACATCGTCCGCGCTATTTTCGCGCGCCCTACGGCGTGCGCTGGTTCGGTCTTCGGCCAGCTCAAAAGCGCCTCGGTCTCACCGGCGTGACGTGGAGCACCATTGCGTTAGACTGGAAACGGCAGACACCTGCTGTTGTCTCGCGCCTGCTGCGGGGCGCGGTCAATGGCGCGATTCTCTGCCTGCACGATGGCCGAGTTCTCGAACACCGCCCCGACATTGGTGTCACGCTCCAAGCGGTTCGCGAACTTTTGCCGCGGTTGATAGAGCAAGGTTTCCATTTCGAAAAGGTGACNNGATATTCTATGTCCTACGAAGAACTGACGGCCCGGGTGAGAGCTGTCATCGCCGCAACCCAGCATCTTCCGCAAGAGAAGATTACCGCCGACAGCACGTTCCAGGAACTCGGCATCGATTCGCTGGATGGCATCCACATTCTTTTCGCGGTGGAGAGCGAATTCAATATCAATATTCCCGACGACGCGGCCCAGAACCTGCGTTCGGTTCGCGATGTGATAGACGGCATCGCCAAGCTGCTGGAAGGCGGAGGAGACCAGGCGGCGGTTAACGCCTGACATGCAGCGCCGCGTGGTGGTGACTGGCCTGGGCGTTATCTCGGCGCTGGGCGGCACCAGCGGCGAATTCTGGCAGGCGCTTCAGGCCGGACGCTCAGGCATCGCTCCCATTGAGGCGGTGGATCGCGCATTGCTCCGGTTCTCCAACGGCGCTGAGGTTCGAAATTACAGCCCTGCCCGATATTTCGACGAAAAAGAAATTGGATTACTGGATCGTTTTGCGCAATTTGGCGCAATTGCGGCGCGCGAAGCCGTGGCTGCGGCGGGCGTAGAGTGGACTCAAGAGCTGCGTGAATCCACCGCCATCGTCACCGGCTCGTGCACCGGCGGCCAAACCACCGAAGACGAGGGTTTCGTCAATCTGTATCGCAACAACAATCCGCGCGTAAACCCGTTCACCATTCCGCGCACCATGGAAAACGCCGCCGCCAGCCGCATCTCGATCGAGACCGGTGTGGTGGGGCCCACCTACACCATCTCCACGGCATGCTCTTCGTCCAATCACGCCATTGGACAAGCTTTTTGGATGGTGCGCAGCGGCGTCGTCAACATGGCCATTACGGGCGGAAGCGAAGCCGTGTTCAGCCTCGGGTTTCTCAAAGCGTGGGAGGCTATGCGCGTGGTCTCGCCGGACACCTGCCGGCCATTTTCGAAGGATCGGCGCGGCTTAATTTTGGGTGAAGGCGCAGCCATGCTGGTGCTCGAGCCGCTTGAGACCGCCCGCGCCCGCGGCGCGACGATTCTGGGCGAGATCTGCGGCTTCGGCATGTCGTCGGATGCGTTCCACATCACCCAGCCTTCTCCCGATGGAGCGGCTCGTGCCATGCGAGCGGCGCTCACAGATGCCGGTATCGGGCCGGACCAGATTGGATACGACGAGATCGGGTACATCAATGCGCACGGCACCGCGACACTTGTCAACGACACCACGGAAACCACCGCTATCCGCAAGGTCTTCGGCCGGCATGCCGACCGGATTGCGGTGAGCTCGACGAAATCGATGCACGGTCATACACTCGGGGCAGCGGGCGCCATTGAAGCCGCAGCCACCGTGCTGGCCCTTCATCACTGCATTCTGCCGCCCACGGCAAACTTCACCGAACCCGACCCAGCGTGCGATCTGGATGTAATCCCCAACGTCGCCCGCCCCGCCGCGCCCGAGTTTGCGCTTTCCAACTCTTTCGCCTTCGGGGGATTGAACGCCGTGCTCGTCTTCCGGCAGGCGGAAACTTAAGGTTCGCGTGGGCGTCAATAAGGTATGGCGGAAGAAGATATTACTGTCAACAATATCGACGATCTATCGGATGTCGCAGATGCGCACGATGAGCGTCGCAAACTGAGCGATTACAAGCCCACGAACGTCCCTTTATCCAAGGCCGAAATCGAGCACGACGAAGCCAGGGACACAGCGCACGAAGGTTGGGCGCCGCGCACCACTGAAAATATCGGCGACATGACCCCGCTTCCCGAACGTCCCGCTAAACCCTGATCGTAAGGAAGCAGACCCTCGCGTTAAACTAAGACTAAGTGGAAGAAGAGGTCTTAGGAAAAGCCTACGATGGGCGTCTCATGCGACGCCTGCTCGCCTACATCCGGCCTTACAAACTCCCCGTTGTTGCTGCGCTGGTTTTGCTGCTTTTCAACGCCGTACTGCAGGCGCTCGGCCCTCTGCTCACCGCCCTGGCGGTGGATCGTTACCTGGCGCCTTCCGCCAAAGCCAGCCATACCATCCTCGATCCGTGCCTGGCCGTCAGCCCCTGGACCGGTCTCGCGCAAATCTCTTTTCTCTACCTTCTGATCGTGATCTTCGGCATGTTTTGCGACTTCGGCGAGCAGTACATCATGCAGTGGGTGGGGCAAAAAGCCATGTTCGATCTGCGGCGCGAAATGATGGCGCGGCTGCAGCGGCTGGACCTTTCTTTTTACGATCACAATCCAGTGGGCCGCCTGGTCACCCGCATCACCACCGACGTGGACGCGCTGAACGAGCTGTTCTCTTCCGGCCTGCTCATGATACTGGGCGACCTGCTGATGTTGAGCTTCGTCATCTTCGCGATGCTGGAATTGAGCCCCGGCATGACCGCGTTTTTGCTGGCCGTGATGCCGTTGGTGGTGCTGGTCACCATGGTGTTTCGGCGCGCCGTTCAGAAAAGCTATCGCCGGATTCGCGTAGCCATTGCGCGCATCAACTCCTATTTGCAGGAGCACATCAGCGGCATGGCGGTTCTACAGCTCTTCAATCGCGAGGCCCGCAGCCGCGCCGAGTTCGAGCAAATCAATCGCGATCACATGGAGGCTTATAAGGACGCCATCATTGCGTACGGCTGGTTTTATCCGGTGGCGGAATTCCTGGGCATGCTGGCGCTGGCGCTGCTGCTGGCCTATGGCGGATTTCGCGTGCGCGGCGGCGCCATTCAGATCGGCGTGGTGGTGGCCTTCTTCCAATACGGCATGCGATTTTTTCGTCCCATTCAGGACCTCAGCGAAA
>PKZC01000456.1:11620-19114 GCA_003132905.1 Bryobacterales bacterium | reverse complement strand
CAGCGGCATCGACACCATCACGTTGCAGGTGAGCTTCTACCGTAAGTTTGCGCTGCCGCTCTTCGCGCTTGTGATGGCTCTGATTTCGGTGCCATTCGCGTTTGTGGCCGGCAACAAGGGCGCCATGGCCGGTGTGGGAATCAGCTTTACCATCGCCAGCGCCTATTTGATCCTGGGGAAACTGTTTGAGCAACTGGGGGATGTGAATCTGCTGCCGGCTGAATTAGCCGCGTGGTCGCCAGACGTGATCTTCGCGATGGCGGGTCTTTATTTCTTCACCCGCATGCGCACTTAACGCCTAGTCACTTGAGTGCCAAGTGAACTTGTAGCCGCGCGGACGCGTACTTCAAGTGGATGTCTCGGCGACTGATCCTCCGGAGCATCGGCGCGATTGCCGGCGTNNGGTTTATGCGGATTCGTGGGCGTTTTGCTGTGCGAGGGCGCTATCCATCCTCCACGACGGCCGGTCCCGACTAATCTTTGAACTGCCGAGCCTCACTGTAGTTCCAATGGCCGCCAAATGTATGGACCTAGTTTGGGCCGCTTTGGGGAGGCGGGAGTCCCACTTCTTCGCAGGCCTTCGCGAGAATCTCAAGTTTTGCATCGAGGTCCGGTATATCTAGGCCCTTCGCTAGGATCTCTACCGTATGCCAAGCGCCCGATTTCGCTAGCTGCTGTAGAGCGCCCTTGCGGGCGGCTGCTGGAACATAGGCGAGCGCTTCGAGGTATACTGACACCGTGTCGACCTCTCCGCACAGGAGGCTCTGCATGATCTCGTCCTGCGCGATGGGTGTGTTCGGTCTCGTAAAGGCGGCTATCTTGAGGAATGTTTTCCGGCCTTTCAGGAAGAACGTCTCCGCTCGCTCCAATGCGATCAGGCCTCCTTCGTTCTGAGCCTGGATCAAGGCGTCCCTCATTACACCGAGAAGCGTCGAGCGCAGGGATTCTAGGCTCTGTCTTTCGGCCGCGACTATGTCCCCGATTTCCGCCGCCCGCTCGATGAGGAGGTCGAGGTGCTCCCGACATTTCCCTGCTACGCTGAACTCGACATCTTGTGGAAGATCCGAGACCGTCTGCGACAGCCTCCGATAGCTGTCGCGCAGGTAGAATGCCTCTGCCTGATCTCTTCCCCGTGCCAAATCCACCATCTCCTGAGTTACACGGACTGGACTGTCACGAAAAAGAATGCATTTGGCCCTAAGGTGCAGGTGGGATTCGTAGCACCCTCGCTTGTCCGACCAAACAAGCTCCTTCGCGAAAAACTTACTCAGCGGCACGCCCTCCTTGCGGTATGCCATGCCCACGACGACTGGTGTGAATTCAACAAGGGCGGTCTGCCTTGAGTGACAGAGGCACTCGAAGAGCTTGAACTCGAAATGGGCGCGCCAGTCCAGTTCGGTCTCCTGCGCCCGTCGGTCGAACAGGTGTTCATGGATTAGCGAAGCGCTTCGGAATTCGGGCGAAGCGGACACGGGTGACGAGGAAGCGCTCGCATAAGCCGCGCTCAGTAAGGACAGCACTTGATCCACGAAATCGCGGGACTCTGGTGGTTGAAGGTCAAGAATTGAGCCTCTGATCCGCTCGGCTAGCGCACTTCCGGAGTAGGTTGCCAGGAGGTCAAGGAAGGTGTGGAGCTGGTTTGACCAACAGACGACCTCGACCATGACGTCATTGTCATCATCTGATGCGATAGGCGTGTCTTTGGGGCGCCAATCGTTGAAGGGCGGTTTGGCCTCCGAGAGTAGCGTCATCAGAAGGGGGGCGTAGTGGTCCGGCGTCAGGGCCGACATGGCGTCCTCGTTCACGGAGAGTTGCGCGGGGATTACCCGCTGAACAGCACGTCCCCGGAACCCCAGACCATCACTTTCGCGCGCGACTAAGATGAGCATACGCGCAGTGGGGGGCCTCGTCAATAATTGATTGAGGATGGTCGTTTGAGTTGAAGGCAACTTACTTTATGACCGACGCGGGCGCCTCGGTTTTCGCGATAGAGTCAGCGCCGGTAGTACCATCAGATCTGGAGGAGACAAATGTTACATGGATTGTTTATTCTCAAGGGTGAAGACGGCATGATGGCCTACGGGGTTCGCGCGATCCCTCCTGGCATGTCGATAGACACCTTTGCGAAGAGAATTCGAGCCGTCCCTTGCGCAGCATTCAGCAGGAGGGAGGAAGCCGAGGCTGCAAAAGCCAGAGAAGAGGATCCAGAGGGAGGAGCCTCTTCTCTGGCGGTCTCCGGCTGCGTGCAGATTTCGCCGCGGGATTTTGAAAGCCGTGTGCTGGGCTTCTACCAGAACTTGCCGAGCGGCATCCAGGCACGCGAGACGTAGTCGCCCAAGGTGAGCGTGAGTAGGATCGCCATCCAAAAGAACCCGGCGAAGACGAACAACTTGGTGAGCGGATTGTCGGTCCGGACATGCATGAAGAACCAGATCACCAGCATCATCTTGAAAAAGGCGATCGCGAGCGCCACCACGATATTGAACGGACCCAGATCGATCTGCGCAACTTCATAGGTGGTGAAGGTCAGAATCGTCAGCGTGAGCCAGATGATGACATACGTGCGGACTGGAGTAACGGGATGCATGTTAGATGAGTTTCTTAGTGTGTCCGATCAGATATAGCAAGGGGAAAAGGAAGATCCACACGATGTCGACGAAGTGCCAGTAGAGGCCCGAAACTTCCACCGGAGTGTAATACTTGGGTCCGAAACTGCCCTTGCGCGCCATCAGCAGAATAGTCGTCATGATGCCGAGGCCAACAATCATGTGGATGGCATGGAACCCGGTCATGAAGAAATAGAAGCAAAACAGGATTTGAGCCTGGTGGGCGAACTGGGGAGGAGCAAGCGGACCGTCCCAGGCCCAGTGGCCGGCGAACAACGGTACCTTCATGTCCACCCAATGCTCGTGATATTCGAATCCCTTGATCACCAGGAAGGCGGTGCCGAAAATCATCGTGAAGACCAGCATCAATTGCAAGAACTTCTGTTGGCCGAGATGGGCCGCGCGAACAGCCAGCGCCATCGTCAAACTGCTCACGATCAGGACTGCGGTGTTGGCAGCGCCGAACGCCGGGTTCATGAAATTGCTGGTGGCGGCGAAGGCTTCCGGGTACATGCTGCGATAGATAGTGTAGGCGCCAAACATTCCGCCGAAGAACATGATTTCCGTCAGCAGGAACACCCACATTCCGAATGTGGCTGAGTCGAACTGCTGGCCCATGTCATCGAAGTGATGACGTAGCTGCGGCGGATGGTCGGTCGCTACGGCGTGATCAGCCAACGTGCGCCTCCTCGTGTTTTGCGTATGCGTAGGCTTCTTCAGTGACGATCGGCGTCACATCAAAATTGAATGTCGTGGGGGGCGACTGAGTGGTCCATTCCAATCCCTTAGCGCCCCATGGATTGTTGCCGGCCGCTTTGCCGTAACGCAGCGACCACAGGAAATAGATCAGCGGAATGAGGAACCCCACACCCAGTACCGTTGCGCCGGCGGTCGACATCACGTTCAGCACCTGGAACTCGGGCGCGTAGGCGTGATAGCGGCGCGGCATCCCCAGATACCCCAGAATGAACTGCGGGAAGAAGGTCAGATTAAATCCGACGAATACCAGCAGGGCGGAGAACTTGCCCCAACCCTCCGGGTACATCTTGCCCGTGATTTTGGGCCACCAGAAATGCAGCGCGCCCATATAGGCGACTACCATGCCGCCCACCATCACGTAATGGAAGTGCGCCACGACGAAGTACGTATCGGTGACGTGGACGTCCACGCCCAGGGTGCCGAGGAACAGTCCCGTCAAGCCGCCGATGGTAAACAGCCCGATGAAGCCGAAGGCGTACAGCATCGGCGTTTCATAGCTGATGGAGCCGCGGAACATGGTTGCCGTCCAGTTGAAAACCTTGATGGCGGAGGGAACCGCGACGATCATCGTCAAGAACGAGAAGTACAGGCCGGCGTACATGGACATGCCGGTGACGAACATGTGATGGCCCCAAACCAGGAAGCCGATGATCGCAATGCCCAGGCTGGACCCGGCGATGAACGAATATCCGAAGATGCCCTTGCGCGAGAAGCACGTAATCAGTTCGCTGATCACTCCCATGCCGGGCAGAATCATGATGTAGACCGCTGGGTGGGAATAGAACCAGAACATGTGCTGGAACAGAATAGGATCGCCGCCAATGGCTGGATCGAAAATGCCGATGTGGAAGCCGCGTTCCAGGGCTACCAGCGCGAGCGTGATGGCGACCACCGGGGTGCCCAGAACCTGGATCAGCGCGGTGGCGTAGTTGGCCCAAACGAACAGCGGCAAACGACCCCAGGTCATACCGGGTGCGCGCATTTTGTGTATCGTTACGATAAAGTTCAGGCCAGTTAAAATCGACGAGAAGCCGGCGATAAACACGCCCGTGGCTGCGGTGATGACGAAGGTATTTGAATACGTCGTGCTGAACGGAGTGTAGAACGTCCAGCCGGTGTCGACGCCGCCCATGATAATGGCGGCCAGCGCGAAGAGTCCGCCGACGACATAAATGTACCAGCTCAGCAGATTGATACGCGGGAATGCCAGATCCTTGGCGCCGATCATCATAGGTATCAGGAAATTTCCGAACGTAGCGGGGATCGACGGGATCAGGAAGAAGAAGATCATCACCACGCCGTGCATGGTGAAAATCTTGTTATAGGTGTCGGAATTGAACAGGTCGCCCTCGGGCGTCAGCAATTCCAGCCGGATGAGCCCCGCAAAGGTGCCCCCCAAAGCGAACATGATGCTGATGGAGATCAAGTAGAGCACGGCGATGCGCTTGTGGTCTGTAGTGAACAGCCACGACTTCCAGCCATACTCGGCGTTCAGATAATTCACTTTTTCGGTAGTTTGAGGTTCTTGTAGAGCTGTGCTCATTGTGTACCGCCATCTTGCTGGGTGGCACGCCGGGTTATGTTCACCGGATGCGCCAATACTGCCGGCGCCAGAGAAGCTGTGGGAGCTCCCGGAGCGTTGCCGGTCCCTAGCGATTTGATATAGACGACTAATTGCAAAATTCCTTCTTCACTGATCTGGCCTTGGAAACTGGGCATAATGTTGGGCTTATAACCGGCCACGATCTTCGCGTTCGGATTCAGAATCGATTCCCGAATATAGGGATCGTCGGCCAGAACGGTTTGTCCATTGGAGAGTTGTACTCGCGATCCATATACGCCGCGCATGATGGGACCGCGCCCCTGGCGGTCTAGCAGGTGGCAACTGGAGCAACCCATCTGCTCAAACAGCCGCTCGCCTTGTTGTGCCATAGTGCCGCCCATACCTCCGCCTGCCAACCAGTTCTGATAGTCCGCCGGTTGCATCACGGTGACCCATCCCACCATGCCGGAGTGTTCTGTTCCGCAATATTCGGCGCAGAACAGATGATAACGGCCCGGCCGATCGGCGGTGAACCACATGGTGTCGTAATGGCCTGGCACCACATCGTGCTTGA
Organism: Bryobacterales bacterium; assembly: GCA_003132905.1. The sequence goes on along the minus strand of PKZC01000456.1, from coordinate 13,632 downwards.
TGCGGAGCGCTGGGATGAAGAAGCTATGGATCACGTCTTCGGACGCGAGCGTGATTTTGACAGGCCGGCCAATGGGGACGTGCAGTTCGTTGATTTCGCGCTGCCCACCCGGATATTGGAGCTTCCACATCCATTGCTTGCCAACCGCATAAACATCAATCGAGTTGGCTGGCGGAACGGCGTTCAGGAAGTAAATCTTGGCGCCCCACCAGAAGAAGGTGAGCATGACTAGAAACGGAATGATCGACCATGCGATTTCCAGCCGCAACGAGCCGTGTATGGGCTGCGGCACTTCATCGCCACGGCGGCGGTACTTGATGGCAAACACGAAGATGACGGCGAAGATGAGTATCGACATCACGATGCTTACCGCGCTCAAGTAGATATAGAGGTGATCGACATCGACGGCGACCGCCGAAGCGGCTTCAGGCCAAAGTGGAAGCTGCATAGGTTAGGCTGACCTCCGGGCGTCGGGACGAGATTGCCGCTCCCGCCGGAGCATAATGAACACGAAACCTCCCAGCAGAAGGACCGTTGCCGTGCCGAGAACTCTGGTGACCGCGGTGATCGCCATTCCGTATTTCCCCGTGGTGGGGTCGTAGTGGTAGCAGAACAACAGCACCTGGTCGGCGGTGGTTCCAATCTTGTTAGCCGACGCCTCCACCAAGCCCAGTCGCAGATCCCGCGGTTTGTATTCGATTCCAAAGAAGTAGCGCGCGATCTTGCCCTCGGGCGTGATTACGTAAATGGCGCTGGCGTGGGCGTATTGTTTGCTGATGGGATCGTAGCGGTAATGGAATCCCACCGTATCGGCCAGGCTCTTTATGGATGCCTCGTCACCGGTCAGGAAATGCCATCCCTGCTTGGCGCCCGGACGCTGATACTTCTCGATGTAGTTGGCTTTCTTGGCGTTCGCTAGTTGCCAGGTCTCTTTCGGATTGAAGCTCACCGTTACCACTTCATAATCGGAGCCCACGTTCAAGGAAATTTGTTCCATGCTGTGGGTGAGACCATTCAAGATCAGGTCGCAGAGTCCGGGACATTCGTAATACACCAGTGCGAGTACGACCGGCTTTTCGCGAAAATACTGGCCCAGCCGAACCACTTGGCCGTTCTCGTCTTTAAAGTGCAACTCCAGCGGGATCTGAGCGTTCAGGTTTTGATCGATGCCCACGCCTTGCATGATCAAAGGTAGGCTAGCCGCCGGGATGCCCATCTGCTGCGCCACCGCCAGACCGGGCAGCGCCGCGATAACAAATCCGGGAATCCAAAGCTTCTTACTTCGCATTACTGTTTCCTTGCGCCGCTGCTTTATTTGCTGGCGCGGCATCTGTCTGCTTTGCGGCCGCAGGCGCTTTTTTCCCAGCGAGAATGTCGTCCAAGTAGTTGTGGGACGGAAGACCCTTGGCTGCCAGCATATCGATGGCCTTATCGATTGGCACGCGAACCACGCCGCTCTCTTTGTCCACATAGGCGTAGCTACTAAGGATGTGATCTTCCTTCACGCGTAATTGCTGCAATTGTTCGTAGGGCGCGACTTCGATTCGCGGCTCGGGAGGAATAACGGGCTGCGATTGTTTGATAGCTTCCGCGGTGCTATAGCTGGAGTAAAAGTAGCGGAAGATTCCGATGACGAGCACAAAAACAATTGCTGTCGCCACTGCCAGAAAGGCCAGCGATACCACGATGAGCCGTACGCTGACCTCGCTCTGTTCGTGGCCGGCTCCGTTCGGGCTGTGATGTGCGGTGTGTTCCATTTATCAGTGTCCGTGTCCGTGTGTGGTGGCCAGCAATGAATAAGTGTCCCGGGGATCGCGGGATGCCAGCAGAGGCCGAGCGTTCAGGTTCCTGATGAAAAACGCCAGCCAGACGCCGCCCAGGCCGATCAGCGCGACCAGGTCGGTCCAGTAAATTTCCAATCCCCTTTGACGAAACGCCGGTCCTACAATCCAGAATACATCCAGGATATGCATGATGATGATCCAGACCGCCAGAGTCCTGAGCCGTGCCGG
>PKZC01000456.1:7953-11603 GCA_003132905.1 Bryobacterales bacterium | reverse complement strand
AGCATGAGATTGCCGAGATCGTGGTAATGCTGTCGCGTCAGGAAGCTGGCGAACGGCTCGCGTTTCGATAGCAGCACCAATACCGCAACCAGAAATGAAAAGGTCAGCAGCACTTCGCCAACGGTGTACATCCAGCCATAGATGGTTGAATACCAGTCGGGTTCCAGCGACATGATCCAATCGATGAAAGCGAGCGTGGTGGTAACAACGAAGACCAGCAAGGCCGGAGCGCTGCGCGCCTTGATGCGTCTGAAGAGCGCCGGATCGCCGGTGCGATCGTGTTCATTCGCCATCTTCAGAATGCGGAGGCCGGAGAACAGCCAGATGGCGAAATACAGCAGCGTCCGAATGATGAACCATGTGGGGTTCAGATAAGCGGCCTTGTGGCCGGTGGCAAAATGCTCGGCCCGATAGCCCGCATCGGTCCACTTGTATAGCGTGCCAAGCGCGAAGAAAAGCGGAATGGCGAATACTAAGATCAAGGGCAGAGTCTGGACGCCAGATTCCACCAAACGGCGAATCGCCACGCCCCAGTTTCCACCGACCACGTTATGCAGGAAAAAGACGCCGAGGCAGCCCAGAGCCAGGCCGGACCAGAAAATGAAGGCGAACAGGTAGGATTGCCAGAAATGCGCCGGATCCATGAAGAGTCCGGCCAGGCTGATCACCAGCGCCAATAGGCCGACGAACAGAGCGCTGCGCTGCACGCGCTCCATTTGGGGGCGGAGAGTATCGCTGGGTGTCATTGGGGATTTGCTCCAGAGGGCTGATTTGCTCCGGGAGGATTGCCGCCACCCGCCGGTGCGCCGGTGCTCGTTCCAGACAAGCGCGGCGGTGCTTCGACAGGCAGGTTCTGACGCTGGTCGACCGGCACATCGTTCAGGCCCGCGGACTCGCTCAACTGCAGTGCGCGAATGTAAGCGACCACGCGCCAGCGGTCATCCGGCTGGATTCGGGAAGCATAGCTAGGCATGGCTCCGAATCCATTGGTGACCACATCAAAGTAGTGGCCAACTGGGGCATGCACTAGACGATCCGAGTAATACGAAGGAGGCTGCCGAAAACCTCGCAGAACCACCATGCCGTTGCCGTCGCCAAGGTGGCCATGGCAGGGCGTGCAATAAATGTTGAAGCGAGTCTGTCCGCGTTCGATGTCGGCCTTCGCGATCGGAATTGGAAATTGGTCAATGTCGTCGCCGTCGATCTTGCCTGTGTAGCGGGCTTCATCGATGCGCAAGTGGCCTCGGGCCACAGTTCCTTCCACCATCGGCCGGGCGGAGCGTTGATCTGAGAAGAAATCGCTCCCGGCGAGCGGCTTGTAGCGCGGCTCATCGTGCATATCCTGGCGGCACGCAGTCAATGTAAGAAGGGCCAGTGCGCCGGCGCCGATTAAGATCTGATGGCTATTTCTCAACTTCGGCCACCTCTTCGGGATTCATTTGCTCGAGGAACGCCTTGGTCTTGGCCATGTCGAACTTGGGATCGGACGCTTCGATGCACAAAAAGAACCGGTCGATGGATGCGCGGGAGAAGCTCGGAACGTTGAAAACCGGATGATAGGGCATCGGCAGTTTGTTCAAAGCCAGCATACCGATGACGGCGCTGAGCGCGGCCAGCAGGATCGTACACTCAAAGGTGATCGGAATATAGGCTGGCCAGCTATTGAAAGGTCGTCCTGCCACATTGTGCGCATAAGCGATTACCGAGATCCACCACAAGAGCCCGAAGCCCCCCGCGGCGCCGCACAGGCCGAAAAACAGAACGATGGGCGCCACCCAGTTGCGGCGGAAACCCACTGCTTCCGCCAGACCATCGATGGGCATCGGCGTATAAGCGTCCATGTTGCGATAACCCGCCGCGTAAGCGCGGTTGGCGGCTTCGAGCAACTGCTCAGGATCTTCAAACTGCGCCATGACCCCGTATGTTCCGTGTCTGTCAGCGAAGGTTTCGTGCATGACTAATCTCCGTGCGCCGGCGCGGGCGCTGGATCATCATCCGCGATGTAGGGAGCCAGATGATGCAGCACTTCACGCACTTCGAAAATCGAGATCGAGGGAAGCGTGCGCACGAACAGAATCATCAACACCAGGAAGAATCCGAGAGTTCCGACGTATACCGCCCAATCCCACTGTGTCGGATAATACATGCCCCAGGAAGACGGCAGAAAGTCGCGAGCCAGACTGGTGACAACGATGATGAAGCGCTCCAGCCACATGCCGATATTCACGACGATCGATACACAGAACAGAGCCGGAATGCTTTGCCGTACCTTGGCGGACCATAGCGATTGCGGGATCAGAATATTGCAGAGAATCAGGCTCCAGAAGAAGTAGCGATACGGGCCCGTGGCGCGGTTCATGTACATGAACATTTCGTGCGGGTTGCCGCTGTACCAAGACATGAACGCTTCCATCGCGTAACCGTAACCCACGATCAAGCCGGTACCTAGCATCAGCTTGCCCATACAATCCAGGTGGCGCATGGTGATCAGGTCTTCCAGGTGAAACCATTTTCTGGCGGGAATCGCAAGCGTCACCACCATGGCAAAGCCGGAGTAAATTGCGCCCGCGACGAAGTAGGGTGGGAAAATCGTGGTGTGCCAACCGGGCAGCAGGCTGATCGCAAAATCGAAGCTGACGACGGTGTGAACCGAAACCACCAGGGGCGTTGCCAACCCGCCCAACAATAGGTAGGCCATCTGATAGCGAGCCCAATGTTTGGCCGAGCCGCGCCAGCCCATGCCGAGTGCGCCGAAAATCAATTTCTGCCATGGTTTCTTGGCTAGATCGCGCATGGTTGCCAGATCGGGCACCAGGCCGATGAACCAGAAAATCAACGATACGGTCAGGTAAGTCGAAACCGCGAACACGTCCCAGATCAGCGGACTGCGCGGATTGGGCCACAGCCACATCGAGTTAGGGTAGGGCATCAGCCAATAGGGCAACCATGGACGGCCCAGGTGAAGAATCGGGAACATGCCGGCTTGGGCCACGGCGAACAATGTCATGGCTTCCGAGAATCGATTGATGGAAGTGCGCCAGTCCTGTTTAAGTAACAGCAGAATCGCCGAAATCAGCGTTCCTGCGTGGCCGATACCGATCCACCACACGAAATTGACGATGGCAAAGCCCCATGCCACCGGGATGATGATGCCCCACACCCCGACGCCTTTGTAGAACAGCCAGAATGCACCCGCCAGCAGGCCCTGCATGGCGACAAACGCCAAAAACAGACTGATCCACCATTGTTTCGGGGTGGTTTGAATCGGTTTCAGGACGACGCCGGCGATCTTCTCGCTGACAGTGCGGTTGGTATATCCCGGCCCAATGATATGGTCCGGGCCGGGGTCGATTACTTTCGGCTCTAATTCTTCGGTGTTCAAACTAGGCATTGCCGATCTCCGGATTGGGGTTGCGCAGGCGTCCCAGGTACGTGGTCCGGGGCCGCACGTTCAGATCCTCCAGCAAGCTGTAGTTGCGCGCTTGCGCTTTGAGTTGCGCCACGCGGCTCTTGGGATCGTTGATGTCTCCGAATACAATCGCCTGCGTGGGACATGCCTGAGCGCAGGCTGGTGTGATTTCGCCGTCCGCGATCCGCCGGTTCTCCTTCTCGGATTCGATTTTCACGGCGTTGATGCGCTGGATGCAGTA
>PKZC01000456.1:0-7940 GCA_003132905.1 Bryobacterales bacterium | reverse complement strand
TAGCGCGTGCCCACGCAGCGGTTATAAACCATCTGGTTGATGCCCTCGCCGCTATGTACCGTCGCAGCCACTGGACATACCAGTTCGCAAGGCGCATTCTCACAATGCATGCACGGCACCGGCTGGTAGTACAGTTCGGGATTGTCCCAATTGCCTTTGTAATACCGGTCCACACGCAGCCAGTTCATATGACGGCCGCGAGTGACTTCGATCTTTCCGACTACGGCGATGTTGTTTTCCGACTGGCAGGCCATCATGCACGAGCCGCAGCCGACGCACGAGTTCAGGTCGATGGTCATGCCCCACTTGTAGCCTTGATAGCGATAGTCGGGATACAAAGTGAGTGTTGCCGGAATGGACTTCTGGTCTTGCTTCTGATCGACGAACTGAGGAGTCTTCTTGTATTCTTCGAGGGTGGCGATACGAATTGGCTCGCCCTCTTCCATGGTCTGCGTATGCTGCGTGGTTGCGAACTCGTGGCTTCCGCTCACTTTGTTCAGCTCCAGGCCGTAATCGCTCCAGGGCGCGGACGAGGTACGCAGCAAATACGCATTGAAGCCAACTTCGTCGCCCACGTGCCCGGCGAACGTTCGGCCGTAACCAAGATGAACCGTAACGCTGTTGTTGGCGTGGCCCGGCATGATCCAAACCGGCCCGGTAACGGTGCGCCCTTGATATTTCAGCTCGGCCATGTCGCCGATATTCAGATTTTTCTGCTGGGAGGTATTGGGGCTGATCCAGATGGCATTGTCCCAGGTCATCTTATTCGCCGGCTTGGGCAGCTCTTGCAGCCAGCCGTTGTTGGCGAACGATCCATCCCAGATGGTCGGGTCGGGCCGGAAATTAATCTCGAGACCCTGCGGTGTTTTCGGCGCCGATGCGGGAGGCATTTTCGCTGTGACGCTCACAGCGGCCAACGCGGTGTTCGGCACCACGCCATCGTGCAGCGCCTTTTGCCAGAAGATGTCGAAATTGGATGCTTTGGATTGGCTCTGCCAGTAAGCTTGCACCAGATCGTGATCGGATTTATCGGGTTGGCCACCGAAGGTTGCGATCACTTCCAGCGCTGTCTTACCTCCGTAGAGCGGCGCAATCAACGGCTGGACGAAACTGACGGTTCCGTCGAACCCGCGAACATCGCCCCAGGACTCCAGATAGTGCGCTTCGGGAACCTGCCAGATGCACTGCCGGGCAGTCTCGTCGGCGTAAAGACCGAGGTAAGCTTTCCAATAAACCTTTTTCAAAGCCCCGGCGAAATCCAAATCAGCGGGAGCGCTGTAGATCGGGTTACCACCTAAGATAAGCAGCGTTTCTACTTTGCCGGCGTTCATGTCGGCTACCAGTTGGCGCAATGAATCCTGCTGATCTGTGGGATTGCCTTCGATAGAATCCGTGTACTTGACCGTCTTGCCAACATTGCCGAGCGCCTGATTCATGGCGTGCGCCAGGGCGTGAACGGATGGTGGTTGGTAATCGCCCGCCACCACCAAACAAGCGCCTTTGTGCGCCTGCAGATCGCGCGCGATAGCCGCTACCTCTTTGTTCTTTCCGCTATTCTGTCCGCCCAGGCCAAGAGCCGCGGCCAGATCCCAGGCCCAGCCTTCGATTTCGCCGCCCTGAAGAACAAAATGATGATCCGCCATGCTGGCGGTGGCGGAAGGAGATGGCTCAACGACGTACAGCCGATTCATCGTTGTCTCGCTGGGCGCTTTCCCTTCGGCCTGCACCTGCGCCGGTAAAACTACCGGTCCACGGTTCTCGCTGGCATAGGATGCCGATTGATTTGCTCGCGGAGCGGAGGAGCCCTCCTGGTAGCCTTCCTGCCAATCTTCCTTCGGTTGGGGCGTGTGCGTGACGTTGCTCTGCACCCGCCGTTTATCCGCAAATTGCCGGGCATGGCGAAGATTACCAGGGCCGCAGGCCAAAAAGTCCGCGTCAATGGAAACGACCACGTCTGCCTGGCTGAAATCGTAAATCGTGTTGACCGGACGCCCAAACGCCAGCATCGCGCCTTTATATGCGCTGTGCCGTGCGCCGACTTCATACTGATGCCATTTCGCAGCGGGCAGTTCCTTCAAGATCGCGGTAATCCCAGCGGTCAAAGTCGGAGAAGTTATCGTTTCGGTGAGGATTCGAAGGCCGTCGCCATTCTTCAACATTGCCTCTTCGCGGCGAGATGCGACATCGGCCTGGAACGCTATCCAAGAGTCGATGTAACCCTGCTTCGTCACGGCCTGCGCGCGATCCGGATCGTACATCGTCAGGATAGAGGCCTGCTGGAAATAATCCGAAGCGCCCAGGCTGCCCGGATGATCGGGATTTCCTTCAATCTTGGTGGGCCGGCCCAGGTAGCTGGTGACCAGCAAGCCCGTGCCTACTCCACCCATCTGCATCGCGGTAGCGTAATAAAGTGGAAGGCCTGGAACAAACTCTTCCGGCTGGCGAACGTAGGGGACGATCACCTCTTTGGGCTGTTTGGTACACGCAGTGATACCGGCAAAAGCGAGCGACGCGGCCGCCAGCTTCAGAAAATTGCGGCGGTGGTCTGCGTCCAGCCAGTTGGGCGTTCGATCGGCGAGTTCATCGTCGAGGAAAGCCTGAAACTCTTTGGTCTCGGCCAGTTCTTCGAGGCTCTTCCAGTACAAAGGTCCCTGGGCTGATTCCAGCCGAGCCCGAATCTTGTCTAAGTCAAGAGCGGGTTTATCCATTTTGGTGGCAAATCATCATCGGTGGCAAGTGTAACAGTCCGTCAAACTTTGGATGTGGTTTTCCTGAACAAGCTTGCGGCCAAGTTCTTCCTGATTGGGCGGCGCCTCATAGGCCATGTTGAACACCTGGTCGCGTGGCCGGACATACTTCTCGGGATTGCGGTGACAGTTGATGCACCAATTCATGTAAAGGGTATTTTCTTTGTACATCAGGGGCATCTGGTCCACGCGGCCATGGCAGGTGGCGCATCCGACGCCCTTGTTGATATGGATGCTGTGGTTGAAGTATACAAAATCCGGCAGGTCGTGTATACGGGTCCACTGTAGGGATTCGCCGGTACGGAAACTGGCGCGCACCGGCTCCAGAATCTCGGCGTTTGTCCAGACCTGCGAATGACAGCTCATGCAGATCTCGGTAGCTGGGATTCCGGCGAACGAAGATGTCTCTACCGAGGTGTGACAGTAACGGCAGTCGATCCCGTCGTCGCCGACGTGATGTTTGTGGCTGAAGGGTACGGGTTGTTCTTTGACTACTTTGACGTCCGTGATGTAACTACCACGGTCCATCGTGTAGGCGAAAGCGATCAATCCGCCGATTGCGATGACAGCGCCCGCAATACTTATTTTTGAGATGCTATTTGCGCTTCTGTGGAAAAGCTGGGCCATCCAGTCGTCCTGTACGACCCACTATGGTAAATCAGCTTGCGCTAGAATTGCAAAAAATATTATCCGGCAAGTTTAATGTAATCGGCCTTACTATGAAAGGTGGGTTTCGGTTCGGAAAGCGATTAGGCGGCGAAGCGCTTGTTCACTGCCCGGCGTGCGCGAAGAAGTCGGATGCGAACCGCAGTTTCAGTCCATCCGTGTGCACGGGCAATTTCCTGAACCTTGTAGCCTTCCAAATAATGCCGCGTGAGCACCATGCGATCATTCTTCTTGCAGGTTTTCAAAATGCGGCGGACGTCGATGGCCGCCAGATTGACCTTGGGAGGCGTGGGCACCTCAGGAAGCGTCTGGAGGAACGGTTCGCGGCGCATGCAACTGCGATGAATATTGAGTGCGATGCTGTTCATCCAGGTGAGCACCATGTTCTGGTCGCGTAATTGGCCCAGGCGTTCCCAGCCCTTCACCCATGCGGCTTGTGCCGTCTCTTGCGCTGAATCGTAAGACAGTCCGCGCGATACCAAAAAGCGCACCGTCAAGTTGTAGCCCTTCTTGTAAGCGGCGCCGTATTCTTCTCGTGTCATCTGGCCCTAGCTCCCTTGCTCGAACGAATTGCCGTCTGCGGCTTTCGTTTCAAGGAAATGCAGTTTCAGGACCATGTGGGTATAACGGTTCATAACTTTCGATAACTATTCTGTAATCAGTAGATTACAGGGAGATAAAGGCATGTCTCACGGCTAGTTGGTACCAAGCAAGAATTTCTGGCCGGGCAAAATTTTCCGGAAACCTTAATCCCGGCTAGTTTGCCGTTTGGGGAATTTCGAAAACCATGTAGTCTTCGTCGACATACACGTCGCCGATTTTGAGCGCCGCGCGCTCATGGCCGAAAACGGTGAATCCGAGAGAAGAATAGACGCTCCGTGCCGCAGTCTGATGATCGCCAACCGTGAGGATGATTTTCTCCAGGCCGGCGAGCGACCCCGCACGCTGTAAAACGTCTGCCAACAGACGCCGCGCGATACCTTCTCCGCGATACGCTTCCGCTACGAACACACCCCAAATTCTGGCTTTGTGCCGCTCTTTGCGGCGAGTGTTGCGACCGAAACCGACCGTTCCCACCAACTTGCCGTCAGCGAACGCGCCCAGCACGTAGTTATCGCCGCTCGCAGCGCCCAAGCGTTTCCCGAATACTTCAACCGGTGTTGCCCGATGCTCCTCGGCCGACTCGGCAAATGCGCGAGGCTCACTCTCGAGAGCATTCAGACGCAGACGCCAGAAGGCCTCGGCATCTTGCGCGCCAAGGGTTCGAATCTCTATATTCATACTTTGGGCCAGGCTTTGTTAATACCAGCTTTGTTAAGACCAGCTTTTATGCCCGTCACGCGCGCCGCCATTCCTGTCGTTTTCTCCTTGTTGTTCTTCACCGGAAGCCAAGCTCAGACACCGGCGCCCGATCCCGCCCAGCAGAAGAAGATTCTGGCCGACGCCACCGACTACGCGTTCAATCACGAACGGAGCCTGCCGAATTTTCTCTGCATCCAAACCACGCGCCGCTTCCAGGACTATCAAAGCCCCGGATCTCAGAGCGACGACAATTGGCGGCCATTGGACATTATCGTGGAACGGCTCGCCTACTTTGAACACCACGAAGATTACAAAGTTATGGAGATCAACGGCGCGCCTTCCAGCGTCCCTCACAGCAAGCTGGGTGGAGCGTCGTCTTCCGGCGAATTCGGTTCCGTCATGAAAGGTATTTTCGCTCCCGAGACTGCCACTGACTTCGCTTGGCAAACCTGGTTCACTCTGCGCGGGCGCAAGATGCATGTCTACGCCTACCACGTTGCGGCCGCGAAATCGGACTACCACGTCGTGGTGCCGGAACAAGCCAAGGACCTAGTGACGGCCTACCATGGGCTGATTTTCATCGACGACAGCAAACATTTCATCCATCGGATCACGCTGCACGCCGATGGCATCCCGCCTGCATTTCCGATTCAAGATATTAGCCTGATGCTGGATTACGAGTACACGCGCATCGGTGATGCCACATATTTGCTTCCGCTGACTTTTGAGCTGCGGTCGCGCGAGGGAAACGTGCGTGTCAAGAACGACGTGGATTACGACCAGTATCGCAAGTTCACGGCGGATTCCAGCGTCACATTCAGCGCGCCGGATGTGGCCCCCGAACAGTCCCCAAAGAAGTAGCGCCGCACCGGATTATACAAAAGCCGTGGTCTTGATCCCCGAAATCTCGAATTGCTTGCGGCATCGCATGTTCTTGCACATTACTTTGTCGTCTAACAGCACCATGTAGCTAGCGGCCTTTTTAAATTTAGCGCGGTCGCGTTCGTCGGCTTGGCCGGGCAGCCGCTCCACTTTGGACCGCAGCAGCCACCGCAGGTCGTAAGTTTCCGAGCCACGACAGTAAGGGCAGTGCAAAGTGGCTGACTTCCTGGTCTCAGATTCCTTGTAAAAAGCTCGTTCGTCCATGATTGTTCCGATCTTACCCTACGATGCCGCCACCAGGGCCGACGCCTTGACCAAACTGGCATCTAGAAGCCGTGCGAACTCGTCGACATCCGATTTGCCGATGTTGAGCGGCGGCGAAAAGCGCAGGATGTTGCCGTGTAGGCCGCCCTTGCCGAGTAAAATCCCGTTTTCGCGCGCAGCCTCCATGATGGCCAGCGTCTGTGTCACGGCCGGTGTTTTGCTCACCGGGTCTTCCACCAACTCAATGGCCTGCAGCAGGCCCATGCCTCGCACATCACCAATGATGGAATGTTTGGCCTGCAACTCCAGGAGCTTGTCTCGAAAATACGCGCCAACTTCCGCGGCATTGATCGAAAGTTTATGATCCTCGATAAAATCGATCACTGCCTTGGCCGCGGTGGTGGCGATGGGATTGCCGCCGAACGTCGAAATGCTCGCGCCCCGGACCGAGTCGGCGATTTCCGGCCGCGCAATCGTTAGACCGATCGGCAGGCCGTTGCCCAAACCTTTGGCGCTGGTGATGATGTCGGGCTGCACGCCCCATTGTTCGATCCCGAACCACTTCCCGCCGGTCCGGCCCCAGCCAGTCTGCACTTCGTCGCTGATGAAAACGCCGCCATGCTTCTTTACGGTATCGGCCACGATAGAGAAATACTCTTTGGGAGGCGTGACAAATCCCGCCACGCCTTGGATAGGCTCGGCGATGAAGCCGGCGATGCGTCCCGACGTGGTGGTGCGAATCACTTGCTCCACGTCCTGCGCGCAGCGAACCTCGCAAGAAGGGTAGGTGAGTCCATAAGGACACCGATAGCAGTAGGCGTTCACCGCGTGAACGATGCCGGCTTGGGTCACCGGTCCCAGGCGCCAATTGGATTGGGCGGTTAAACCCATTGCCAGCGACGACCGGCCGTGATAGGCGTAACGGAGCGCCACAATTTCGGTGGATCCGGTATAGCAGCGAGCCGCGAGAATGGCGGTTTCGTTCGCTTCGGTTCCGCTGCTGGTGAAGAAAGATTTGGTCAGTTTGCCGCCCGGCGTAATCTGGGCCAGTTTCTTGGCAAGCGCTGCCTGCGGTTCGTTCGCAAAAACGGTGGAGACATGCTGCAGCCGGTCCAGCTGCGCGTGCACTTTCCGGTTGACGTCGTCGTTGCAGTGGCCCACGCTGACGGTCACAATACCGCCGAAGAAGTCCAGATATTGATTGCCGTCGGCGTCCCAAACGTATTGGTTCTTAGCGTGGGAGATGACCAGCGGTTGCTTATAGTAATGGAAGACGCAAGGAAACAGGTGCTCGCTCTGAGCGAGCAGGATCTCCTCTTTTGTCATAGGCGGGGTCATGTTTGATTCTAATACCGCGCGACGGCGCAACGCCCGCGCTACACTCTATCGATGAAGATCGCGCTGGACGCGACTCCTCTGACCGTTCCAAGCGGCGGGGTGCGCCGCTATACCGAGGAGTTGACACGCGCGCTGTGCGACACTTTTGTGGACGATCAATTCTGGCTGTTGTCCGATCAGAAACCCGAGCTTCCGTTCGATCGACGGAATCTGCGGGCCGGGCAGGGTCCGCGCAACATGCTGGAGCGGCGCTGGTGGTCCTGGGGATTGCAGGGCGAGATTTCGCGGCTTGGCATCGAGGTCTTTCATGGAACGGATTTCGCGGTCCCTTATCTGCCTCTGCGTCCGAGCGTGATGACGCTGCACGATCTTTCTCCGTGGATGGATCCGCAGTGGCACACCGAATCCGCTCGTATTCGCAATCGTACTCCCATGTTGCTGCGCCTCGGTTTGGCGACCATGGTGATCACGCCTTCAGAAGCCATCCGCCGCGCGGCGATGGAACGTTTTCATTTGCCGCACGATCGAGTGGTTGCGGTGCCTCACGCCGCTAGTGGATGTTTCAAGCCGGGCCCCGCGCCCGAGAATATCGCGCCCTACCTGTTATATGTCGGCACGCTCGAGCCGAGAAAAAATATCGGCATGGTTCTCGATTTGTGGCGAGCGCTTCGCCGCGAATATCCTATCGACTTAGTCCTGGCTGGCCGCCGGCGTACGGACTTCCCCGAGATTGCCGCTGAG
>PKZC01000123.1 GCA_003132905.1 Bryobacterales bacterium | reverse complement strand
ACTTCTAGCCGGACACTAGTGGTACATGGCATACACCACAAACCCTCGGTTACCCCGCGTCAGAATGGATGCGGTGAAGCTCGTTCGTTCCGGATGGAGCACGAGAAAGGTCGCAGCGCATCTCGGATATTCCCAGGCAGCCATCGTGCAATGGATGAACCGGCTCCCTCGAACCGGAGACTGCGCACCCAGTCATCAAAACCGCACAGCGATCCGAAAACTCTTCCGGAAAAATTGGTGGATGCCATCGTTGCGAAACGGGAAGAGCACAACCGATGCGCCGAGGTCGTGCATGAGGAACTCAGGAAGCAAGGCATTGTCCGTATCGCTCTCTTCCGTGCAACGAACGCTCAAGCGCAAGGGGCTCATCAAAGCACGGAGTCCCTGGAAACGATGGCACAGCAGTTTTCCGCGTCCCATCGCCGAAAAGCCAGGAGATCTGGTACAAATTGACACGATCCATATCCAGCCGAGAGGAGAGGAGACATTCTACATATATACCGGACTTGATCTCTTCTCCCGGTTCGCATATGCCAAAGTAGTCTGGCATATCAACACCCAAGAGAGTTTGAAGTTCGTGCAGGAAGCGGAGAAAAAAGCCGGATTCACATTCAAAACCATCCAGTCGGACAACGGACAGGAATTTTCATCATGGTTCACGGAGAACATCGGTGTCATGGGGATCGGCCATCGCCATTCACGCGTGCGGCAGGCAAACGACGATGCCCATGTCGAACGGTTCAATCGGAGCATTCAGGAGGAATCGCTTGATCACGTTCCGAAAGATTTCAAATCGTATCAGACAGCCATCAAGAAATACCTCGCCTACTACAACGGAGAACGGAGTCACATGGGCATTGATTTCCTTACGCCGCTGCAAAACATCGCCGAACTGATTACAAGCTATTGAACATTATTCGCTCGGGACTCAGCCTGATAGCCACTAGCCGTCCAATCGACAGTTCCGCCCAGCTAAGGAAAGTGAGCCGAATGCCGATGAGCCAAGTGTCTTTGATCGGGCCATGTTTGGCATTGGTTTCAGATTCTGAAAGCGCGGTGAGAGGACGTGAGGTTGGAAGAAGTGGGCGAACGAAAGCAGCAACCGCTCTCCGTTCTTGTCGTCGAAGATCATCCGCCGCTACGGGAGCTTATCGAAAACATCTTGAACGACGCCGGCTATAACGTGATCACGGCCGCGGACGGAAATGAAGCCCTCCGTATCCTCGACCAAAGTGAGAATTCCGTCGACCTGCTGCTCACGGATTTGACGATGCCGGGCCTGACTGGCGCCGCGCTAGTTCAGCAATTCCAGCAGCGTTCGCGGGACTCCGGCGTTGTCATCATGTCAGGCTCTTACCAAGGAACGGCGACGACCCATCCCGGCACGCGCTTCTTGCAAAAGCCGTTTACGTCAAAATCCCTTCTCGCCATCGTCTTGCAAAGTCTCAATGACCGATTGAGGTAGTGTGGCCACCAGCGCTGCTATCGCGCCTCGCCGTAAAGTACCCTCCGATCAAGCTCCTTGCAATCCAGCTTACGGTCTGTCTTTTGCTAAGGGCGCTAATCGGCCCCTTTTCTTCGTTCTGCATTGAGATTCGTCACTGGCTGGCACCTCCTGTTTTCCACAATCCGTGCCAGCCTAGCCCTGATCAGTTTGGGGGCTCTTCGGGCACCTGCGGTGACACATTCGGCTCAGGTTGAAAAACACACAGAGAACCTGCCAGAACTAGCCTAATGTTCACGCGGTCCTGGCCCTGGGACTTTGCGGATTCGTGACATCAATGATGGAAATTTCGTCGTCATCGCAGACATAGGCGAGGGTTCCATTTAGTGCGAAGGTCTCTGCCGCCGATGGCGTGGCGACTGACCCGAGCAGAGTGACCGCCGGTCCGCTGAGGTGCGATCCCTGAGTCTTGGGGTTCGCCTTCGGCAATATCCGAGGCAGAGGCCCACCGTGACCGTTCGCAGCCTGTTTGGCCGGGACTGCCTGAGCGGATGCAAAGGTGGGTAGCAGTAATTAAACGATGAGTCACAATTCTGCTTTCCTCCATACCGGCGGCAATCCTGCAAGTTGAGGGCTTCGCGTGCTCAAGAACGCGCGCGCAGGTTTACCCCGTGTCGCCGATGCTGGCGCGCTAATTCGCTCACAATAAAACTGCTTCCTGCGATGAAGCCGTTCGAATTAATTGTCAAGCGTAATGTGAAATAAATAAGATGGCAGCGGTCCGGATTCATGCATTCCTTCGCTCACATATTTCGGACATCAGTTTTGTGGCCAGTCGAATGGCCTTGATCTGCTCTCGGGTCTATCGCAAAGCCGCCAAGAAGACCAGGGCCACGAAAAATATCGCGGCCCAAGAAAACGGGCCGGCAAACCGAAAGCGGGTCGCAGCAATAAGAAGACTGAAGTGATCGCGATAATGAAACGGGCCAACGGTGCGACACTAAACCGAGATGATGAAGGCCACCGGCTCGCACGCGCACACGGCCCGCGGGTTCGGCATACAAGATCGCGAAATAGCTTAAGGCGACTCGTCGTCCGAACGCCGCCTCGGCCACGCGCCTTCAGGCTATGGAGCGCCAGAGATAACAAAAAGGTCCAATAGTATTTTGGTACGAACACGTTATCCTCCGAAAGTGATGCTTGAGAGCATCCGATCTAGAGTGACCGAGAAAGCCAGACTACTGCTGGCCGTGCTGTACGGATCGATCACGGTTGTAATCGTCACTTGACCATCGGGCAACTCGGTCAATTCCGTCGGTTGCGCCAATACGGGAGTTCGAGTTTCTGGCCAGATACAAGTTTCTGAAAAATAGTCGCGGTCAACCCACGAGCACCGTGCTTGTCCGATAACTTTCGCAGCCCAATGATACAGCGCGCAAATTATAATTGTCGGGCGGCTCGAAAGCGAGCGAACTTGTTTGCTCCTCCACCACGAGGGTTACCGCTTGCCCTGGATATCCCGTCTCGAAATCGACACGCGAGGAAGCGGGATTGACGAACACCTCTGCGTTCGCAGGATGCCAGGTCGTAAGTTGTAAGGTCCGACTTTGATAACAGACCCAACCCGACGGGATCGCGGCATTCGGTGTAGGGCAGGAACGGAAGCGAATGGAGGCGAGCTGAAAAATGGCGAAGGATGCTATAAGTAGTAGGCTCAGAAATCCGATGAAGTAATGGAACAGCGTCGTTTTCATAAGAAATCTATCAACATCGGGTGAAAAATGGATTCCGATGTGGCGGCGGGAATTTCGGCAGTGGTGGCCAACTCCTTTGTGAAGTCAAACTGCGCGATACAGGGAACGGCGGCGCGATCGAAGCACGAACGGTCGTGGGCACAGGACTCGCCTCCACAAAATCAAGAGTACTGACGGGAACGGGATAACTTTAGCAATTTATTATGACGGCGTCAAACGAGATAATCGAGGATAATCCAGGAGGGTTGGGAGAACGGATTCTTGTTCGGCCCCTCGTTCTGTCGGAAAACTCGCGATGAGCGTGAGCATCGATAGGTGGATAGGAAGGTGAGAGCTTTTCGGAATCGATTCGCGGTATTTTCGCTGCTCGTCTTCAACGTTGCTCGGCTGCCGTGGTACTCCTGGAATCATAAGGCGAAATCGGCCGATCCTTCAAAGGCCGATCAATGCCTTCGATCTTGGGGCATGATACCCGTGACATCCTCAGGGAATGGCAAGGCCCTTAGATTCCTGCAGGCGCACGTTGCCGCGCGAATCGACCTAGTCGACTTTGTGACGGTCACGTCACGATATCTTCGGGCTCGAAAATGCTTTCCGTGGACCGCGTCGAACACTCTTGTCGCAAAAATTTCACTCCCGCGTGACGGGTGCCCACAGATGCAGAGGAATTGTGCATCTACAATTTCAACTACAGACGCGGAAACACGAGATGGGAGTTGGGCTTTAACTGATTGATTCTATTGGTCGTGGCGGGGCGATTTGAACGCCCGACCCCCTGCGCCCAAGGCGGATTCCGGCAGCCACACAGGAACATTCATTTTCAATTGCTTCCGTTTCAAACAGATGCGGCCCACTTGTTGAATCGTGTGGAACGGTTTTGAACCTTGAGGCTCTCGCCAACTACAATTTCATCTACATCCGCTGTGTTCCCACTTGACGGAATGCGCCTCACTACTCACGGCTCAGTCGTAAGCGGAAGCGGGTCGCGAGTAAACAGCCGAAGCATGACTCTGAGCTGAATTCCCGACGGTTCCAGATTCTCTACGGTGATCGAGCCTCCAAACAGCGAAATAATGCGTTGCGACACTGGAGGTCCCAACCCAAGATCGCCGCCGGGGGTAATCGCCTCGCCGATGGAAAAGACCTCGAAGAAGTTCGCGATGGCGGATTCCGGAATTCTGCCGCAACTGTGAATCAAGACCTCAACGCCGCCCACACCTGCCTGACACTTCAGGCGCACCACCTGCCCGGTCTTGGAGAACTTCACCGCAGTTTCGAGGAGCGCTTGAATTGCTTTCTGGAGCAAGTGCCTGGTGGCGAGGACGCAGCCCGCCTCGCCCGGTTCCAATTCAATGCTGACTCCGCGCGATTGGGCGAACCTGGCAGTGCCGTCGATTGCGGAGTGAAGAGTCGAGACCAGGTCGGTTGCCTCAGAGGAAAAAGTATCGCTCGCCACTTCAATTTCCGTCAGCAGCAGCGCGTCGTCCAGAATCGCCAGCATCCTTTGTCG
This sequence comes from Bryobacterales bacterium, assembly GCA_003132905.1. The sequence goes on along the minus strand of PKZC01000123.1, from coordinate 13,367 downwards.
GGACAGTTCGAACATTTGGCGAAGTTCCGCGCCATCTTGGGATACACCGAGCTCTGCCAGCACCAATTCTCCAACCCCCAACAGTCCATTCAGCGGCGAACGCAACTCGTGATGGATTAGCCTCAGGAAATCGCCCTTGGCCTGGTCGAGCACTCGCAACCGTGCCTGACTGTCGGCCAATTCACGCGTGCGAGAAGCTACTAGATCCTCCAGATGGTCGGCGTGCAACTGCAACTGTTTCTGCAACTGGTGGATTTTCAGATGCGTTTGCACTCGCGCCTGAACTTCCTCCACTTGAAATGGTTTAGTGACGTAGTCTACGCCGCCGCACTGAAAGCCTTGTACCTTGTCGCTGGCATCGGTGAGCGCGCTCAGAAAGATCACCGGAATCCCTACCAGCTTTTCATCGGACTTCAACAGCTCGCACACTTTGAAACCGCTCATCTCCGGCATGTTGATGTCGAGCAGAATCAAATCCGGCGGGTTTCGGGCGGCGGCGTCCAGCGCCAATCGCCCGCGCGGAAAGGAGCGCACGATGTAACCTTGCTGCGTCAGCAGATCTTCCAGGAGCTTGAGATTGGCAGGCTGGTCATCCACTGCCATGATGTGGCTCTTGCCAGGGGGGCTTTTGCCGTTGTTGAGCGCCATCTCTGATTGCCCTAAACGTGCTGCAACTCGTCTGAAAACGAGCCCTGCGGCACCCGCACCTGAATTGGATCGCGAAGGCCGCGGGTGCGGGCAAAGTTTCGGACCCGCTCAACAAGCGTTACGGTGAGTGTCGTACCTTTGGAAATCACCGTCAAGTTCCCGTCCTCGGTAACCACGTCGTCTTCGAGAATCATTCCTGGCAACAATTGCGGGGCCGGCAACCGCTTTATTTCGAAGTGAACGCGTGATGGAGAATAATCCCTCAGCGAGTCCAGCAGCGTTGTTGGATATGTTCCCGGCACGGAACGAAGTTGATCGCAAGCACTCTGGAACGGAATCCCACGTAAGGTCCGGCGATCCAGCTCCTGCGCAGTCTTCAGCATGCACGAGCCTCGTTCGGCAGCGCCGTTGGCGGCCCAATTCGTGCTATCCATCTGCTGCAGACGGATCATCTCTGCCACATTTTCGAGGCGAGGAATGCGCGCGAGGAGCTGAAAGCCGACGTCCGGGTGCGCGCGGTACATTTGCAGTTCTTCGGGTGAGGCGTTGTCGCCGACGTAAGCGTGTTCGAAGGCGTCGGGCGGCAGCGTGATGCAACCGATCAGGCAGAGCATCGCCGCGAGTTCAAACTGCCAAAGATCGGGCAGGCGTAGTTGCGAGGCCATTTGAAACACAATGCTGCGTAGCTCTCCGGATCGCTCTGTCAATGTGGGCGACGTCAGGTGTGCCAGGTCAGAGAGAGCCTTCACTGCGCCATTAAGAGTTTTTTCCAGCAGTTCACGCTCTACCTGGCGTGCGCGATAAAGCTGGAGATGCGTCTCCACTCGCGCGCGCACTTCTTCCACCTGAAAAGCCTTGGTGATATAGTCGACGCCACCCGCCCGGAAAGCATTCAGCTTGTCGCGGGTCTCACTGAGCGCGCTTAGGAATAATACCGGAATGCCAGCCAGCTTTTCATCGGCCTTTAGTCTTTTGCAGACCTCAAACCCGTTCATCTCCGGCATGTTGATGTCGAGCAGAATCAGATCGGGGGCATTGCGTACGGCTGCATCCAGCGCCAATCGTCCACGGGGAAACGATCGCACGGCGTGTCCCTGCTGCGTCAGCAGGTCTTCTAATAATTTCAGATTCGCGGGCTGATCATCCACCACCATGATGTTGGGAGGTACGGCTTCGGTGACGGTGGGCTGAACCGGGGATGCGCCGGCCCCGACGGTCGCGCTTTCCGCAAGTCGACGCAGCTCGTCCCTCACTGAGCCACCTCGCTGAGCAAGTTACTCAGAGTGTCGTATTCGTACCTGTCGGCGAGGTTCTTCAGGGCTCGACCGGACTGTGGGTCTTGATTCGCAACCGTCGCGATGAGTTCGTCCAGACGATCCTTCTCTCCATCCCGGACGGCGCTGCGCAACTGCTGGAGCAGCTCTGCGGGAAGCCCGGTCAAAGTTACGGTCTCGGGAGCCCAGCGAAGGGCCGCGTCCGGCTGGTGACCGTGTTGTTCGGGAAACGACGGCCCGCTCGCACCGGGCTGATTCTCCGGCCGTTCTCGCTGCAGAGTTTTTTCCAGCAGCGCGATAATTTGTCTGACGTCCAAAGGTTTCGTCAGGTACTCTCGAGCACCCGCTGCCTTGAGACGATTCGCCTGGCTGGGCGTCGCGTCCGCGCTGAGTACGCTGACCGGAATCTCTTGGGTACGCTGATCTTGCCGGAGGGTACGCAAAACCTCTTCGCCCCCCATGTCCGGCAAATGTAAGTCCAGCAGAATCCAATCGGGCCTGTGCGTGTTCGCCAGCTCCAGACCTAATTTACCCCGCATGGCTTCGAGCAATCGCACGCCGGGATAGCGCGCCAGGATTTGCTCGATGAGCCGGATGTTCGAGATATTGTCCTCGATGTAGAGTATCGTTCCCTGATAGGAAGCAGCCTGACCGAGGGCCATGAGCCCGGAGTGGAAATCGCGATCCATTCTGGGCTCGACGGCCTGTTCCACCAGAGAGAGTTCGAAGTAGAAGCGGCTGCCGACGCCAACTGTGCTCTCCACGCCGATAGTTCCTCCCATGGCTTCCACCATTCGCTTGGAGAGCGCGAGACCCAAGCCCGTTCCCCCGATGGCATTCCGATCGGCGGCGAGGCGCTCGAAGGGGGTGAAGATCTTCTTCAGTCCTTCGTCATCGATTCCGGAGCCGGTGTCCGCAACCTCGATGCGTAGCCGGCCATTCAGGACCTGTTCGCACCTGAGTACTACCATGCCGTTGCTGCGATTGAACTTGATGGCGTTGGAGAGCAGATTCAGCAATACCTGTTTTAGGCGCTGGCGATCAGCGTGAACGTATCGGTCTGCGTAAGCGAAGAAATCCGCGCTGAGCATAATATTCTGTGCACTAGCGATGGGTCGCACCAGATCCAAGGCTTCTTTCACGGCATCGCTGATTAGAACCGGCTCCGGCGAGAGGCTGAGCCGGCCGGCTTCCACTCGCGCGAGATCGAGCACCTCGTTAATCAATTCCAGAAGATGATAACCGCCCTTCAGAATCTGCTGTACATTGCTTTGATGCTGGGCGGCCAAGTCTGCCAGAGCGAGGAGCTGCGCAAAGCCGAGGATAGAGTTGAGCGGCGTGCGCAACTCGTGGCTCATGCGTGAAAGGAATTCACTCTTGGCTCGATTGGCGCGCTCGGCCTCTTCCTTCGCCTGCCGCAGAATGTCCTCTGAATACTTAGCCAACGTGATGTCACGAACGACGGCGACGCCGCCTTTGGTTTCGCCGCTGTCGTCCTTTAATGGCCGTACATTGACGCTGACCAACATCCCGTCCGGCTTATGCTGGTTTCGGACGTACAGCTCGATGCCGTCCGCCGTCTCTCCCCGCATCGCTCTCGCTAACGGCAATTTGTCATTGGGATAAAGGGTGTCGGTTCCAGGCACATAGATCCCATATCGTTCAGCCCATTCCGACTGGTGGGTGCCCGCCGCCGACCGGCCTAGCATCTGTTCGACCGCGGGGTTGAGCAACACCATTTTTCCGCTGTCATCCGTCACCAGAACGCCGTCACCCATGCTGTCCAGCACAGAACGAAGGATTTTCGTCTGCTCACGGTACGCGGCCTCCGAGCGGGCCAGCGCCTCTTGCTGCTCCGCTACAATTTCCGCCGCCTTTTTCCGCTGGCTGATTTCCTTGGCGTAGGTGGCGGCCTTCAACACCGTCACTTTGAGATTCGCCGGTTCCCAGGGCTTGGGGACATAAGAATGGATCTGGCCGTCGTTGACGGCGCGGATCAACGCGTCGATGTCCACGTAACCGGTTATGAGAATCCTCGTGGCATCGCATAGTTCGCGCGCTTTTGATAGGAACTCGCCGCCCGTGAGATTGGGCATGCGCTGGTCGGCCAGAATCACCGCGATTTGGGTGTTCTTAAGAAGCTCCACCGCTTCCATCGCGTCGGTGCTGACCACCACGTCAAAATCATCTTCCAGCAGGGCATGGATCGACGCCAGGATTTGCGGCTCGTCGTCCACCACCAACACTGTCGGTTTATAGGTCTGGTCCGTCATGCTTTGCTTCCCATTGCAACCGGAATCTTTAAGGTGAACTCAGTGCCTTCGCCGGTCTTGGTGGAGAATTCCATCGACCCCTGGTGGGCCTTTATGATTCCGTAGGAGATGGCGAGCCCGAGTCCCGTGCCTTGCCCGATCGGCTTGGTAGTAAAAAACGGCTCAAATATTCTGTTGCGAATCCCTTCCGGTATTCCCTTTCCGGTATCGCGAACGCGAATCACGAAATCGCCGTTCTGCTGCCCAGTGACAAGCGTGATGCGCCCCGGTCCGTCAATCGCATCGATCGCATTGGCCACGATGTTCATGAGCACCTGATTCAGTTCACCCGCCAGGCAGGTCACCATCTCGACATCACCATAACGGCGTTCCACTTCAATCCGGCCTTCCATTTTGTGGCGTAAGAACAGAAGGACCGATTCAATACTTTCGTGGATGTTGATTGTTTTGACCGTGCCTTCGTCCAGCCTAGAAAACGTCCGTAACTTCGACACCAGTTCTTTCACTCGCGCCGCGCCCTCATGCGCATCATTGATGCGAGCTTGCATTTTGCCCACCTTCGCAGAGGCCGCGACCGGCAATTCCGAGCCTTCCACGCCTTCGGTAGCCAGCTTTCCCAGCGTCTCTTGCACAATAAAGATGTTGTTGATTACGAAGGCTAGCGGGTTATTGATTTCGTGCGCGATACCCGCTACAAGTTGACCCAATCCGGCCATTTTTTCGGAATGAACCAGATGCGCCTGCGTCTGTCGCAGCTTTTGGTTGGTTCGCCCCAGTTCCTCGGCAAGTTTGGTTCGTTCGCCCAAGTTATGCTCCAACGATGCATTTTGGGCCTTGAGCTCAAGATGAAGATGGCGAGTCTGCAGAAGATTCTTCACTCGAAGCTGTACTTCGGTCCGGTTGAGAGGCTTGGAAAGAAAGTCATGGGCGCCATGCGAGAGCGCCTTCTCCTTCGCCTCGGACGTGTTGTCGCCAGTGAGGATCAGAATGGGCAGATAGTCGTCCTTGGGGATTACAGTGGCCAATTGATCCATGGCGCCGAGGCCGTCGACATGAGGCATGTGGAGGTCCAGCAGAATTAAATCGGGCTGGAATTCTCGGACTATTTGAAGAATTGTGCGCGAATCGCTTAGGCAGCTAACATTAGCGTAACCTGCAAATTCGAGGACGGTGGCTAGTACTTGAAGGTTGGCGGTTTGGTCGTCAACGATCAGAATGCGGGAATCCATGAGGTTCGAGACGCTCAAAGCCCTAATCCTTCCTACCTTCACCCCCACCCATTGATTGCAACTATATATCCCGGCTATTCGCCTTAGATCATGTGTAATAAGGATCGACCATTTTTGCGCGGCTCTTTATAGTCGTGGAGTCTCTCCTCCACTAAAGCGCGGCAAACACTTGGCCGATAAGTGGAATGACCTCATGCTATCGTGCTCGCCGATGATACACCCACGGCAATTAAGGAGGCCTCCAGTGATCGGTTGGCTATCGTTTGCAGGAAAGTTGCTCATCACCGGTGCGCTAATTGCGAGCGCCGCTGAGGCTCAGACCTCGGGCGGCGTGTTTCGCGGCGAAGTACGGGACCCCTCCAGCGCGATCGTGCCACGGGCCAAGGTGGTCATTCGATCCAACGACAACGGGACCCAGGTCGTCGCGGAGTCTAACGGAGACGGTCTTTATGTCACGCCTACAGTCATTCCAGGTTCCTATACCTTGAGCGCGACGAAGCCTGGTTTTGAGACGGAAGTGTTCGGACCGGTGACGCTCGAAGTGAACCAGACGGTGCGCGTCGATTTCGCGTTGAACATCGGCGCGGCTTCAGAGTCGGTTGAAGTAGCGGCTTCAGGAACGCAGTTGCTATCGACGGAAAGCGCCGAGGTTTCTCAGGTCATTGTCAGCAAGCAGGTGTCGGAAATTCCGTTGAACGGCCGGAGCTGGCAGCAACTCATCGACCTGAGCGCGGGGGTAAATCCCGGAGCGCCCGGCGAATCGGGTTCACCCAATCCAGTGAATATCAATGGGCAACGGACGAAAGCAAATCTGTATCTGGTGGATGGCATATCGACGACTTCGTCCACCGAAGGACGCGGGAACGACTTCAACATTCCTTTGGAAGACGTTCGCGAGTTCTCTGTGCAGGCCGGAGCGTATTCCGCTGAGTACGGAGACGTGGCGGGCGGCGTCATTAACCTGCAGTCGAAATCCGGTACCAACAAGTTGCACGGATCGCTGTTTGAGTTCTTTCGCAACGACGCGCTGGACGCGGCCGACTTCTTCTCCAACCAGACCGGCCAGGCCAAGAACGCGCTTCGCTACAACCAGTTCGGCGGATCGCTGGGCGGACCTATAAAACGCAATAAAACCTTCTTCTTCGCGGACTACCAAGGAACCGTCACGCATAGCGCGCAACCGATGATCACCAGCGTTCCTCTGAGCGATCAACGGGGCGGGAACTTCTCGGGCTTGCAAGTCCCGATATACAACCCATTCGTCGCCAGCTACGTCCGCACGCCATTCGCGAATAACGTTATCCCGGCCAGTCTGCTCGATCCCGCGGCGGTCAAGATCACGTCGCTGTTGCCGCTGCCCAATCAATTCGACGGCTTCGGCAATCCACTGCCGTTCAACAACTACGCAGTGACACGCGTGGACACATCGAACGTGGAGTCCTTCGACATTCGCGTGGATCACCAGTTCTCGCCAAACAGCAATCTATTTGCCCGCGAATCGTTCCAGAACACAGGCGCTTTTGCCCCTTCCCTCTTTGGGCCGCCGCTGGGTGGCTCCATTTTGGGCGCTGGAGCCACCGGCGCGCGCAATCAAAACGCGGGAATCGGTTACACCTATACCATCAGTCCCGCGCTGATCAACGAGCTTCGGCTCGGACTGAACCGGCAGACCACCGCGCTTACCCAGGAAGATTACGGCCAGAATCTCTCAACACAGTTTGGTATTCCGGGCGTCAATGTGAGTCCCCAGACTTCCGGATTATCGAACCTAGATGTGGCGGGCCTCTTCGACATCGGCGACAGCCTGCTTACTCCGTTGCAGCTAGCCACAACAGATTGGAACTTCACCGACAAGATTACATGGGTGAAGGGCCGCCATGTGATCCGGCTGGGATTCGATTACCAGCACGAAATGGGCAGTACGGGCTACTTGGTTTACGGACGCGGCAACTACACGTTCTTGAATCTCTCCACCAGTTCGCTGGTCGGAAAGCCAGGCGGAAACGCGTTCGCCAGCTTCCTGGTGGGCGCGCCTTTTCAGATCCTGCGGGACCAGTTTCCGCCCGGGCTGGTGGGACTGATTTCCTATCGCGTGGGTCTCTTTGCACAGGACGACATCAAACTCACGCAGAAACTCACGATCAACGTCGGGGCCCGCTATGACATCATGCCGTACCCGCGCGAAATGCACGACCGGCTATCCAACTTCGATCCGGCGACCGGGACTATGCTGGTGGCAGGCCAAACTACCAATGCGCGCTTGGTAAATACCGATTACAAAGATTTGGCGCCACGGGTCGGCGTGGCCTACTCGCCGAGCGCCAAGACCGTGATTCGCGCGGGCTATGGCATCGGATTCATCGATCCCTATGGCGCGGCGGGAGCTCTCAACAGCAACGAATTCAACGTTCCGTTTTACTATCTCGGCAACATTACGGAGTTTCCGTTTAGCGCGCCCACTCACACGCTGAGCAGCGTGCTACCCAACCTGGTAATGCCCTCGCCGAACGCTCCCACGGGCAATCAACGCTACATTGTTCCGACGGATGGCAATCAATATTCTCAGACATGGAGCTTCACCATACAGCGGGCCATCAATCCGGCTTTGATGTTTGAAGTTGGATACGTTGGCACCAGCGGCAACCGCCTTCTGACGGCCCTGGACATTAATGCCGCGCTGCCCGGCATAACCGACCCGACTACACGCCAGCCGTACGGACCAGCGCTGGGTGAGATCCGCGAGCTGTCGAATAGTGCACATTCCATTTATCACGGATTGCAGTCGAAGATCGAAAAGCGCTTTTCCGGGGGGCTGTATTTCTTGGGATCGTATACCTGGTCGAAGTCCATCGACAATCAAAGCAATGGCACGGACACCGCCATAGCCAGCGGCCAGTATCCGCAGGACCAGCTCAACCCAGGTCTGGATCGCGGGCTCTCCAGCTTCGACCGTCCGCAGGTCTTCGTGGGCAGCGCGGTGTGGGAAATACCGTTCGGGCGCGGCCCAGCGGAGCGCTCCCGGGCTCGCGAGCTAGTGAATAGCGTTCTGGGCGGATGGCAACTAAGCGGCATTTTGACCGCGGAAAGCGGAACGCCCTTCAGCGTGTTGATGAACTGCGCGGACATCAACGCTCAAGGCAACAACTGCCGGCCGAATCGCATTGCGAGCGGAGCGCTACTGTCGGGGCAACAATCCATCAATGAGTGGTTCAACACTGGAGCTTTCGTGATTCCTTCCTCGCCCGAATACGGCGACGCCGGCCGCAACATCCTGCGGGCACCGGGCGTCAGCAATATCGATATCGCGATATCCAAGTCGTTTCCCTGGGGATCCGTCGAAACCCGGCGGCTTCAGATCCGATCGGAATTCTTCAACGCGCTGAACCACACCAATCTGGGTGTCCCAGTGAACTCTATCGATTCACCCGCTTTTGGCACAATTACATCGTCGGCTCCGGGGCGTGAGATTCAGCTCGGCGCGCGCCTGGAGTTTTAACCGATGCGCCTTCCCAAACTAGTCTCACGCTTTTTCGAAACGCTATTGAAGCAGCCCGGACCTGTTGTCAGGTACCTATTGCCATTCGTCACGCTCTTCATCGCGATCTGCATCCAAGCCACGATCGCTTTGTTTGTGCCAAAAAACATTGACTTTCCTTACGTGTTTTTCTTCCTGTTCGCCATCTTCGTAACAGCCTGGATTGGCGGCTATGCGCCTGGTGCGTTGACTTGCCTGATCACCATGGTGGGCATTCCACTGCTGGCAACTCCCGGCTTCCGTCTACGCAGCGTCGATCCCAGCCGGCTGATCCTCCTTATGGGAGTCTCTGTGCTGATCAGTCTGGTGGCCCAGTCCCAGCGCAAGAAACGCGACCAACTGCGCGAGGCTAACGACGAGTTGGACAGGCGGGTTCAAGTAAGGACACAGGAACTCGAGTTCGAGGTCGCTGAGCACAAGCGCACCGAACAGGCGCTCCGGCGTAGCGAAGAGCGCGTCGACTTGGCGCTGGATGCCGCAGGAATTGGCCGATGGGATATGGATCTGGCTTCGCGCCAAGTCAACCGTTCCCTCCGGCACGATCAGATCTTCGGGTATGAAACACTACTGCCCGAATGGACGCTCGACACACTTGTCCAACACATTGTTCCTGAAGACCGCGCCGGCGTGCAGGAGAAGTTTCTGGAGGCGCTGAGCGGGGGCGACGTGTATGAATTCGAGTGCCGGATACAGAGACCGGACGGAGCCGTTCAATGGGTGTGGGGCCGCGGCAAAATTCTGCGAGATGACTCCGGCACGGCGATCAGCGTCCTCGGCAGCCTGCGCGACATAACGGATCGCAAAACGGCCGAACAAAAACTGCAAACGCAGTTGGAGCGACTGAATCTGCTGGGCCAGATCACCCGCGCGATCGGCGAGCGCCAGGACCTTCGCAGCATCTTCCAAGTGGTGATTCGCAGTCTGGAAGACAGCCTGCCGATCGATTTCGGATGTGTGTGCTTGTATGATCCACACGCCGCGGAAGTCGTCGTGAGTTGTGTAGGTGTGCGTAGCGAAGCGTTGGCTTTGGACCTGGCGATGACCGATCAAGCCCATATCGGCATCGATCAGAACGGGCTGTCCCAATGTGTTCGCGGCCGGCTTGTCTACGAACAAGACGTCAGCCAGATAGATTTCCCCTTTCCACAGCGTCTGGCTCGCGGCGGATTGCGCGCCCTCGTGGCCGCGCCGCTATTATTCGAAAGTCAGGTTTTTGGAATCCTGATCGCCGCGCGCCGGAAACCCGACAGTTTCAGCAGCGGCGAGTGCGAGTTCTTGCAGCAGCTCAGCGAGCATGTCGCACTGGCGTCTCATCAATCGGAAGTCTACAGCGCCTTGCAGCAGGCTTACGACGATCTGCGCCAGACGCAGCAGACCGTGATGCAACAGGAGCGGCTGCGCGCGCTGGGGCAGATGGCGAGTGGTATCGCACATGACATCAACAACGCCATTTCGCCTGTGGCGCTTTACACTGAAATGTTGCTGGAGCAGGAGGCCGGTCTTAGTAAACGAACGCGCGAATACCTGGAGACCACCCAGCGAGCTATCGGCGACGTGGCTCATACGGTGGCGCGCATGCGGGAGTTCTACCGCAAGCAGGAGCCGGAATTAGTCCTGTCGCCTGTGGATTTAAACACTTTGGTACAGCAGGTGGTCGATTTGACGCGTGCCCGCTGGTCGGACATCCCGCAGCAGCGCGGGATCGTGATCAATCTAGAGCTGGCACTGGGGCAAGATCTTCCCCCAGTCGCAGGCATTGAAAGCGAAATCCGTGAAGCGCTAATTAATCTTGTGTTCAACGCCGTGGATGCCATGCCCGAGGGCGGGAAACTGACGATTCGCACCAAAGCAAGCGAGAGGCCGCCGAAGACGGGACAAGTGGATGTGGAAGTGACGGATAGCGGAGTGGGCATGGACGAAGAGACACAGCGTCGTTGCCTGGAACCGTTTTTTACCACCAAAGGCGAACGCGGTACGGGGCTAGGACTAGCCATGGTTTATGGCGTGTTGCAGCGGCACAACGCAGAAATCGAAATGGAGAGCGCCGTGGCGCAAGGAACCACCGTTCGTCTGCGGTTCCCGGTTCCGCCTCCCAACGCCGCTCCATTAAGTCCATCTGCACCGGGCGCGATGCCTCGGCGACTGCGAATTCTAAGCGTGGATGACGATCCGCTGCTCATCAAATCACTCCGCGACGCCCTGGAGGCCGATGGCCACGCCGTCGTTACGGCCAATGGCGGACAAGAGGGCATCGACGCCTTCCGCGCGGCCGAGGAGCGCGACGAACATTTCGCGGTTGTCATCACCGATCTCGGCATGCCTTACGTGGATGGCCGCAAAGTCGCAAGCGCGATCAAGAGCGATTCGCCGTCCACACCGGTGATCCTTTTAACTGGCTGGGGGCAGCGGCTCCTTGCCGAAGGCGACGTTCCACCTCATGTCGATCGAGTGCTCAACAAGCCTCCCAAGCTAAAGGAACTTCGTGCCGCTTTAGCGGAATTGTCAGGAATTGCGATGCCTGCTGCTGCGAAGGATTCCCAATAGGCCACTGGTATCTCAGCCCGAGAATTTGCCGGGAGAGATCGCCCAGGAGGGCGATTGTCGAATCAAAGGAACGCCGAGTTCGATGCCACGATACGATTCAAAGCTGCGCGGTCCGACGATCAGTGATCGCGACCTCTGCTCGCCAAGGGTGTCGGCCGGCAGCAGCGATGTGACTTCAGATTCATGCCGCGCCAACAAGAAGTGATCTCCGCCTAGCCTCTTGTTGAAAGTTGGCCGAGGCGGTTCTTATGTATCCTTCCACTCGCGTGCGGTTGGGAACCCGCCCTGACGTAGGTGCGTGTCGCAATTAGTGTCCCTATGGCCTTTGGGGTACCTCCAACGCGGTTCGCTACTGGCCAAAAGCGCGATGGGAGTTTACAAAATCCCCGCCGTTCTCCGGGCATTGCTCTGCGATGGTTTGTCGTGGCAGATCGGCGGTGAAGAAAAAGGTGCTTCCTTTGCCCGGTTGGCTCTCCATCCACAGGCGTCCTCGCATCATCTGAACGAGCCGGCATGAAATTGCAAGGCCAAGTCCGGTGCCGCCATACTTCCGCGTCACTGAATTGTCAGCTTGGGTGAAAGCCTGGAAAATAGTTCCCTGCTTTTCGGCTGGAACTCCAATCCCCGAATCCTTAACAGCGAATTGAAGTAATGATTCGGCTTCGTTCTCAGGGGCCTTTCGCACGGTGACAGTGACGCCACACTGGTGCGTGAATTTAATGGCGTTGCCGACGAGATTCACCAGAACTTGGCGCAGGCGGGCGGGATCGCCGCGGACGGCATCGGGCACACCAGGCGCCACCTGCCAGGATAGAGACAACGACTGCTCGCGAGCCCGAAATTCCATTGCGCGCATCATATCGTCCAGAGCATCGCGGAGGCTGAAATCAATAGTTTCAAACTCTAGCCGACCTGCCTCGATCTTGGAAAAGTCGAGAATATCGTTAATCAATTTCAAGAGCGAATCGGCCGAACTCTGCGCGATCGCCAGGAACTCTTGTTGTTCGCCGGTGAGTTTGGTTTCCAAGGCCAATGCCGTCATGCCGATGATTCCGTTCATGGGCGTTCGGATCTCATGGCTCATGTTGGCGAGGAACTCACTTTTTGCGCGGCTCGCAGCTTCAGCGACTGCTTCGGCGCGTGCGCGTTCCGCGACCTCCAATTGGAGTGCACTGTTGGCTTGCGCGAGGTCGACAGTGCGTTCCTTAATGCGCACCTCAAGGTCTTCGGCGTGTTCGGCGTCTCGCCGGAACACTGAAAAAGTACTGAACAGCAATCCTACCAATACGAAGCCTTCGCCGATAATTTTCAGTACGTGTCCGGATACGAACATACTGTCGCCGGTGCGAACGTACATCGAGAGGTAGAGGAAATGGCTGATGGAGAACACGATCAGTGAAAGCAGGAGGGAATACTCTAGTTCATCACTTCTCCACACGCCCTTCCGATAGTATCCAATGGCTGCGAATAGAAACAAGAAGGCCGGAACAAACTCGGTCGGATGGCGAAAAACGGTGCTCGGCAAATCCACCGGCTGGAGTGGCACAACGGCAAAGAATAGAAAATTGAGAAAGATCCAGAGCCCAACCAGCAGGTAAACTATCCTCTCGGTCTTTATGCCGACCGTGGGGCGCTTCTTCCAGGCGAAAAGGCTGGCGCAGAGCAGCAGGCTCATAAAAACGCGGGACATTGTTCCGCTCCAGTGTGAGAGCGCTGCGAAGCCTGAGGGCATGCGCCCGGCGAGGAACGCGGATGTGATGAGGGCGTGCCATCCGTCCATGATCCCGCAACCGATAAAACCGCTTCCAATGAGCAGAAGCATCTGGCTGCGCTTTGCGTAGTAACTAGGGCGTGTTCACACTAA
>PKZC01000390.1:3301-3873 GCA_003132905.1 Bryobacterales bacterium | reverse complement strand
TGTCCTGGCGACCATCCTTGGTGCTAACGCGGGCGTAAAGCGCGACTCTGTCGATGCTTGGTGCTCGTTTCATGGCTGCTAGCAGTGTATCATAATGTGCTCTATTTGAGACGCCAATATAAGCGAGACAAATAGCCGTGTTTTCAACGTTGCCAGAGTCAGTTTTGATGATGCTTTTTGATACACCTCACTGCGTGACCTTCTGCGGCCGACTTGACCCTGATGGCCATCGCGGGAATCGAGCCGCCTGGCTGATAACATTTCACTTGACCTCAGGGTTACTGACAACGTAATGTCGTGCGGCTCAAAGCTTGTCTGCGGCTAGGTCGATTGCGTTTCAACCGGCATTGCCTCGGCGTCGATGACGATCGCGCCGGCCTCCAGCTGCTTCTGGAGCGCGGCAAACTTCGCCGGGTCACCTTGGGCCGCGATCTCCATAAATTGCTTCTCAAGCATCGCTAGCTGTGATTCCGAAAGTTCTGATAAATCGCCACTCCACTGAAACGTGGTCTCGTTGCGCCGCTTGAACCTTTCGGGATTGTAGGCCTCGAGTAGGCGGATGAGAAGCTGGT
>PKZC01000390.1:0-3233 GCA_003132905.1 Bryobacterales bacterium | reverse complement strand
ACCGAGCGGCTTTTTGAACGCTACAGCTTACCGTGAAAGCTTCGAGGAACTGCTTTTGGTGTAAGTCTTTGTCAGATTCACCGCCGTGGCGCTTGCGGGTGGATGCCATTTCCATGTGCCTCAATCATGATAGTGCGGCACATGGTCCAATTCGTCAAGAGAACATGGGGATCAAGGAACATCGCTCGCGCGTCTCGCTGCGCGAGGTCCCGGTTTGGCCCAGTCGTGTCCTTGTTAGCCGAAGTCGGTAGCTGCATGTTCTGCAATGCCTTGTCCAATGTCCCAGTCTGTCCCAGTAGGTGATCCATATGGGATCGTGCAATCTCCTGATGCCCTCGCGTGTAAACGCCATTTAAATGGGACAGGTGGGACACCGGGCCAGAAGGCCTTGAATCAATCGGATGCTGCGTCCCAGGTCGCACAACTTAAGTGGGACCGCTCCTAAGGCCGGGACCAGGATGGTATCTCCATTCGCGATGACCCTGTTCATCCTTCGGTGCGCGTTTCCTTGTCCAGCCGATTGCGCGGAGGCAGCGCGCGACGCGCGTCTTATCTCCCTGGTTCCAATCGCGGGGTTGCTTTTCGAGGCAGTTGCGGAGTATCTGGTTGACGGTGACATGTTCGTGGCCCTGGACCCATTCCTCGATGAGCGGTTGCCACGCGTCTTCGTCGTAACGCTGCTGCTGCTCCTGCGTGGCCGCCGCGCTCAATTGCGCCGAATCGATCCACCAGGCCTCACCTGCTCGAAAACGAGTGCCGGCTTCCGCCCAAAGTTGATCTCGATCGCGCTGAAGTTCGTCAATGTTGATTCGACCGCAACGGACCGGCCACCAGCGCCGGTTTCCGGTTTCGTCCTTTAGATAATCATCTTTGTTGGTGCTGCCGGCAAAGATACATTCCCGAGGAAAACTCATAATCCGCCGGCCGTAAGGAGGCCTGATTCGGTCCACTTGGCGCGACATGAACGCTTTGACGCGAGATACCTCAGCACGCGTCATGCTGTCCAACTCGGAAAGTTCGATAATCCAGACCCCTCTGGTCCCCATCACGGAATCCTTGGAGCCCATTTCGGCTACGTCGTCAGTGAAGAAAGCATCCCCGGCCAGCGCGCGCAAAGCTGTGGATTTCTGATTTCCTTGCGGGCCTTCGAAAATGGGACTGGTATCAGCCTTGCACCCTGGTTGGCAAATACGGGCCACTGCTCCGATGAGGAACTTCGGGCCGACAGCCTGAATGTAGTCAGATGGTTCGACGCCAAGATACACTGTCAGCCAACTATCGATGCGGGACACCCCGTCCCACTCGAGTGCGTTCAGATAGTCGCGGATCGGGTGAAAGGAATGTTCCTTGGCGACCACCTGCACAGCCTGTCCCGCGATTTCTTTGTTAACCGAGATTCCCTGATGCTGGAGCCAGGCGGCCGTCAGCACGTCGTGTTCATCCGCCCAGTCGAACGGTACAGCAGGTGTATGCTCGAACGGCGGAACCGCCCTGGCGACTGTTGCAACCGAGCTTTCATTGAAGTGGAGCACGCCTTGCCATTCGGGAGCGTACCGGAGTGCCATGAGCGCGTTTGCGACGTTTCCCAGCGTCCCGCCTCGTTTGCCGACGAGTAACCGGGCCTTCCATCGGGTTGCGATAGATTCGGCCAAGTTCATTATCGGGTCGGGTGTCCAATCGGCAGATGCCGCGCTCATCTCGCTCCCCACCTCTTGGAACTGCTAACAATTCGCGAAATGTTAGCGCGAGGTCCAGGCCGTTCGCATTGCTTCTCGTTCATGATTTGCAGACAGGCTTCGATGGCTTGCTCACACACGCCTCTAGCGCGGAGGGTTCCGCAGACGCTTACAAGCGTGCTGTGCTGTTGGCCGTGGGGGATGCGGCCACCTTCGAGTGGGTGCAACGGCCAGCGCCCCCTACTGCCAGTCGTTAGGCTGGAATACAGGTGTAATAGGTCGGCTACGTGTTCCTCGATTTCCATTGGCCCTTCGCGAAACACGTGGCCGGTCACGGTGAAGTATCGACTGTGGTCGTAGAGTTCGACCTGACCGCCTCCGACGACCTTGACTCCCGGTAGGTTCGCCGGCAACGATCCGCGTACCCAGATCTTCAAACCTTCGCCGCTCGGCGAGATTTCCTGGTAGCTATCGCCGAACCGTTCGACGATTCCGCACGCCCACGGCCTGAGGTTTCCTTCCGCGTTGAGGCAGTCGTCAAGGTCCACCCCACAAAATGGATCGGCCTTGGAGAATACAAAGCCGATTCCGGTGTAGAGCTGCTGCTTGCCACGCCAGGTGTTCAGTACTTCCTCGAAGGTCGTCCATGTCGCGGGTTCGGTGCTGTCGGCCCTTTTCCCAGACGTCTGGTACGGTACCTTCGCTTGCTTGCCTCTTATGGTTTCAAAGCGCCACAGAACCCATTGGCCGCGCTCGGTGAGGTCGTCCGGAACGCGGAAACGCGCGATGGAAACTGGAACTGAGGCCATCATGGTCGGCCGTCCCTACCTTCCAACCACTCGATGCGCAGACTCCGGTGGCACTTGGGGCAATGGCCGATCTGCGCTTTGCCCCCACTCGTCGGTAGTTTGATCTTGGAGTGGCAAGTGTGGCAGACAAGCGCGTACATCTCGGCGATGCGGAATAGGCGGCTAACCATTCGCCACCTGCCGGACGTCGGGAACAGGAACGCGCTCCTGGTCAGTAATGCACGCCTTGGTCATTCGGGCCCAGCGCACCAAGCCGGCGTTCTTAACGCCGAAGCGTTCTGGATCTTCGAGGATCAATTGCGCGGCGATACGGTTCGCTTCGTCGTATCGCTCAGTGCGCGACCAGAAGAGCAACACGGTCGCACGTGGCAGCTGTTGACGCGGGTGTCTCCGCGTGGCTATGCTTATTCCGTCCACCAAGTTTTTCCTTTCCTTGAGAAGCAGAAGCAAAAAGGCGCGCCGCTGCAAACGGTCGCGCCCTTCTTGTTGCTATCAAATGAAAACGGCCCTGCGAGGTCACCGCAAGGCCGCTTTTATGCTCTATTTGTCTTGCACCGCGTCTTGCACCTAACCGCTCACACTCGGTGCAACCGTATGCACATAGGAGGAGTTTTCATCGGCTATTTCATGCACTGAAGCGACAGCAGTGGCCGCAAGTTTGGTTTTGTAATCAGAGGGTCGGGGGTTCAAGCCCCTCCGCCAGCTCCATAATCTACTTCATTATCAAACACTGGCGTCCGGTTATAAG
>PKZC01000432.1 GCA_003132905.1 Bryobacterales bacterium | reverse complement strand
ATGTCGATCCTCACGCCAGAAACCGGGCAACCGCCGATGTATCTGTTTGTCGGCCATCTAATTGTCTCCTTTCGCATTCAGCTCGCTGACTGTGTCCGAAGCGCCGATTACCTGACCGGCGCGAACATACTCGCCTGGCTCTCACCGTCGCTGTAGCTGGACATCTCGCCGTCCTGGCTGATCTTCAGAGCGACGCCATCCTTCGATGCGAATAAGGCCGCGCGGGTTCGCGCGCCCTCGGCGGCTGTTCGCCTTCGTCCCGTCTCGAAGATACAGCCGATTCCCCGGACGATTCCGTTTCCATCGATGACGACCGCGCCATCGAGCCCTGCCGCATTGCACGCCAACTGCGGAGACAGATCGCACAGTTTGTGGCCCACGAACAGGCGCGAGTAGAGAGCCTCGACCGGCGAGAGGTTTGCCTGCCTGTTGCGAACGAGCCGTTTGATCATCTCCTCAGATGACGATACGACCAGCAAGGCTCCCAGCCGCTCTTCGCGCAGCGTGAGCGCCATCGTCGTCATGTGTTGGGCTAGATGTCCGGGTAATAATTTTCCTTTCCCGGTGCAAACCTCTATCAACTTGGAGCGCAGTTGATCGGCCAGGCGCTTGGCGGGATACAAACGCCAGCTTGCGCCGTCCCATGAGAAACAGATTCGGGCGCCCATCGCGACCAGAACTTCGCCCTGTCGTGTCAGGACGACGGTTACGGCGGCATGATCGTAGGAGTAGTTGAGAGTGGAGATCTGGCCTAGCGGTCCGAGTGCTCGGCCGGAAACCGAGGGCGGTACGAAGTCCAAATCGACGACCTCGACGACGCGCCCAGTGCCGAGACAGTGCAGCAGCAGCGCGCCGCCTTTAAGCAAAACCGCAGACTTCTTCGAGCCAAGAAATTCGCGACCAAAATAGACGGCGGGGGCCTGCCGGGGGCGGCGAGAAGAACCGAAGCAAACGGCAAGTTCCGGGATCCGGCCCTCGTAGCGGCGATGACTCAGGAGGCAAAGGGTGGATATGGCCTCCTCCAGGACGGCGGGATCAACGGTTTTCCGATGCGCCAGGCGAAGCGCATTTAGGATCACGCGGATGACAACGGTGTGCCCGATATTGCTTAGCAGAGTGGAGGCAACGTCCGCAGACTCGGTACAGAGGAGAGAAGCCATGCAATCCGAGTGGACCTCGGCCAGCAATACCGCAGTCGCGTGCTCAAGCCAATCGTCCGAGGGAACGCCATCGGCTTTGACATGAAGTCGGAGAGCGCCATCGAGGTAGGGCAATTGTGCGAGAGTGGATCTCTCCTCGGCCGCAGGCGGCCCGAGGCTATAGATTGGCCTCACGTTCGCTAAGCAATTTAAGAAGGTTCCAGTGGAATGAGGCGGCGAGTGTGAGATATCCAAACCTGACCTGGGTAGAGGAGCTAAGGTACGTCGCGTCACCCTCCAATAGGTCTGCGAGCGGTTCGTAATACAACAGGTCATTCATCAGTCTTAGACTACTATCTGCGAGTCCTTTCGCCTCCACGTCAGCCACGCCCGATCCCAGCCCCCGCACACGCTCAGATCTGGCGCGTCACTGCGAAACGCGGCCCGGTTGCCCAAAAGCGTGTGATTTAATGTTGAGGACCACGAAAGGGAAGTCGTGAAAGACTTGGTGCCGTTCTTACACGATGGTTCGGCCCTTGCGCTAGCAGTGTTCGTACTTGCCCGCCGGACCGGTGCATGATGGCAATGTTGGCGGCGTGCTAGGATGCCGGATTCGATTCAATTGCTTTCCGAACCGGCTCCAAGACTGATTCCGGTATGTCCCATTGATTCCAAGCGGCGGCGTTCAACGCGGCGCGGGCTCTCGGACAAGATGCCCGGATACACTCCGGGACCTTTGCTCCGACAGCCAATGCCAAGACAAGACTCCGGTACTCGGCATCGTCGAACGTGGCGGCAAAGTCCGCACTATCGTTATTCCGAGTCGCAAGAAGAAAGCCCTTCAGTCTGAAGTCAGGAAGCACGTCGAAGCGGGTGCCATCGGCCTTCTCGATGGTTTCTACTACTCCTCGATGTCGCTGCCACAACTCCGGAAATCGTTTGCACAAGAGCCCATTCCAGATCCGCTAACACGGACATTCGCGGCGTTTCATCGAACGCTCGACGTTCGCGTTTCCGAACTTGTCAATTGCGACCCCTTGCAGTCCAGCGTATTTTCTGACTCCGCATTCGTCATTTTCCGCGACCTAAACACCGCAATCTGCTTTGCGCAGGACTTCATGCGCGATCTGATCTCATTTCGCGTACCTGTCAGGATGGGAATCGGGCGTGGTACGTTCCGTGGTCTTCGGCTGACCACCGACATATCCGACGAAGTCAGGCGTCACAGTTCGCAATTCCTCGGCACCGGGGTGATCCGGGCGGTTAAGGCTGAGTCCTGCGGTCTCAAAGGACTTCGGATTTTCATTCACCCGGAGTCAAAGATTATCGAAACCTGGCCGGGCGATTTGTGCGCGGGAGCCCAGGACGGGCACCAAGGGAAGTTGTCGACACCCGTCATCCACAAGCTCAACTACCTCTGGCACGATCCAGATTTTACCCCAAGAGCTGATGGACCTCAGACGTCTGACGATGCGAATGATGAGTTGGTCAACACTGTCACGGAGATGATGTACGAAGCACCGTCGGGTACCGAAGCTCAATACCAACAAACATTGGCAGCGATGAGGCGGATGCACGACGCGTGCCGACGCAGACCGCACGCGAGCAACACTGCCAACAACGCACGATCGCGCTTGCCTCTTAGTCGATCGTCGCAGGGAGTTTGCCAAAGAGCGGTTGACTGTTCCGCTGTCAGCCAATTACCCAGCCGTACCCCGAATTTCTTCACGCCCTTGACGCAGAGGATTCCCGCCGCCAGGTCCGGGCTTAGGAGGCCGCAGTCGGCCGCCTCGTAGGCCAGTCGGCGAACCACTCCAACCCACAAGTTGATCGTGCCCGAGGCGAGCTTGCGGGACTCCAGATGCATTCTGTAGCGAAGGACCACACTCCGACTTAACGAAAGCCGCGGCTCGGAACAATACCATTCGATGAACTCGTCAATGGCGTGACGATATCCGCGTTGCGCATCGGGTGAACTGAGACTATTGAGGACTGCGGACTTCGCCTGATCAAGGTCTGGTAGTTTGAGAACCGCCTTTGGTGTCGGACGGGTCTTAATGGTTTTGCGATTCTTGGCCATCGGTGACGGTCTCCTCGCCGTCATCCGACAGATGCCACGTCGATTAGTGGACGAGTGGCTCGTGATCCGGCACAATCGCACGGTATAGCCCGACTACAGTTTCTCTTTCGCGGAGTAGAATTGGTAACACCAAACGTAGGAGGATCGCCATGAATACTTTTCGGGTCGCGCGTTCAGTAATACCTCTTGCCGTCATAATATGCACTCATTTCAGGGCGGACGCGGAAGTGACGCGCATAGAGATCAGCTCGCGGGCCGATGTGCTTGGAGGAAAGTCGTTTGGCCTGGCGGGGCCGTACGAGAGAATAGTCGGAAAGGTCTTCTTCGCTGTCGATCCGGCGCAAGCCAGCAACGCGAGGATCGTGGATATTGAGAAGGCTCCGCGCGATGCCGCGGGACGCGTGGCGTTCTCAGCCGATCTCTATGTGATTGCGCCCAAGGATGCAGGGCGTGGTAACAGAGTCGCCCTGTTCGACGTGTTGAATCGGGGAAGAAAAAATATTCTCCGCGATTTCAACCGCGGGACACAGGTCGCTGAGCCCACGACGGAGGCGGATTTTGGGGACGGATTTCTGATGCGGAACGGATTCACGCTCGTCTGGGTCGGGTGGCAGTTTGATGTCGCGAAGCGCGCAGGCCTGATGGGAATGGATGCGCCTGTTGCCACAGATCGGGGCCGCCCCAACACTGGGCGTGTGACGACATTGTTCACGACGAACAAAGCGGGCGCCTCTTACGCATTAGCGAATAACTCTTACAATGACGTCAGCCGCTACCCTCCCGTCGATTTTGCCAGCGCCGAGAACACACTGACGGTGCGGGGAGGCTTCCTGGAAGCGGAGCGCAGCATCCTTCGTAACCAGTGGCAGTTCGGCCGGCTGGTTGATGGACACATCGTACCGGCCAGTGACGCTCTGTACCTCGAAAAAGGCTTCCAGGCCGGGCAGGTCTATGAGTTGAGTTATGAGGCTCAGGGCTCCGTTGTCGCCGGGTTGGGATTCGCTGCACTTCGCGATGTCGCCGCCGCGTTCAAACATCAGCCCGGTGCGCTCGTGCCAGCGCGTTACGCCTATGTATTCGGGCCCTCCCAAGACGGGCGCTTTCTCAGGGAGTTTCTTTACGAAGGGTTCAATGCCGACGAGCAGGACCGGCGGGTGTTCGACGGCGTTATTGCGCACATCGCCGGGGGCGCGCGAGGTGACGACTTTAATGCGCGGTTTGCGAGGCCGAATGGTCTCGGGTTCTTCACAGCAACGCTGTTTCCTTACCTCGATCTGGATCAACGCGATTCCATTACGGGCAAGTCGGATGGGCTGTTGACGCACTTGCTCCCGGAGGTGCGCCCGAAAATCTTCTACACGAATTCGTCGACTGAATACTGGGGAGGTGGGCGTTCCGCCGCGCTGATTCACACGACGCTTGACGGGCGTGAAGACGCGGGGATCCCGGATAACGTCCGAATCTATCTGTTCGCAGGAACCCAGCACGTCCCCGGCGGGTTTCTGGCTTCTCAGGGCGAAGGGCAGCAGAAGCCGAATCCCAACGAGTATTCGTGGGGCCTGCGCGCCCTGCTGGTCGCCATGGACCGCTGGGTGCGCGAAGATGTTCCGCCACCGCCCAGCCGTTATCCGAGGCTCGCGGACGGAACATTGGTGCCACATGAGAACGTGGGGTTCCCGACCTTGCCGGGCGTACACTCGCCATTGGCCATTCCAGGCGGATATCGAGCCGACCTGAACAGGGAGCCATCGAAATCCCCATTACCGTTTCTCGTTCCGAAGGTGGATAGCGACGGAAACGAACTGGGAGGTATCCGGATGCCAGACATATCGGTACCGCTGGCGACATACACGGGTTGGAATTTCCGAAATCCATCCATCGGTCAACCAGACGAACTGCTCCCTCTCACGGGTTCCTACATCCCTTTCGCGGTGACGCGAGTGGCCCGGGAACTGAATCACGATCCGCGGCTGTCCGTCGAAGAACGCTATGCAAACCGTGCAACCTATCTGGGCCTCGCGACCGCAGCCGCGTTAATGCTGATTCAGGAAGGGTATATTTTGAGTGAAGACCTCAATGGCGTTGTGGGGCGCGCTCTGACGCATTGGGACGATACGACTCGGGGGACACCGCTCGCCGGAAAGTGATGGACAGAACTGTGAGTCTACCATGAAGCTCCGCTCGCAGTAGCCGGCTTGACTGAACGCTCGGAACCGACGGATGTTTAGGGAAGCTGAGGCCCTTGATTGACAAGTCTCAGCCATGCAACCGCCACGTCTGGCAGTATGGGCAGATAGCGTCCAGATTGTCGCTAGCCTTGATCGG
>PKZC01000382.1 GCA_003132905.1 Bryobacterales bacterium | reverse complement strand
TTATAACCGGACGCCAGTGGCCCACTGCATTGAAATACATTCTTGAGCAGTGTTGACCTCTGCGGACGTACAGTCCGCCTCTCCTGGATATTGTTAACTGCCACGCGAAGCGTCCCCCGCCGAAGACTGGTTCGTTCAAATGGAAGCGTGGAAGGTTGCTCCTATAAAGTCGGCCAATAACTGGTAATCGAGGCGGAAAACGCATACGGAAACAAACCGAAACCTGACGGCCTGTATCAGGAATCAATCCGAAGCTCGAAGGGCTGTTATCGCCAAGAATCAACCCGGGAGGTTGCCTTCGGTCGTGATCGCCGGTCGCTTGAAGTGCCTCCTCCAGGAGATCTCCAGGTAGACGCGGTTCGTGGTGATCACGCACTCGAAGCGCACCATGGAAGCCGTCTCGGCGCTCTACGGCGTGACCATGCAGGAGTCGGGCATATCTCGCGGCTGGCAAGCGTCCGCTTCAATGCCGCCGAAGCCGCGGCATAGGACGCCGGGCGATTACAGCAACGGTCTTCTGGTAGCAGCAGGCCACCAGGAGGAAACGAGGGTGGACCACTGATCGGTCAGGATTGAGGGGTCAACTGGCAACAGTCCGTTCCGATTTCTGCACAAGCTGACGGCGTAGGTCCTGTTGCACTTCGGCGGCAGAGCGGGTACCATCCACGACAACGACCAACTCCTTTCGCCGAAACAGCTCCAGGATGGGTTGTGTCTTAGTGTGATAATCCTGCAGGCGCGCCTGAACTGCTTCAGATGTGTCGTCGGAGCGGGCGATCAGCAATCCACCACAGATATCGCAGGTATTGGCCACCGCGGGCCGGTGGAACATCAGGTTGTAATCCAGGCTGCATTTTGGGCAGAGGCGGCGGTTGACGATGCGCTCGAGAACGATTGCATCGGGCACATCGATCAGCAGCACGGCGTCGATATCGTAGCTCTCCAGGAAGAATGCCGCTTGCCGGGAGTTTCGCGGAAAGCCGTCCAGGATGAAACCATAGTTCCAGTCGTGCTGCTCCAGCCGTTGTTTGACAACTTCTTCGACAACGTCGTCGGACACGAGGTGCCCTTCAGCCATGGTTCGTTTGATGCGGGCGCCTAGCTTGGTGTGGCTTTGGATGTGCCACCGAAAAATGTCGCCGACGCTGATATGCGCCAGATCGAGCGACTCCTTGAGCAATGTCGCCTGAGTGCCTTTTCCGCAGCCCTGAACGCCCATGATGATGTACTTGTGCATACGTGAGCTCTTCTCCCGACTTTGCGATGAGATAACCCTACATCGAAGGGCTCCGCCGCCGAACGGATCGACGCGTGAGCTGCAGCATGATCTCCGTCACATCATGCTTGGCCGTTAGGGAAGTCTAGGATAGCACAGCCTAAGGGTGGCCTAGCTGTTGTTCATCGTTAAGCTGTCGCGAAATCCCCATTGCGCCAAGATCGGTTCGTGGATGCGAAGGGCTGTTAGCGCCAGCCAAGTCGATGTCCTCCGCTTTTCGTCGTCACGGATTATTCCGCAGGCGTCATGCTTCGACTCTTTCAGCACCCCGGCTCGGGACTTTGCACATCCGTCCCTAACCCTTAAAAACCGAGTATTCAATGCCAGCGCCAAGTGGCAGCGTCGTCGATTGGAACCCGTTGGCCGGGTCGTGCATGTAGGTGACATATCGTTTCATAGTCTTCTTGAACATAGGTGGGAAAAGGATGTTATCGGCGACAACCACGGACCCTTTGCGTAACTTGGGCTTAAGAAGATCGAGCACGGGCAGATAAAGATCTTTCCAGCCGTCGAGGAACAGAAAGTCGATCGGTGCTGCCAGATCTCCCAGCGTCTGCATTGCGTCTCCTTCCCGCACCTCCGAAAAAGCCGATAGACCCGCTTCATCCAGGTTGCGGCGTGCTTTCTCGGCGAGTCGTTTGAACTCTTCGGCAGAGATTTGGAAGGCATAGAAATAGCCGGCAGCGAGCAGAAACGATGGCCGAAGTGATCCAGCGTGTTTTCGAGTTGCTCGAGAAGGCTGAGAGTGCGCCCGGACCATCGCTGATCCCCCGGCACACAGCCGTACGGCACCTTTATGCATATGGCTCGACGCCAGAACAATTGAGATCGAGACCTAGGTTGACAATGCCTTCGCGGCTCTTGCTCGTGAAGAGTAAATCGACTCACGTTCAGGAGGACCCAAAATCGAACTACTCGCCACACTGACCCTCAATGGGACCATGCCGCGTCCTGCGTGCTCAGAAGATCAACTTCCCGCTCACTTGTCCGATGCGTCCAGGCATTGTGCCTGTTGCCGTGCCAAACTCGCTGCTGGCAATATTACCGACAACCCCAGTGAAATTGGCGTGGTTAAAAATGTTGAAGAACTCCCCTCGAAGCATGATGGACATTCTTTCGTTGATGGCGATGCTCTTCGATGCTCCGAAATCGGTGTTGATGATGCCCGGTCCGTGGAAGGAGCGGACCGCGGCATTGCCCAGCTGCCCTACCGCCTCGGCGGCAAAAGAACCCGGCAGGAAATAGGTGTTCGGTCCGTTCGGGCCAGCGTTGCGCGGATTTTGAGTCACGACCGGGCCGGTTACAAACGGAACATCAAGGCCGATAGCCGTCAAGGCGTTATCGTTACCCTGGCTGAGGGTAACAGGAAAACCGGTCGAGAACCGGCTGATTCCGCTGATGGTCCAACCCCGTGTCAGGCGCTTAGGCAAGGCGCCAAACGCACGATCGAAAGGAATTTCCCACGTGTAGCTGGCAACGAAATTGTGCGTAAGGTCGAATGGCGAAAGAACGCGACTGAGGGCAAAGTTGGTCGGATTCAGGGGCCCGTTGTAATCGTCGATAGATTTCGAATAGGTGTACGCGATCAGTAACGTTACGTCGCGTGCCCTCCGTTGTGCGGTGACCTGTAAGGCATTGTAATTGGAATTTCCGATGTCGGCCAGCCATGCGGACGGCCCGTAAACGACGGTGTGATATGTCTGCGCGAGTGCCTGATTGTTCAAGGGGCCAAGGCCGAGAGCCGGGTTTCCTACGGGCAAAAGTGTGCCGTATACCTGACTGCCATTGGGAAGTGTGAATGTTGAAGTTTCACTTCCAGGGCCGCAAGCGGGCGTTGCTCCCTCAGGATTCAGTTGCTGGCAAAGCGATGCGCTTCCCTCTCCCGGGTAGAGAGTCGCCTGGACGTGATGGCTTTGTGTGCCGACGTACGCGATCGTGAGTACCGTGGAAGCGGAAAGCTGCCGCTGAATCGAGAAATTGTAATGCTCGGCATACGTGAGCTTGTTCCGGTTGTAGTAGGTGAATTCGTACATCGGGAAGAATTGGGGGAAGTTCAGGTTGGCGTTTGACGGGCTGCCGATTACCGGGAAGGTGAACGGGAAGCGCTCACCCTGCGACTGGCCCGTCGAACGAGTGGCAAACGGGGTGTCGAACTCAGGTGGGGCGGTGCTGGCCCAGTAAAGTCCGAAAGGCGCATCGCCGATCAGGGTGAAATTGCCGAGATCTGCCGGGCCGAGATAGTAAATTCCGTAGGCGGCTCGGATGCTCGTTTTGTTTGGTCCGCCGAGAATCTTCGCCAAAATGCCACTGGAAACGCTGGGCGACCAGGCCACGCCCACCCGGGGAGCGAAAGCGTCCCATTGAGTGCGTGAAACCGTGCTCGGAACGCCAGGATCGCCAGGCACCAGCAGCCCTGGAGGAGCGGTCGGAAATAGTTTGGACTGCGCGCCGGGAACCATGGTCTCGACTTCGCCCTCGGTGTCCGACCATGGCTGGTCAACCTCCCAGCGCAGACCGAGATTCACAGTCAGATTCGGCCGTGCCTTCCAGGAATCCTGGATGAAAAGTCCTCCGTATTTGGCACGATTGTTCAGAAATTGCTCGCTGCATTGTACGTAGCCCGCTGGAGCACCGAGCAGAAAGTCAGCGAAATCGCTGCCGGTTTCCTGGCCGTTGAACGAAAAGTACCCGTTCGGTCCGCAGATGTTGCGGACGTTGAGGTAATAGTATCGAAATTCGCCGCCGAACTTCAGCTGGTGGGAGCCGACCACCTTCGACAGTGCGTCGAAAGCCTGATACGTCGTGTTGGCCTGGTACAAATTCAACCAGTTATTACCAATACTGTAATTGTTGAATTGCAACGGGGGGAGGGACTGCGGGTAGCCCGCCGGCCCCGAAGGATTGATGCCCAGTGTTCCCACGCCGGTGGTGAATCCTTGCGAGGACAGACTGACTGTGGTGCTGGAACTGGGCTCCGCGGTCTGAATCCTGGTACGGAAAAAACTCAGCCTGGCTTCATTCACCATGGTGGGCCCGAAAGTCTTGGTATTGCTCAGGGTGAACATCTGCGCCCGTTGCGGCGCAGAATCAGGAAAACCCGGCAGGGCCGCCTGGGGCATGTACGCTTGTCCGGACAACGGATTGACTGCCAAAGTATTGTCGAGGTGGTAGTAGAACGACCACGTACCCGTCTTCTGATTGACAAAATCGATGCGCTCCCCGATCTTGTCGTCCGACACGGTCCCCTTTGCACTATTGTTTTCGTACAGACCGTTAGCCGGGTTGATATTGGATACAGGAAAGTACTTCATCTCGTTGACTGCAACCGGATCGAAAGCTTGGGTTGGGATCGAGCCGCCAGGGAAGACGGAGGTGTACGGTTCTCCGTTCGTTACCTGGTAGCCCAGGCGTTGCGAAAGCACCTGGGCCCAGTAGCTGCCCTGCACCACACCCGTAAGCTGCGACGCGTCGAAAATCCCCTGTTTTTCGGCCTGCGTGGGGACCTGGATCAGGCCTGTATCGGCCCCCTGAACTTGCCGGGTTCCCTGATAGTCGCTGAACCAGAACAGTCGGTTTTTCCAGAGCGGGCCGCCAACCGCGTAACCAAACTGGTTGCGACGCAATTCACCGACGGAAGGCTCGAAGAAACTGCGGGCGTCCATGTCGCTATTGCGTAGAAAGTCGAAGGCGTCGCCGTGGATGCTGTTGCTCCCGGATTTGGTAATCGCGTTCACAATGGCGCCGCTGAACTTGCCATATTCGGCGTCGTAGCTGTTGGTGATGAGCCGGAACTCCTGAATCGAATCCAGATTGGGGACCAGCCCGGCACCCATGTCCTTGCCTTCGTTCACGTCCCCTCCGTTGACAAGGAACTGGTTGGCGCTTTCGGGCTGACCATTCACGGACACGTTTCCGGGGTTAGAAATCAAGCCGGAGACTGGGCGGTCACTGGGAATCGTGCCGGAGGTCGCGGGCGCAACACCAGATTGAAGCGGCAGCAGATCCAGGAAGCTCCTGCCGTTTAATGGCATGGCTGAAATCTGCGCCGCTTCCAGGGTGCCGCCGAGCTGTGTACTGTCACTTTCCACCTGCACCGCATTCGCTTCCACCGTGACACGCTCCTGCACCGGGCCCGGGGACAGTGTCGCATCGATCCGCAATTGATCGTTCACTTTCAGATCGACGTCGTTGGTGACGAACTGCTGGAACCCGGGCGCCGACACTGTAATCCGATACCTGCCTGCCGGCAGCGCAAGAAGGTGATATTGGCCGTCCGATTCAGACGATGTTGCCTTGCTTGAGTTCGTATCCACCTCGGTGGCAACTAATTGTGCCTTGGGGATCACCCTGCCGGAACTGTCGCGAACCGCTCCGACAATGGATCCTGTAACGTCGGCTGTGAGGCGTGTCGACCATACGAGCGTAAGCAAACACACTAAAAAACCAGCGCTGCAACGTAAAAGGAGTTTCATGGCAGACCTCCCAACGCGAGAATCTTTGCTACCTTACCATGCCTTGATAGGACCCGTCGATTAGATGTGTGCCAACACGATTTGGCGTGATTTGTCTAGGGAGGCGTGATATTGTGCGCGCCGGTTTCCGCCCGCGAGTCGCGGCTTGGTTATACTGACCAACATCAATGAAAGCGTGTTGGTCTTTGCTCCTTGCTTGCTCGGCTTTCGCTCAGGACGGGGCGGCGCTGTATCAGGTGCGCTGCGCGAAGTGCCACGATTCTCCCACGGGTCGAGCGCCCGCTGTCTCGGCTCTCGGCGCCATGAGTAGCGCCGCCATTATGAGGGCGCTCGAATCAGGCACGATGCGAATCGAAGCGCAAGGATTGAGCTCTCCGGAGCGCATCGCGCTCGCCAGTTACCTGAGTGGCGGATCTATCAAAGGCGAGAGCGCCGCTCTGCCTCAATCCGCCTACTGCGGCGCTCTACCAGCAAGCGATACGCGGGGTCCAAGTTGGAACGGCTTCGGAGCCGGCCCGACGAATGCGCGTTTTCAATCGACGGAAGCCGCCGGCCTCAGCCTCGCCGACATCCCTAAGCTCCGTCTGAAATGGGCCTTTAGTTTGGGCGATGTTACGCTCGCGCGCGGCCAGCCGGTGGTAGTGGGCAACCGGTTGTTCGCCGGCAGTCAGGCGAACAAGCTCTACTCGCTCGACGCCAAAACGGGATGCGTTTACTGGGTTTTCGATACCGCTGCGCCAATCCGCGGTGGGGTCATCGCGGGTCCGTTGGGTAACGCCTCCGCCGTGTTTTTCGGCGACGCGGCTGGGAATGCATACGCGGTCGACTTCGCCAGCGGCAAGCTGCTTTGGAAGACCCGTGTCGACGATCACTACGCAACCATGATCACGGCTGCTCCCAATTTCTATCGGGGCGTGGTCTATTTCGGAGTTTCGTCCGGCGAAGAGGGCACCGGCGCGGCGATGCCTACCGCGGAGTGCTGCACGTTTCGCGGCAGTGTCGTAGCCCTGGACGGCGTCACGGGCAAGCAGATCTGGAAAACTTACACTGTCGCTGAGGTTCCCAAGCCGACCACGAAAACCAAGAGTGGCATTCAGCGCTGGGGACCATCGGGCGCCGGTGTGTGGTCGACGCCAACCATCGATGAGAAGCGCGATGCAATATATGTCGCCACGGGTGACAATTACTCCGATCCACCTACCGGGACCAGCGATGCGGTCCTGGCCCTGGAACGCGCTACGGGCAAGATGCTCTGGTCCCGTCAACTAACGGCTGACGACGCTTACACCGTGGATTGTGATCGAGCGGTGAAAACGAATTGCCCGGATTCGAACGGGCCGGACGCGGATTTCGGTCAGCCGCCCATTTTGGTATCGCTCCCGAACGGGAAACGGGCGTTAGTCCTCGGCCAGAAATCCGGCGTGGCGCACGCTGTTGATCCGGATCGGCAAGGCGAGGTCCTGTGGCAAAGGCGCGTCGGGAAAGGTGGCGCGCTCGGCGGAATTCAATGGGGTTCGGCCGCGGACTCGGATCGAATGTATGTCGCGCTTTCCGACGTCGTCTTCCATGTGGTGACGAATCCCAACGCTCCAGACGAGTCTACGATGGAGCTCGATCCGGCCAAGGGCGGAGGCTTGTTCGCGCTACGATTGCAAACCGGCGAGCAGGTGTGGAGCGCGGTTCCGCCCGGATGCGGTACGCGCCCGAAATGTAGTCCGGCGCAATCGGGCGCCGTCACCGCGATTCCCGGTGTTGTGTTTTCGGGATCGGTAGACGGACACCTGCGCGCATATCGAAGCGACACGGGCGAAATCATTTGGGATTTCGACACAGCCCGCGAATACGACGCGGTGAACGGCGGGAAAGCGCGTGGCGGGTCGCTAGACGGCGGCGGCCCGGCAGTGNNGAATGGTTTACGTCAACTCCGGGTATGGGAACTTAGGAGGCATGCCGGGCAACGTCCTGCTGGCGTTTTCGGTGGACGGGAAGTAAGCTCGTGGTCATTGTGACGTAGGGGGCCTACAAGGGTTGCCTAGCGCGTCGTCATTATGAACCCTAATCGATAAAGCACTGCTCCAACCAAGGCAGACTGAACCTTTCGTGGGGGGCTGGAGGCCTGAGGTGCCAGCAGAGATAAGGGTCGAGCTCGGTTTAAAGCTTCGGAAATCGTTGCGGCGCTACGCCGGGAGTGCAACATGCGCCCGATCGCAAAAAAGATCGGCTTACCAATAAATTTGCTTTTTCTGCCGTGATACATTCAAGCAAATGCGTCGGCTAATAAGTGTAATTGCGTTTTTCTGCGGCTTGGCTGGATATTCTCAGCCGACCGGAAATGTTTTGACGCGAGTCTATGAAATCCAGTTCAGGGGTTTTTCGGGTACGGCATTCATTCTGGATTACGAGGATCGGCAGTATTTCGTGACGGCTAGGCACCTCATGGAGAACGCTGGCGATAAGGCTACGGTTGAGTTGCTGGGGCCGTCCGACAAGGCATGGAAATCCTATCCGGTGACGGTGCTTCTCGGAAAAAACAAATGTGTCGATGTCGCCGTGTTGGTTCCAAACGACAAAAAACTGACCGCTGCCGAGCCCATCCCATATCCATACCAGTTTGCGTTCGGTCAGGAAGCATATTTCCTGGGCTTTCCCTATGGTCTCTATACAACCTTCGCTGGCGACAGCGCAGGCGGAGTAGCGCTGATAAAGCATGCGTACGTTTCCGCCCAGGTAAATTGTTCAGCGATCATGCCGGATGGAGACAAGAACGAAAGGCTGATTCTTCTCGATGGGCTGAACAATCCGGGTTTCTCGGGTGGGCCCGTAGTTGCACCTGATATGTTTTCACCATTCACGAACATTAGAGTTCAAAAGCTCATCGCAGTAATCGGCGGTTTTCGAAACGAGAACAGTCCCCTCAATGTTGATGGAAAGGCCATGCCGAACGCAACGACAGTTACAAACACCGGCATCATCATCGCTACGCCAATCGAGAAGGCGGTAGAGTTGATTAAAGCTTACGTCGAGAAGCAGAAGAAACCCTGACTAGCTTGCAATGCTTGCCCTGCTCCAAGCCGCCGCGCAGTATCTACCGCCGATCCATGTCACTGTTGACCAGTTGCCGATACAGCCGGGAATGTCTGAATGGGAGAAGACCCTCATCAGCGCAGGCGTTGGTGCATTGTTGGGCATTCTGAGCAGCATTGCGATGGAGTACGTGAGGCCGTCAATCTCCAGACACCTGATGAAGAAAAACATTCTGAAGCACATGGAGGAAGAGTTCCGGTTGAACTACAGAACGTTGCTTGAGGCAGTACAAATTGTGAAAGAAGCCGAAGGAGGAACGCCAGAAGTTAAGGAAGATGCAAGGATGGCGTTGAACTCCATTCGTAGCACGATCTTGAAAGACAGGTTTGATTATTTCAAGACAAATGAAAAGGCACTTTTCTATGAGGCTGACGAAGGCTTCCGGATAGCAAAGTTTTACGTGCTGTTCGAGGGAGCCGTAGAGGCTTACCCACACCAGACATATCTGCTGCAGGTCGCCGAAGAGATTGGCAAGGAATACATAAGGGAAAAGGGCCTACGTGAGGTCAAACCCTTGACGCGTTACCCGCGAACCCTCAAAGAACTGGATCAGGCAACCGGCAATACTGGAGCTGCGGAGCGAAGCGTCACGCCAAAACCTTCAACGGAAGACTAAAAAGCACGCTCGTCGTCGACACGTCTAATTTCACCGCCGCGACCTGGATTCGTGGATCGACCGAGAATCTGCACGTCTTCGAACGCTTCAGCCGCATTGACGATCGAACGCTTTTGTGTCGATTCACCATTGAGAATCGATCCCGGCCTGACGGTAATATAGTGTTAGCGATGATTCGAATTGGCCTCGCAGCGTGCCTTGCGGCTGCATCGCTTTGCGCGGCGGAATATCCGTCGGCGGAAATCTCCAGCGGCGATCTGCAGGTCAAGCTCTATCTTCCCGACGCCAGGACCGGCTTCTATCGCGCCTCCCGTTTCGATTGGTCCGGAATGATCGACAGCCTCATCTATCGTGGCCATGAATATTACGGTCCCTGGTTCCAGAGGGTCGATCCGAGTGTCCGCGACTTCACTTACGATGGCGCTGATATTGTGGCGAGCCCGTGTACGGCGGCCGTCGGTCCGGCCGAGGAATTTATCACCGGGGCGAATCAACCACTCGGATTAACGAGGCGAAAGCGGGCGGTACTTTTGTCAAAATCGGCGTTGGCGCGCTGCGCAAGCCAGCCGATTCCGAGTACGACCAGTTTCGCTTGTATGAACTCGTTGATGGCGGAACTTGGGCGGTTCAAAAGACAGCCCAGTCCATCGAGTTCACACAAAGCCTCACTGATCCACAATCCGGGTACGGCTATGTCTACCGCAAAACGGTCTCTGTTTCGAAGAACGAGATGACCATCAGGCACAGGCTCAGAAACACCGGACCGAAGCCGATCGATACGAACGTCTATAATCACAATTTCCTGCGCATTGATGGAGCTGCACCCGGGCCGGACTACACCATCACCGTGCCGTTCGCCATTCAGTCGCACCGTCCTCCGGACGCCGCGCTCGCCGAAATTCGCGGGAACCAGATCGTTTACAGAAAACTTCTGATCAACCAGGACCGGGTCGCCACCCCCATAGAAGGCTTCGGTACCGACCCCAAAGATTACGACGTGCGCATCGAAAACAATCGCAGCCACGCGGGTCTGCGAATCACTGGCGATCGTCCGTTAGAGAGTGAATCTCTGTGGTCGATCCGCGCGGTGCTCGCGGTTGAGCCGTTAGTGAAGATTCATGCCGCTCCCGGTGAAGAGTTCTCGTGGAGCATGAAATATACCTACTTCGAGCTCCGATAAGCCCCGATAAATACCGGAGCGGGGACGTTAACCGGGTTCTGTTTCGGAGACAGCATCCCCGTGGCTGAATCGATTCCAAAGATCGTGATCGTGTTGGAAACCTGCCCCGCAGCCAGCAGCCACTTGCGGCTCGCGTCAATCATAAAGAAGCGGGGACTGGCCCCTGTGCGCACGGCGCCCCTCTGTGTCAGCAACCCGGTGCCGGGATCGATCGCGAATACAACGATGTTATCCGCGCCCCGAACGGACGCGTAGAGATATCGCCCGTTCGGATGGATCGCAATTTCCGCCGCCGCGTTCCCTCCTTCAACGTGAGGCGCGAGAAGTGAGACGGTTTGGACCATGCGGCTTTCGGAAAACACGGTCACGGTGTTCGTCAGTTCGCTTGCAACGTAGAGCTTCGTTCCATCCGCCGAGACGGCCAAGTGGCGCGGGCCCGATCCCGGCGGCAGACGGATTTCCGCGGGATCGGCCGGAGCAAGCGTTCCATCTTCCGGATTCAAACGATACCGCGCGATGCGGTCCGTTCCCAAGTCAGGCACGAGAACCAGATTGCCTGCCAGTTCCACGATCTCATGCGGATGCGGCTCCTTCTGACGCGGGTTCGGCCCCGATCCATGAAACGCAATCACCTTCGCCTGGCCCGCCCTTCCATCCGGCAGTATCGGCAACACGGCAAGATTGCCGCCATCGTAGTTGGCCGCCAGCAGCCACTTTCCGCTGCGGTCCACGATGAGATGACACGGTGCCGCCCCGCCCGTGGAAGACTTGCCAAGAAACTTCAGTCCCCCCTCGCGGCCAATAGCGAAACTGCTCACCGAACCCTCGCGCTCTTCATTCACCGCATACAGAAAAGGGCGCGAAGGGTGCCGCGCAAGGAAAGATGGGTTCGCTGTTGCCGCCGCCGGAGTCAGTTCGCTGAGCTGCCCCGTGTTCGGGTCAAAGAGCGCGGAATAGATCCCGCGGCTGTGCGCGTCTGTATTGGTATAGGTGCCGATGAACAGCCGCTCCGTCTGCGCCGAGCAAATCGCGCAGAAAAGAGCCACGCTTCCACTCCACTGGATCGCTCTCCTCACTGGGTTTTCGGATTGTTTTGGTTCTCTTCGGCGCGAGCGCCGGCGAGTATATCCGGGAGCGAGTAATTAGTCTCGTGACAAGCGTATTCGTAGAGGGGTCCGGGAGCCCTGCTCATAATGATCTCGCCAGTCCACGTCCTGGTAAACGCGGTAGGGTCATCTATGGTGAACCGATACCGGAGAGTATCCCGACCCGTGAGGGTAAATCGCTCGATCACATGCAGGTTGCGGTCCGATCCATGAAAGTGAGTCTTGTCCGTGAAATTGGTGGTGTCCACCACCAGCGTGTCGCCTTCCCAGTGTCCAACTGAATCACCCATCCATAGGCGGATGGCTGATGAGATATGTGGGCGAGTCTTACCCTGCGTGAGCAGCGGGATAATGCGCACCTCGTGTATCATCTCAGCGTCAATCGCGATGGTATCGCGAGTCTGGACAAACTGATAGTTGTTGTTGTACGCACCCGGAATCATAGGAGGGCCGGAGGTCCGCCCTAGAATGCAACGGGTCCACAATTCGAGATCTTCCGGACCTTCAGGACGCCGCTGCTGAACCGCTGCGCGGACGGCGGCTGCTTCGCGCGCCCCGGTAGTTAAAGGAGGCACTCGTCCGTTCGCGGGGTCCACGACAAGGGAAGTGCGGAGGTTGGGAAAAATTTTGCTCCCGCGGTCCATCCAGGCTTCGTTATACGAGGCCTCCACATCTTCCTGGGGGGTTGCACCACGACGATCGCGATTCGCGCGCTTCAGAGCCGCTCTGGTGAATTCAGCCGCCTCTGCTGCGGTGAAAAATTCCTTTCCTTCAAGTTCCGTGGGTCGTTCAAAGGGCGTGAGCGTGGCGTTGTCCCATATCCCCTGAAAATCAGGCCGGCCGTCAGCAGTTCGTGGAGGAGTCCGCTTTGAAGTAATGGTTTGAGCCGCAGTACGCAGCGGAGCCAATATCATAGCTGCTGCGATGAACAAAGCGATAGATCGATAGTTCATCAGAAACCGTCTTTTCAATTCTACGAGAACGGCGCGCGATCAGAAATAGGGATAGTACATCTGGCTTCTGAATTCTGACTTCTGAATTCTGACTTCTGTAGGAAGCGGGATAATATATCTCACATGGACCGTGATCGGAAGAAACAAACCGTTTGCGTCCTAGGCCTGCTCACACTAGTCTGCCCATGCGCGTTGGCGTTGAATCCGGCGCTGGACGTCAGCGAGTACGCGCACACTGCATGGAGAGTCCGGGACGGCTTTGTGAAGGGCACCATCGGCTCGATTGCGCAGACGCCGGACGGTTATCTATGGCTGGGGACGGAATTCGGGCTGCTGCGCTTTGATGGCGTCCGGACTGTGCCATGGCAGCCACCGCAGGGGCAGCATTTGCCTTCCAACAGCGTTTTCAGCTTGCTCGCGGCGCGAGACGGGACTCTATGGATCGGCACCTCGAAAGGACTTGCGAGCTGGAAGGACGGGAAGCTAACCCAGTACCCGGAGCTTGCCGGACAGTTTGTTCGCGCTCCCATGATCGAGGACAGTGAGGGCACGGTATGGGTCGGCGGGAACGGGTTTCCGCCCCCTGCAAAGCTGTGCGCGATTCGCAAGGGCAGCGGCAGCGTCGAGTGCTATGGAGAGGACGGAGGTTTTGTTAACGGAATTCGCAGCCTGTATGAAGACCGCGGGCACAATCTCTGGGTGGGAGTGCGGGACGGACTGTGGCGATGGAAACCTGGCCCTCCGGAATTCTATCCGGCAGCGGGGCCGGGCATGGGAATCCGAGGTCTGGCTGAAGCCGATAACGGCGCGCTCTTGTTCGGCCCGCGCACCGGCATCCGGCGAATCGTTGGGACGAAAATCGAGGCATATCCGATCCCAAATTCCGCGCAGCATTTCACCGTCTCGAGCCTGCTCCGCGATCGCGATGGGGATCTATGGATCGGAACTTCAGACGCGGGCCTGGCGCGTGTCCACAGGGGAAGGACGGACGTTTTCGCACAGGCCGATGGACTCTCCAGCGATTACGTTTCGGCGCTCTTTGAGGATCGTGAAGGCAGTCTTTGGGTGGGCACCCATGGCGGGCTAGACCGTTTTCGCGAGTTCGCCGTCCCCACGCTTTCCGACAATCAGGGTTTGTCGAGTCCCAGCGTCGTGTCGTTTCTCCCGGATCGGGATGGCAGCATTTGGCTCAGTACTCGGCGCGGTATAGACCGATGGAACAACGGGCGGATTACAAGCTTCGGGCTACTCAATGGAAATTACGCGGGATCTCTGTTTCAAGACAGTCGGGGGCGAGTCTGGGCATCGACGCTGCGCGAGTTCGGCTACCTTGAGAATGGTCGGTTCGTCCCTGTTAAGAATGTCCCCGGCGGGCCAGTGTATTCCATTACCGAGGACGGAGCCGGTGATCTATGGATCGCCAACAAGGATCACGGTCTCATTCATTTGCTAAATGACGGCAGGGTCCAAATGTATCCTTGGACTAGCCTGGGACATAATGACATCGCGCTATCCCTCGCCGTTAGTCCCGCAATGCACGGCACGTGGGTTGGATTTTATGGGGGCGGCATCGTTTATTTCGCTGACGGCCAGGTTCGCGCCTCCTATTCAGCCTCGAACGGGTTGGGCCAGGGCCGAGTGAACGACCTTCGCTCGGATCCCGACGGAACCCTTTGGGCGGCCACCGAAGGTGGGCTCAGCCGGCTGAAGAACGGACGCCTCGCCACGCTTTCGAGCAAGAACGGGTTGCCCTGTGATGCGACTAATTGGACGCTGGAGGACAATGACCACTCGTTCTGGCTATACATGACCTGCGGCTTAGTGCGAATTGCGCGCTCTGAGTTGGACGCGTGGGCCGCCGCGATGGACAAAGATAAGGACGCGAAGCCGACCGTCCAAGCCAAGGTTTTGGACAGTTCCGACGGTGTCAGGACTCTTGAAGATTATGATTACTACTCACCGCACGCCGCCAAGTCCGCGGGTGGACAATTATGGTTCCTGCCATCGGACGGCGTCAGCGTGCTCGATCCGCGCCATCTTCCATTTAACCGGCTTGTGCCGCCGGTGCGCATCGAGCAGGTCACCGCCAATCATCAGACTTACGACGTCCCCTCCGATGAAAAGGCGAGTTTGCGCCTTCCGGCGCTGGTCCGCGACCTCGAAATCGACTATACGGCGCTCAGCCTGGTTGCGCCGGAGAAGGTGCTGTTTCGCTACAGACTGGAAGGCTACGATGGCGAATGGCAGGATGCGGGGAATCGCCGGCAGGCGTTCTATACCAATCTCAAGCCTAAGAATTACCGCTTCAGCGTAATGGCGTGCAATAACAGCGGCGTCTGGAATGAAGCCGGCGCTTCTCTCGATTTTTCTGTCGCCCCAACGTACTATCAAACGCTTTGGTTCCAGGTGTCTTGCGCCGCTGCTTTTCTGGCATTGTTCTGGGCGCTCTATCGATACCGCGTGCTGCAGATCGCCCGGGAATTCAACGCGCGCCTGGAAGAGCGCGTCAGTGAGCGCACGCGCATCGCACGCGAACTGCACGATACCTTGCTGCAGAGTTTTCATGGGCTGATGTTCCGTTTTCAAGCGGCTCGCAACATAGTCCTCCGGCGCCCCGAAGAGGCCGTTCAAGCTCTCGACGAAGCCCTCGAACGGACGGAGCAGGCTATCGGCGAAGGCCGGGATGCGATACAGGGTTTACGTGCCTCGACAGTGGTCACCAACGAATTGGCGCAGGCGGTGACCGCCCTGGGTGAGGAACTGTCGTCCGATTCTGTAAGGTTCCATGTGGTGGTGCAGGGTCCGCCGCAGGATCTGCATCCGATCCTGCGCGACGAGATCTACGCAATTGCTCGTGAGGCGGTGCGAAATGCTTTCCGCCACGCACAGGCGCGGTATATCGAAGTGGAAATCACGTATAACGAGAGTTCGTTTCAGTTGCGCATTCGGGACGATGGAAAGGGCATGGATGCGGGAACTGTCGCAGAAGGACGTGCCGGCCACTACGGTTTGCCTGGAATGCGCGAGCGCGCCAAACGCATCGGTGGGAAGCTGGACGTGTGGACTGGAATCGGCGCAGGCACGGAGATCGAGTTGAGCATCCCTGGTTCAATTGCATACACGACATCTCCGGGCCGCACCGTTCTTGGGCTATTCCGTAAGAAGGCGGCGAACTCATGATTGGGGTTCTCGCGGTGGACGACCATCCTCTGCTCCGCGAAGGAATCGCGGCGCTGGTCAACGCGGAATCCGACATGAAGCTGGTCGCGGAAGCCTCCAACGGAACGGACGCGATCGAAAAGTTCCGATTGCATCGGCCGGATGTAACGCTGATGGATCTCCAGATGCCTACCCTGAATGGCATCGAGGCGATCATTGGCATTCGCGGCGAATTCCCCGATGCGCGAATCATTGTCCTGACGACCTACGCCGGCGATGTCCAGGTGTTACGGGCTCTGAAAGCGGGTGCGCGGGGCTACATATTGAAGGGGCACGTGCGCAGAGAGCTGCTGGACACCATCCGCGCTGTCCATGCCGGCCAAAAGCGCATCCCCCCGGACGTGGCCGCCGAATTGGTTGAACATGCTGCGGAGGACGCCCTGTCCTCGCGCGAGATTGAGGTGCTACGGCTGATCGCGGGCGGGAACGCGAACAAAGAGATCGCCGGTCAGCTTTCCATTGCTGAGGAGACCGTCAAGAGCCACATTTCGCACATACTCGCCAAGCTCGGCGCTAACGACCGGACCCATGCCGTAACGATAGCGGTAAAACGCGGAATTATCGAACTCTAGCGCGGGTTAATGGAAGACCCCCGAATGGGGGATAGCCGGGTCCCAATTTCACGCGTTTCGATTACGTTGAGAATTTCATACTCTGTAAATGGGAGTGTTTTGCAACGGCTATTCTCGACGTTTGCTGGTGGTTGGCCCGGCGTGGGTCTCCTCCTCTTGCGGCTGCTTGCGGGCGCCGCGCTCATCTATTTTGGAATCGTTGGCGCGCTGGAAGCACCTTCGTTGATCACTGGCGTCCGGTTATAA
>PKZC01000440.1 GCA_003132905.1 Bryobacterales bacterium | reverse complement strand
GGCTACGGCGGCAACGCGCTGCTGGGCAAGAAGTGCTTCGCGCTGCGGATCGCGTCGAACATTGCGCGGGACGAAGGTTGGATGGCGGAGCACATGCTGATCCTGGGCGTGGAAGATCCCAAGGGCGAGAAGACCTATGTAGCGGGCGCGTTTCCCAGCGCGTGCGGCAAAACGAATTTCTCGATGCTGGTGCCACCCAAGGGATTCGACGGCTGGAAAGTGTGGACGGTGGGCGACGACATCGCCTGGATTAAGCCGGATGAGAATGGGCGTCTGCGCGCGATCAATCCGGAAGCTGGCTTTTTTGGAGTTGCACCGGGGACGTCGGTGAAAACCAATCCGAACGCGATGGCGGCGCTGGCGCGTAACACCATTTTCACTAATGTCGCGCTGACGCCTGAAGGCGGCGTGTGGTGGGAAGGCATGACGGACGAACCGCCGGCCGAGTGCCAGGACTGGAAGGGCAACCGATGGACGCCTGAGATCGCGAAGGATACGGGCGCCAAGGCGGCGCATCCCAATTCGCGTTTCACCGCGCCTGCGTCGCAGTGTCCCACCATCGATCCGGCGTGGGAAGATCCACATGGCGTGCCCATCAGCGCGCTGATCTTTGGTGGCCGGCGCGCGACTACGATGCCGCTGGTATACCAGGCGTTCAATTGGAGCGCGGGCGTGTATGTGGGCGCGACCATGGGTTCAGAAACTACCGCTGCGGCGACGGGCGGCGTGGGGCAAGTGCGGCGCGATCCGATGGCGATGCTGCCATTCTGCGGCTATCATATGGGCGATTATTTCCGGCACTGGATCAAAATGCAACGGACGCTGAGCGAGACCCCACGCATCTTCAACGTGAACTGGTTCCGCAAAGATGCCAACGGCAAATTCCTGTGGCCGGGGTTCAGCGAGAACATGCGCGTGCTGAAGTGGATTGTGGATCGGGCACATGGACGAGCGCTTGGGAAAGAAACGCCCATCGGCTGGATGCCGCGCTATGAAGACATCGACTGGAAGGGGCTCGATTTCTCGAAGCAGCAGTTCGACGAACTGCAGGCTTTTGACCGGAACGCCTGGAAATCGGAAGTGATGGCGCACGAGGAATTGTTCCTGACGTTACACGATCATTTGCCGCCGGAGATGATTTACGAGCGGGAACTGCTGATTTGCCGGTTGTAGAATACAAGCCCTGTAAGGTTTTTGCGAAGGATTCATCGAACCGGCGCGAACGCCGCAACGAAACTACCTTGGGCGCCGGCAGCCGATGGCTTGCGCAATATCACTGGCAGCCTATTCGGTCAGCAGTTTTTCGATCTCGGCCTGGTAGTCGTTCTTGCTCATCAGGCCGGGATGCATGGAAGCCACTCGCCCCAACCTATCGATGAGGAAGCTGACTGGAAGGGCCTCGATGTTAAAGCTTGCTACGCCCGAAGCGCCGATCATCACCGGGTAGTTGACACGCTTCTCGGCGATGTACGGCTTCACTACCTTCCAGCCATCTTCATCCATAGAGACTCCCAGGACCTGGAAGCCGCGGCCTGCGTAAGTCTGCTGAAAATCCATGAACCAGGGGATCTCCACTTTGCAAGCGCCGCACCAGGTGGCCCAGAAGTTGAGAAGGACCACTTTGCCTTTGAACGCGGAAAGCTGAACGGGGCGACCCGAAGCGTCGTTCAAAATGAAATCGGACGCAGGCCTGCGAGTGCCTTCTGGTATTAAGTTGGTGCGGACCACTTTGGTTGTCGCGAGATTCTGCCAAAGCGCGACTGAACAATTGAGGCAGTATTGAGCGGCTGCGCGGGGCGCGGGAAACGCGGCTATCAAGCCCAGGCAGGCGATTCCGGCGGCGGCAGACCACGGCAGGGAGGGTTTCCAACTATGACCTTCCAGGCGGCCGGCCTTAGTGCGATCCCGCAGCCGCGCGAGACCTCTGTTGACGTCGGGAGTCCATTCGTTATCGGGGCTGAGCGCACCGAGACGGTCATCCACCCAATCGTTATTGTTTTCCATATCGCTGGATATACTCCTTTCGAAACGAATGCTGCGCCCGGCTGAGAAGAGTGCCCACGGAAGCCGGATTCAGATGCAGCGCCGACGCTAATTCTTCGTAACTCAGGCCGTGGCTGCGCAGGGCCAGCAATTCAGCCTGACGGCGCGCAATCGCACTCAAAACCTTGCGCACTCTGTCACGCTCCTGGGAAGCGGCGTGAAGCTCTTCCGGACTCGGCGCGGCGGCGACCGGTGCGAACCCAAAGAGACTTTCATAGTGCAGACGCCGGGTTTGACGGCGAAGCTCATCTAGCCCTAGCCGAACCGCGGTCCGATAGAGCCAGGCCTCCAGGTTTTGCCCGGGCGTATTCGAGCTTTGCGCCTTGGGGTTCCGGGAAAATTTTAGGAACACCTCGACGGCTAGTTCCTCGGCGCGGGCGCGATCGCGAACCACTCGGGCGATCACTCCGGCAATGCGTACGTAGTGGGCGCGAAACAAGGCCTCCAGGTCGAAATCGATTTCACCAACTGGAGGGTCCGAGGCAATATCGCCCGCCAGTGTTTCGCGCAATGCGTTCACAACAGGATAACGATCCCCGAACTGAAATTGTGACAGAGTTTGCTAATCTCATCGCATGGAGAAGATCAACGTTCGCGAAAAGCTGGCAATGTTTAGCGACCACTGGAATCCGCGAATTGTGGGCGAGCTGAATGGCCAGCACGTAAAGCTCACGAAGTTTCAGGGCGAATTCGTGTGGCACGATCATGCCCAGGAAGATGAGTTTTTCCTGGTGGTCCGTGGAAGTTTTCGCATGGACTTTCGGGACCGGAGCGTGACGCTGAACGAAGGCGATTTCATCATTGTCCCGCGCGGCGTGGAGCACCGGCCGGTGGCCGAGCAGGAAGTGGAAGTGATGTTGTTTGAGCCAGCGCAGATCAAGCACACTGGGGATGTGGAGAGCGCTCTGACGGTCTACGAGTACCAGCGGATCTAGGCCTACCAATTGTTAGCAGTGTTACAATCGACTGACGCCGCGAATTAGCGGCCTCGGGGGCATATCCATTTGAAACGCATTATCTTTGCAGGACTTTTCTGTCTTATTTTCGGGGCCGGGCAGCAAGCCTTCGCCCAAATCAACCTGGGGCAAAGCACCCAAAATCTAACCTTAACCGGTATCGGGCCGAACTCCAGCGGTAATGGCCAATCGCGAATCACGTGGGGCAATTGTTCCTACGACGGAACGAAGACCACCTGCGTCCTCTCGGGACCATTTACGGGGCTTGGACCAGGTGGCACTTGGGTCTACACGCTTACTTATCCCGGCAACGGACCGTCGCCATTGCTTGCCATTACGGCGCCGGGAAGCGAATTGTTCAGCCTTTCCTTCACTGGCCAGGGCGGCCTCTCTTTTGTGTTCAATGAGAGCAATGGAACGTCCGTAACATATCCAAATTCCGGCTCGCTATTTTACGTGCAAGGCTTGTTTTCGTGCACGGGAACTGCTGTATCGAGTTGCGACCCGGGGACGGTGGGACAGACGCCGGGCGCCATACAAAGCGGGCCGGTAAACGGCACTCTCAACGTAGCTCCGATCATCCAAGCCGTGATCTCGGCGAGCGATTACGGAGGGTTCAGTTCGATAGCGCCCGCAACCTGGATCGAGATTTACGGACAAAACCTGGCGACCACCACTACGCAGTGGGGAGGAGCGAACTTTCAGGGCAACAATGCTCCAACCTCAGTAGGCGGAACGATGGTTACGGTGGGCGGCCAACCGGCGTTTGTGTTCTATGTGAGTCCGGCGCAAGTAGACGTGCAAGTTGCGTCCAACGTGGCCACCGGATCGCAGCCAGTGATTGTCAGCACAGCGGCCGGAGCCAGTGCTCCGTTTAATACCAATGTAAGTGCGACAGAGCCGGGACTGCTGGCTCCGCCGGCATTCAAAATCAACAACACACAATACGCTGTGGCTGAGTTTTCGGATGGGTTTTACGATTTGCCGCCGGGTACGGCCGGCGTGGCTGCCAAGCGCGCGGTGCCGGGGGATACGCTGATCCTGTATGGTATCGGGTTTGGGCCGGTTTCCGATGGCACTCCGGGAGGCATGATCGATCAGGCAGCCAACAACCTGACCAATTCCTTGAATATCTCCATTGGCGGCATGGCCGCTCAAGTGAAGTACGCGGGATTGACGCCAACCTTTGTGGGGCTTTATCAATTCAACGTAGTGGTGCCGAATATTCCGGCAAGCGATACAACTCCACTGACGTTTACGCTGAATGGAACGCCCGGGACGCA
This sequence comes from Bryobacterales bacterium, assembly GCA_003132905.1. Next base: position 13,298 of record PKZC01000440.1, on the reverse strand, counting down.
GACGCTGAATCTGTTTATCGGGAATTAGGCGCTTCGATCGTGCGCGGCTCGGTTTGACGGGCAGCGCACGATCAATTCAAAACGCTAGAACGAAAACTTCGCCGCCAGCTGGATGATCCGGGGGTCGAGCGCGCTGGTGATCTGTCCGAAGGTGGGCGTACCAAAAGTGGTATTAACACCCGAGGTGCCGGCCTGCAAGCTGGGGAGCGGTATACCCGCGCGAAAGCTGTTCGTCAAGTTAAAAGCATCACCACGGATCTGCAGCGTGTAAGCTTCGCGGATTCGAAAGTCCCGGGTAAGCGAGGTATCGAGTCCGAAATAATGCGGGCCGGGGATGTTGTTGCGGCCCAGAGCGCTCAGCGTGCCCGGCGCGGGGCTGGTGAACGCGGCCGGATTAATCCAGCAACTGGGGCGAGGGTCGGCGCACAACGGATTCGACAATACCTGCACCGGCCGTTCGTTCGCGGTATCGCCGTTCAACGCTACGTCGGTGGAGAGGTAGGCCGAAATCCAGTACGCCGATTTGAAGCTGTAAATCGGCGCGAGTTGCCAGTCGGAGAACAACCTGGTAGCCCAGGCGTTCGAGAATTTAGGAGTCTGATACACCGTGGTCAGATTGAAGATCTGGCGGCGGTCGGCGGAGAATGTTCCGCCGATTTCGTTCGACTGGCAGTTGCTGCGGTCATAGTTGCGGTTATTGGCAATCGCTAATCCCTGCCCGGCGTTGCCGGTACTGTCGCCGATGGAAAGGTCGCCGATGCAGTGGGACCAGGTGTAGTTCGCATCCATGCTGAAGCCGTGGCTGAAGCGTTTCGAAAGGCGCAGCAGCAAGCCGTTATAGCTAGAGGTGGCGCCGTCGTCGAAGGAATCCACATACCCGAAGGCGGGCGAGCCGTTGGCAAACAGGGTTCCCGGATATCCGTTGAGCACGAACTGGCGCCGGTAATTCTGATTTCCGGTAGTGGAGCACGGCCCAGGTTTGACCAGGCCGTATTGACCCGCGGTACAAGTTCCGGGAATGTAAACCGCGGGATTGGCCTGATAGGAATCCCACAGGTGGTAGCTCTCGCTTCCGATGTAGCTGGCCGACACCAGCCAATCCTTAGCGAACTGCCGCTGAATGACCAGATTCCATTGTTCGGTTTCGGGTGTTTTCAGGTTCGGCGGAAGATAGATGTAAGTTCCGGCCGGAGCAAAGGGCGCATTTTTGTTGACCGTATAAGGATAGATATTTCCGCCCGGATTGGTGGCGTACGGATTACTGAACTGACCCGCCCAGATTTCGGTGCCGCCGTAGGGCGGGGCGTCAGCCGAGTTCACCATCAGCTCGCCGGCCACATAGTCGTACGAGATTCCAAACCCGGCGCGGATCACCATTTTTCCTTGACCCGTGGGGTCCCAAGCAACAGCCACGCGCGGCGCAAACAGATTCCATTGTTTATTTTCGCCGGTCTTGCCGTTGAAGCCGGGATCGCCCGGATAACTGAGCCCGGGAGGGGCGTTCACAAATTGCGTGCTCTTTACGCCCGCGATCAGGTTCGGCAGACTGAAGTTGTACACCGAGCCGTTGATTTCGGACGGTGGGAAAAACGGCTCCCACCGCAACCCATAGTTCACCGTAAAGTGCGAAGTCACTTTCCAGGTATCCTGCACGTAGAAATTCATGAACCACTTCTCTTGCGTCAGGTCGTTCGGCAGGGACATCGAATTGGTGCTGAATTGACCCAGCAGGAATGCTGGGAGGTTGTTGAACGTCCAGTTAGTTTGAGAGTAGACGTTCCCATAAAAGAGCATCTTCGATACCTCGGCGCCGCCGCCGAAGTTGATTTGATGAGCGCCGTGAACCCAGTTCACATCGTCGTTGATCTGCAGCGGGGTGGTGTGATTGTTGGCCGGGCCGCCGGTGCCGGGTCCGATGGTAAAAGCGCCCGTCACCGTAAATCCGCTCTCGTGCGGCACGTATCCGCAATACACCGGCACGCCCAAATCGCAAGCCGACACGTAAGGCGGCTCATTGCGAAACACGGCCAGACGATCCACAGACGCGCGGAACTGATTCACCAGCGTGGAGCTGAAAAGGTAAGTGTCGCCCACCACCCAGGATTGGTCGGAGTCGTTCAATTCGCCTTGGGTGGTGGTGAGCAAATTGCTCGGAGTGAATTGCAGCGAGGCCGGCCGGAAGAAGTGAGTGCGAATATAACGGGCGTACAGGGTGTTCTTGGAGCTGGTTACCCAATCGCCGCGGCCGACATATTGGTTTTGATTCACATCGGTGACTAATCCAAAACCGGTGTTGCCGCAAGCGGAGTTCGAGACCGGCAGCATCGACGCCAGCTTCAACGACGCCGGGTCGAAAAGCGAGGCAGGAATGATGCTGTTGTGAATCTGGCTAGTTATTGCAGCGGGGAGCCCGGCCAGAACCGACGCGCTGAGATCCTGCGGGCAGGCGCTGAAATTGCCTGTAATCATCGCGGGTGTGGGAATGAACGTCGCGGCCGTGTTCGCCGTCGGGTCCTGACGGGTCAGTGTGTTTTGATACCCGAAGAAGAAAAACAGCTTGTTCTTGATGACGGGGCCGCCGATGGTCCCGCCGAACTGATTTTGCTTGAGAGTGTCGCGGGTAGGCGCGAAGAAATTGCGGGCATTGAAGTCGCCGTTGCGCACGAAATCGAAGGCATCGCCGTGAAAGTTGTTACTGCCGGACCGTGTGACACCAGTGACAGTCCCACCGGCATGAACGCCGTTTTGCGCGGTCAGTGAACTGGTTTCCACTTTAAACTCCGCCAGCGCGTCGGGAAAAGGCAGAGGCATGTTCGCCAGATCCCAGGGATTGTTGTACACGCTGCCATCCAGCCAGAACGCGACGCCAAAGGCCTGTCCGCCGGCGATGGAGAACTGCACGGTGCCCGGGAAACCGCCGTTACCCGCGGTACCCAAGACAAGCGCGGCCCCGGTGTATTGGATTAAGTCGGTAGCTTGGCGGCCATTGAGAGGCAATTCCACAATGCGCTGGGTCTCCATCACGTTTCCAACGCCGGTAGCCTGCGTCTCCACCAGCGCGGCATTGGCTTCCACTTGCACCTGTTCACTGACCGCGCCGATTTTCAGCGAAATGTCGACGGTGGGGTTGGTAGCAACTTGCAACACGATGCCGGTCTGAACGTAGGTGCTGAAACCAGACTTAGTCACTTCCAAGCGATAAGGTCCGATAGGCAGATTCGGCAGCACGTAGACGCCGTCATTTTCGGAGCTGACCACGCGGCTGACGCCGGTGTCGGTTTGAGTAGCTTTTATCTGGGCGCCGGGCACGGGTGCGCCGGAAGCGTCCTGAACTGTTCCTGTGATCTGAGAAGTGTTTTGCGACTGTGCCCACGTTACGCTGAGACTCATGACGCACACAATCAGAGTGGCGATCGTCCTCATAGAACCTCCTGGTCCCTTTGGCAGGCAAAGATATCACAGAATTTGATACCAATGCAACGGTGCCCTTATTATGTCTGATGTTTGTGAACTAATTCCCTGCATTGTTACGACACTGCTATGGCAGTTTGATGGGTGGGCTTGATTGCGATATTTTTTGCTGAAAGACCATTACCTGGCGCGGAAACGTGGTCTTGTTGCCCCAGGTAGGGTCCCAACCAAAATGGATCTGGGAGGACGCCGTTATTAGAAATCGCAGGCGGTGGCGAAGCACCACCTTACCGTTCCAACTAACGGTCATGGTGCGGTCCTCCGGCGTGAATGTGAGTCCTACGAGATTGAACCCCCGAGCATAAGCCACATCCACGGACTGGTGCTCTGAAGATTGAACGGAAGTCTCCGAATCCAGCTGCATCCGTCCATCGGGCCAGCAAGCCTCTGAAAGCAAGTACCGAGACCCGAATTCACCAATCGATATCAGCGGTTTGCGCTCCGGCTTGCATGGCTCGGAGAACTCGAATGAAGCCTGAAGGCGAAGCTCTGGATTCTCTAAGAGCCGAAACCGAGCGACGGGGCTGAACCATTTCGACAAGTGGACGTACGCGTCCGGGCTCGCCTGAACGAACTGGTCGTAAGGGCCTTGCAGTGCAAGCGCCGCATTGGCGGCGAGAGTATAGAGNNGGAGAATAACCAGCGCCGCGGACGCGAGCGATCGCCTGCGGTCGCGGAAAACTCCGAGCAGTTCGCATGCTACAGCGCACGCGACGAGCACCACGAAGGGCTCAAAATCGACCTCAAAGCGCTGCGACATCAGTCCGGTAGTGGCAATGAACAAGGCACAGGCTCCGGCGAAAACCAGCATGGTTGAGACGAAGGCGAAAAGGTCACGATTGCCGCTAAATCGTTTCCAGCAGAAGGGCGTGAGGATGGCGATGAACGCCAAGGGGCAGAGACCGAGCAGGCCACCGGTGGGTTCGAGAAAATAGCGCGGCGGAAGCAGAGTGCCCGATGAATCAAACGGCTCACGCCAGGCCAGCCGGACGAATGGAAATTCCGGAACGAGATCGGGCGGACAGAGGAGCAGATAGTAGAGGCCCGGGATAACGTTGACCTTCGACAACCGAATATCCTGATACGAACTCTCCGCGAGTTGATAGCGCAGTCCGAACTCCAGAGGATCGCCGAATCTTGCGTAGTTATATGCGGTGATCGCCAGGCAACAAGCGACCACTGGGAGCACGAAGGCCAGCACATCCCGACGGCCGAACCGCTTCAGGAGAAGGAGCACAAACGCGCACGCCGCAGCCAGGCCTAGATGGGGACGGGATCCGATTGCCAAACCAAAGGCCAGGCCGGAAAGTATGGACCACAGTATTCGCCGGTTAACGTCCGTCAGGCTCCGAAACAGGAAATAGAAGCCCGCGCTCAAACAGAAATATCCCGACGCGATGGCGACTTCATAGACCTTTACCCGGTGCAACAAGAACGGCACCGATTGGCCAATACCGAGAGCAAGCAGGCAAAGCGTCTTCAGAGCGGTTGGAACAGGACGGGAAAGAAAGGCGAGAATCCGCAGGAACAAAATCGAGAGGAAGCAGTAGCCACCGAGCGCAAATGCAAAGGTGGCGAAGTTCTCGGGCAGATCGTGCCGGGTGATCAGATACCACGGTGCAAATAACAGCAAGGCAGGAGTGGGACCGTGGTAGAGATAATAGCGCCGCTGATAGAGGACCACGTCGAGGAGCTTATACGGCTGATTAAAGCGATTGTCTTGGGGGTTAGGAAGAGCGAGCAACTCCGGCTGCGGGTGGATCGGCAAATAGAGGTGGCCGTCCGCGAAAGCGCGGCCGAGCAGATCGTAGTATCCGTTGATGTCCCAGCTTCCTTTGGCGATAGCGGGGCTCGGCAGGCCGTAGTATTTATCTAAACCACTGTTCCAGGCGAAGCGATTCGGTTCCGCACCGATGCCGATGATCCAGAAATAAAAGGCGCCAACAACGAGAAAGGCTGCCAGCCATGCGATCCGATCTTTGACCCGATGATTTAAGGTGACACCCAGGGCCAAATTGTATCTAAACTGCGACGGCAGATGCCCGCATGGGCTTGGTGACGGCGGACATCAAGTTGCGGCCTAATACAGCGGACGCCGTGATGACGCCACCGAACAGAGCGCCCGCCACGCCGAGCGAAGCTACGTCTTGTCCAGTGAGATAAAGATTTCGAATGGTGGTGTGAGGCGTGAGGGAACGCAGGCGAAAACGCTCGGGCGTGGCCGCCAGGCCGTAAGCTTCGCCCTGCGGGTAATTCATGAAGTGGCGAGTGGTGAGCGGCGTAGAGAGCTCGGCGTGATCGATCTTTCCGGCGACGGCGGGAACATTGCGTTCCACTTCACTTTTGATCCGAGCGGCTAACGTCTGCTTGAAAGCGTCATATTCGGCGGCGCGATGCTTCCAGCGGGAATCTTCCCAACGCGTGAACCATTCATAAGGCGCAAAGACTACGCCTTCGAGGGTCGCACGGCCGGGGTGATTGCGCTCGAACTCGGGATCCTTTGCGGACGGAAAAGAGATGTAGAGGGCTGGGAATGGCGCGGACGGATCCTGAATGAAGCGAGCCAGGTTGGCGTCGTGGTCCGTTGCTCCGCGTTCTGACGGCGGGTAGATCCAAAGATTGGTTCCGGTGAGGCCCAACTCGCGGGCGCTCTGTTTCACGCCGATGTAGAGGCTCAAGTGTGCGAGCGATCCGGGGACGCGTTTTAGATCGTCGAGAATCGGCTCCGGCTGGCGGACCAGACGTTGGAAGGTGTTCCGCGCGCCCGCATCGCTGATGATGAGATCGGCGTGAAGTTCGCGGCCATCCGCCATTCTGACGCCCGTAGCCCGGCCATTTTGAACGATGACTTCCTGGACGTCGGCGCTGACGACGATCTTTCCGCCATTGCGCTCGATGGCCGGCGCGATGGTTTCCGCGATGCGGGATGCGCCGCCGACAGGGTAGCTCGCGCCGTTGAAATAGTGCGAAGCGACGATGGCATGGATGCCGAAACTGCTCTGGGCGGGAGGCAGGCCGTAATCGCCCCACTCCGCGGTGAGAACCCCGATCAGTTCCTCGTTTGAGGTGAAGCGTCGCAGGACGTCGAGCGTGGATTGGGATGCCCAGCGCAGGAAGGGCGCGCGCAGGAAACGTCCCGCGAGACGGGCGGCCGGACGCGGGATGGCTTTTTCCGCGAAGTAGAGACGGCTGGCTTTTTGGGCCGATTGTACGGCGGCAAGATAACGATCGATGGAGCTCGCTTCGGTGGGAAAGTAATCTTTCAAGCGCTCGCGGAGGCGCTCCAGGCCGGTTGGAAATTCGAAGCTGCGGCCGCCCATAACGACGCGATCATAGACATCCGGCATCGGCGCCCACTCAAGTTGGCCGCCGGTAAGATAGTCGAACGCAGCGCGCAGCGGGGATACCGGATTCTGAAGCTCGCCGATGTAATGGACACCAACATCCCAGGAGTAGCCAGGGCGATTGAAGCTGTGGGTGTAACCGCCTGCCGTGTAGTGGCGCTCGAGCACCAGAACTTTCTTGCCGGCGTGTTTGGATAAAAGAGCCGCGGTGGTAAGTCCGCCGATTCCGGACCCGATCACAATCGCATCCCAACGATCGTCTAAGGAGTGTTGTTTGTAAGAGACCATGTTGACACCGCCCACATTCATATTAAGGTCAGATGTTGCGCTTGTCAACATCTTCTGCTAAAAAGGAGGTCATGCCAGCGAAAAGCCCTTATCATCGCCCGAATCTGAAGCAAAGCCTTTTGGATGCGGCGGTGGGGCTGATCGGCGAGGTGGGGCCGCAAACGTTCACCTTGCGGGAAGTTGCACGACGGGCGGGCGTGTCGCACAATGCGCCGTATCGCCATTTTCGCGACAAGGACGATCTGCTGGCGGCGGTGGCGGCGCAGGGGTTTGACCGCTTGACCGAAGCCATGAGGAAGGCCATGACCAAAGGCCGTAGCGCGGCGGAGCGGTTGAGCCTGGCAGGGCGCGGATACGTGCAGTTCGCGCTGCAATGGCCGCAACATGTTTTGGTGATGTTCGAAGGCCAAAAGCCGGCTGAACCCCGCCCCGAGCATGCCGAAGCGGCGCAGTGCGCGTTTCAAACACTATTGGATGCTATCGTAGCGGCGCAGCATGAGGGCTCACTGCCCAAAGGGGACCCACAGCGGTTCGCCGTGGTGGCCTGGTCTGGCGTACATGGATTGGCCAAGCTCGCGATTGGCGGGCAACTACCGTTCAGCGCAAAACAAACCTTGGAATTCGCGGACTACCTAACGAACGTGCTGGCGAGCGGAATGTCGAACACGGCTAGTGGTGTCCGGCGGCGCGGATAATGATATCGCCCTTGGGCTCTTCCGCTTTCGGTTTGCGTGCCATGGCTTTCTCGTTGATGCGCGCGCGGCGTTCCGCCTGTTTTGATGAACTCGCGAGATCGCGGTCCTTAAACTCCGGCAGCACTTCTTTCGAGAACAGTTGGATGGAGGAGCACAGCAGATCGTGCGGGATTTTTCCGGCTTGTGAGATGCAGAGCACTTGATCGATGCCCGCCTGCTCGAAATCGCGCAATCGTTCGCGCAGCATGGCGGGAGTTCCCACGCAATCCTGGGTCCGGCCTTCGGGCGGCGCGAACTGCTTGGGATTGTTCTTGTACTCGTCCCAAATATCGGTTTTTGCGGGACGATGTTCGCCGAAGAAACTGTAGTGGCCCAGGCCGTAAAGAAAGAAGCCATAGCTTTCTGCGCCGATCTGCTCGACGCGCGCTTGATCACGATCGCAGAGAAATGGAGCGGCCACGGCAAAGTTGGGATTAACGGCGTAGCCGAGCGGCTCACACTCGTTTTCAATTACCTCGTAATAGTCTTTCACCCATTGGCGCGCTTCTTCGGGCGATACAAAGGAAAAGGTGAGCGCACCCATGCCGAGTTTCGCCGCTTGAATGATCGACTCGCGGCGGGAGCAGGCCATCCATAGCGGCGGATGGGGCTTTTGCAAAGGCTTCGGAACGACGTTGCGGGCGGGAATCTTGATGAACTGACCATCGTAACCAGTGAACGGATCTTCCACCAACATGCGGACAGCCACGCGCATACCTTCCAGTTGCATGTTCTTTTTCTCGGCCTGCGGGACATTGAATCCGCCCAACTCAGTTTCGGTCGCGCCCGCGCCGGTTCCGAATTCGACGCGCCCATCGCTCAACAGATCGAGCGTGGCGATACGCTCGGCAATACGCGCCGGGTGATTGATGTACGGCGGCGTCTGCACGATGCCGTGGCCGATGCGAATGTTCTTGGTGCGCTGGCTTACCGCGGCGAGAAAGACTTCGGGCGCCGAGGAGTGGGCGTATTCTTCGAGGAAGTGATGCTCGGTGGCCCACACGTAGTCGTATCCGCATTGATCGGACAAGACCGCCTGTTCGAGCGCATTCTTCAAGAGCGTGTGCTCGGAATCGCGAGCCCAAGGCCGGGGAAGCTGATGTTCGTAAAAGCCGCCAAATTTCATGAGTAAGTGACCGATGCCGTTTTCAAAGATATTATTGTAACGGAGCATCCCAGCAGAAACAGATTATGGCGAGTTTTCGTCCCCTCATCGTGGGAATCGGCGGCACCACGCGTCCCGGTTCATCGTCAGAAAAAGCGCTACGCTATGCGCTGGCGTTGGCTGAGGCTCAGGGTGCCCGGGTGCAACTGTTCGATGGCGCAGGCATCAACTTGCCGATGTACACGCCGGAATCGTCCGTCAGATCCGATCACGCTCAGCAAATGATTGCCGCGTTGCGACGGGCCAACGGAGTGATTATCTCCACGCCGTGCTATCACGGATCCGTCTCGGGATTAGTGAAGAACGCGCTCGACTATACCGAAGACATGTGCAAAGATCCGGAGCCGTACCTCGATGGGCGAGCTGTAGGGCTCATCGTCTGTGGGCACGGCTGGCAGTCGACGGGAGTGGTGTTGTCGGCGTTCCGATCGATTGTGCACGCGCTGCGTGGATGGCCCACTCCCATGGGAGTCGCGATCAATACGCTGGTTGAGCATTTCGACGAAAAGGGCGTGGGAATGGCGGAGCAATCGGCTCGGCAGATGACCATCATGGTTGGGCAAGTGATCGAATTTGCCCGGTTGCGAGCGCTGCTGACGAGCTTAAATACGTCCGACCTGGCGGCTTCGAGCAGTTAGATCCGGTTCTGTGGAAACGAAGTGCTCCCACGGCGGTCTACAAATAGGGAGGCATCGGCCATCAGGACAACACGCGTTCAAATTCCTTCCGACCAGAACGAGGCTCAGATCGAGATTGGGGGTCGCGAACTCAAGCTGACCAATCTCAACAAACCTTTCTGGCCGGACCAAGGAATCTCTAAGCGCGATCTGCTGCAATACTACGCGGATATTTCGCCAGTGCTGCTGCCCCATCTGATCAACCGCGCTATGGTGATCAAGCGCTATCCGAACGGGGCCGCCGGCGATTTCTTCTTTCAAAAGCGCATTCCAGAGCCGCACCCGGAATGGATGGTGACCTGCGAGATTCTGCACGCCTCGGGCAATAAGATTCACTTTCCGATGATTCAGGACCTGCCGTCATTATTGTGGGTGGTGAATCTGGGCTGCATCGATTTGAACCAGTGGTACGCCACGTGTGACGACGTGGATCGGCCAGACTATTTGCATTTCGATCTGGACCCGGGGCAGGGCGCGGCCTTCGAGCAGGTGCTGGAGACGGCCCTGGCGGTGCGAACGGCTCTATCGGAGCTTAAGATTCCGAGTTATCCAAAAACCAGCGGCTCGCGCGGCATTCACATCTATGTGCCCATTCGCCGAGGGCCCAAGCAAAAGCAAGTGTGGGGCTTCGCCAAACAACTGGCGCAGAATTTGGCCGGCAGATTTCCAACGCTGATCACCGCGGAATATCGCGTGGCGAAACGGCCGGCGAAACACGTCCTGGTGGATTACAACCAGAACGCATGGGGCCGCACGCTGGCTTCTGTTTACTCCGCGCGTCCAAAGCCGGGTGCGACGGTTTCCACGCCGGTAGGCTGGGACGAAATAGAACATGGGATCAAAATCGAGGAATTCCGCATTGATAACGTACCGGATCGAGTGCGCCGGAGTGGCGATCTGTTTCACCCGCTCTTGCTAATCCGGCGACGCGTGCGACTGGAGCAATTCTTTTGAAATTGCCGATCCGCATTCCCTACGCACCGATGGAAGCGAGCGTTGCGTCGGAGATCCCAGTGGGCGAGGAGTGGCAATATGAACCCAAGTGGGACGGCTTCCGCTGCCTGGCTTTTCGCGACGGCGACGAAGTGGAGTTACAATCGAAGGCGGAGAAAACTCTCACGCGATATTTTCCGGAGTTGGTGGAAGCGCTGCGAAGTCTGAAAGCGAAGCAGTTCGTGTTGGATGGAGAAATCATCATTCCAGTGGATGACGAACCATCCTTCGATGAGTTGTTGCAGCGCATCCATCCGGCCGCCAGCCGGGTGAAGATGCTTTCCGAACAATATCCGTGCCTGTTTATTGTGTTCGATCTGCTGGTGAACGAACAAGGCGCCGAACTGGTGGACAAACCTTTGGAGCAGCGCCGGCGTGAACTGGAGCGTTGGGCGAAGAAGTTCCTGCGAGGGCGCGGAACCGTTGTGCTATCGCCTGCGACACGCGATTTTCAAGAGGCCAAGGGATGGTTCCAGCAGATGCATGGGTCGCTGGACGGCGTGATTGCCAAGCGCTTGGATCTGCCGTATGAAAGCGGAACGCGCGAGGGCATGCAAAAGATCAAGAATCGCCGGACAGCGGATTGCGTAATCGGCGGGTTCCGTTATGGCACCGGCAAAAAGGTGGTGGGATCGCTGCTTTTGGGTCTGTACGATGATGCGGGCCTTTTAGATCATGTCGGATTTACTTCTGCGTTCGCGGCCGACGAGCGCAAAGAGATCACGCGAAAAGTGGAAGCGTTGATCAAAGAACCGGGATTTACCGGCCGCGCTCCTGGTGGTCCCAGCCGCTGGAGCAAGCGCGAAATGGACGATTGGAAGCCGCTGATGCCGAAGCTCGTGGTGGAGGTGGAGTACGATCATTTCACCGGGCATCGATTCCGGCATGGAACCAAGGTGTTGCGCTGGCGTCCCGACAAAGCGCCGCGGCAATGCACTTTGAAGCAGGTGGAGAAGGAGACCAAATCGGCCCTGTCGCTGTTGAAATAAGCGGCGCAAGATCCATTTGACACCCGCATCCGCCGAATGTAGGATCTTAGTCACCTACATGTCCTGGCGAAATCAACTCCAACTATTCGTGCTCGGCTCAGTAGCCGTGGCAGTCCTGCTGGCACCGGCGAACGCCCAGAATCAAACTTATAAAGCGCCTCGCACCGCGGATGGCAAGCCGAACCTCAACGGTATCTGGCAGGCGATGAATACGGCCAATTGGGACCTCGAAGGCCACGCGGCCCAGGCTGGCCAAGTGGTGTCGCTGGGCGCGACCGGCGCGGAGCCTCCCGGCATCGGCGTGGTGGAGGGTGGCGAGATCCCCTATCTGCCGGCGGCGGCGCAGAAGAAAAAAGAAAACTACGCGAACCGTTTGAAGCTGGATCCGGAGGTGAAGTGCTACCTGCCCGGGGTGCCTCGGGCCACTTACATGCCGTTTCCATTTCAGATTGTGCAAACCGGCAAGGTAGTTCTGATCTCCTATGAATACGACGGCGCGGTGCGAACCATCTACATGGACAATCCGGGGCCGGCGCCGGTGGACAGCTGGATGGGCTGGTCGGCCGGGCATTGGGAAGGCGACACGCTGGTGGTGGATGTCACCGGTTTCAACGATCAGACCTGGTTTGATCGCGCGGGCGATTTCCACAGCGACATGCTGCACGTGGTAGAGCGCTTTACACCGGTGTCGGCAAATGTTTTGAACTATGAGGCGACCATCGAAGATCCACAGGTCTTTTCGCGGGCCTGGAAGATCAGCATGCCGCTCTACAAGCACCTGGAAAAGAACGCCCAGCTGTTAGAATTCAAGTGTGTGGAGTTTGTGGAGGAGCTGCTGTACGGCCATCTCCGCAAACAGCCCAGCAAATAGCTGAGCGGAGGTTCCCTATGCAGGTTCGCGCGTCCGCTTCTTTTGGAGCGATAGCGACGTTCGTCGTCCTACTCGCCCCGATTCATCTCACAGGCCAGGGCGTGTCTGTTCCGGCGAAAGCCGCGAAGGCGGCGACATCTACATCGAAAAGTTGGACTGCGCCTCGCACTGCCGACGGCCAGCCCGATCTGCAAGGCGTGTGGACTAACTCTACGCTGACGCCTTTGGAACGGCCCGCGGAACTCGCAGGGAAACCGATTCTGACCGAACAGGAAGCCGCGGATTACGTGAAGCGATTATTGCAGCAAGTGAGTAGCGATCGCCGCGATGGCGGCGCGTCGGTGGACGTGGGCCGATCCTACAACGAATTCTGGCGCGATCGCGGAAACAATCTGGTGGCAGACCGGCGCAGCTCGCTGGTCGTCGATCCGCCCGATGGCAAGATTCCAGCGTTGACACCGGAGGCGCAGAAGCGCGTCGACGAATCGCGTGGCTGGATGCAGAAGCATGCCACCGATGGTCCCGAGGGCCGGTCACTGGCTGAGCGCTGCCTCTCATGGACCACGGCGGGCCCGCCCATGCTGCCGGGTCCGTATAACAACGATACGCAGATTGTACAAGGGCCGGGCTACGTGGTGATCCTGAATGAAATGATTCATGACACACGCGTGATTCCGCTTGATGGCCGGCCGCACGTCGCATCGAATATCAAGGAGTGGATGGGCGATCCGCGCGGCCATTGGGACGGCGACACGCTGGTGGTGGA
>PKZC01000172.1 GCA_003132905.1 Bryobacterales bacterium | reverse complement strand
CCTGCTTCGGCGGTCTTGGACAACTTCGTCCAAGAGTTCGTCCGGTTACCGTGCAGGTTCAGGGTTCCACCCATCATCATGATCCCGCGGTCACTGCGGTCATTCGTTCCACCCACTCCACTCATATCTTCGTCTTTGACGTTGTCGGTGAGGGTAATTGTGGCCTTGCGCGTATGGGGCCTGGCTTCGGTGCCGATTTCCAGTTCCCCGTGCACCATGACCCATTCGGTGGACAGTTCCAGGTCTTTATTGTCCGCAAAACTCAGTTTGCCGTTGATCGTCAAACTGCGCAGCGGTGGCGGAGAGACGTCGAGGACGACGTTCATATCCTTTTCAATGGCGACCACAGCATCTTTGGTCGGCACCTTTTTGTCAGGCCAGGTGGCTGGATCAGACCAGCGCTTCGCGCCGGCCGTCGAAGTGTTTTGCTGCGCTTTGAGGACGGCATATCCGCCGAGGCCTAAAAAGGCTGGGACCAGCAACGAAAGGAACAAGAGAGAACGTTTTCGCATCGTTAAATCTCCGTGATCGATCATGTTAGGCTACTTTCTCCCGCGAGGATCGAAGGACGTGTAGCAAGGGACAATTTTACACCTATCGTCGGCCGGACAATATCCTCTGGTTTCAACGTATTCGCCAGCGGATGGGTTTTGCGGAGCGCAGGGCTGAAGGGATCTGGGCACGGCGGTTCGGACGCCAGAGCATCCAACGCGCCGGGTGCTTATTCCTTCCAGTCACGATCTGGCGTGTCTTGTAGAGCCACTGGCCATTCACCTTGACCCAACAGAACCTTCCGGAGACATGGATTACACTTTTTCGCTCCGCAGAACGCGGCGACTGAGAGCGGCAATGCGGGGATAGAGATTGTCCTGGGCGAGCGCTTCCCTAGCGTGACGGTCTTCGGCCTTTTTCTTGCGCGTGGCGGCCATCAAACGATGAAACGTTCGATCTCGATCTATCATTGACACTTCAAGCGAACCGGTCTAACAGCTGGTTAACGAAGCACGGAGGCACCAACGACTGTGTCGAAGAGCTCTCTGCGGGTGAGTCGGCCACTCGGAGAATGGCAGAGGCGGCGGCTTGGCCCGCGCGATTCGCCATTCCTGTTGAGAAATCCCCTTCCCACCAGGGAGCGCCGCAAAGTCGTTACGTCATTCGGCGGAAAACGACAGATGATGAGACTTAACGGAATAGCCGGGTCCCACTGTGCCTTATTGTGCCTTATGACTCCGAATCTGCAGGGATCTAGCAACCTTCGGTTTCGTTTGTTTTCGACCAGTTAGGATCTATCGGGACGTGCGAGGGTGCCCTGGTTCGGATTCAGGTTCTAGTTCTCGCAAGGGAGTGGAGGTTCAAGTCCTCTCATCCGCACCAAAATCGAGCTCTTCGTATCGAAGGGCTCGCAGAGTTAGAACGGACCGGTGCGAAAATAGAGAAAGAAGTCCACCAGGGCAACGGCAACTCGCTGATAGGCAAGGCCGTTGCGGGGCTAAGGCAGGCCATCACTTAGGTTGACCGGCTCCCGTCTGCCGACGTGTCGAGCCGGGTCGTACCTTTGGCCGGCACACGTCAGGCACACAAATCTCAGAAGATCGTCAGCCTAAGAAGACAAAGCAAAGGTCCAGCGACCAGCGCAGTGATCCAAGCGAATCAGCGGTAAGTCTGGCCACGTTGGCCTAAAGAGTTTACTATTTCCGACCGCAGGGGTCTGCACCGCACGGGTCTACCTGCGGCAGGGATGATTGTGCCATTGTCAGCAGTCTTCGAGAGCAAAGTGGGTGGATACTTTGGGGCTATCACGGCATTGCGCGGGGGCGCGAGTGATGAATGTCATGGGCAATTGACCTCCTGCTCTTTACGCAGGAGATCATTTGTGTGTTTACGGCAAGCCGGAGGGCGAATTGTCAGTTGAGGTCAAGTTCAGGCGCGTTAGCTCCGGTGCGTTCCGTGGCGCAAGGTGTTTCAATCCGAATCGGCTTCACCTCCTGCGCCAGGACCGATGACGGCTCAACCGAATTGTTTCAGTGAAGGTTTTCATTTTACTCAGAAGCCGTATTCGGATTGGACGGCTTGTTGTAGAAGACGCGGCGGCAGCATACAAAAACGCCGGTGAACGCGAGGATTGCAGGTACGAGTCCCGCGAGACCCCAAACGATCTCGGCAAACAGACCGAATCTTCCAAAATGTAACTGAGAAAGCCAGAACAAGGCGGAGTCGGCGAATCTGTCACGGCGATCGATGAGAAAAAGAAAGTTGAATGATTGAGGAAGGGAAAGATAGATGCCGGAGATTCCCCATAACAAAACAAACGGAAGGCACCAGAACCCGAGGGCGCTGTGGAGATCCCAGCTAATTCTTGGGAAATGCGCGCGCCAGCTCACGGTTAGGCTGCGTCTCCAGTGCTTGATTCCGGGCCACCATATAAACGCACCGGTCAGACCTACCACCGTCGCGCAGATTCCCCCGACTCCATTCACGATTCGGCCAATATTCCCTACCAAGAGCTCCCTGTGAAATCTTACGAGCCACTCCAGCGAGAACATACGCGAAACCTCATTGCGGAAAACGATGGCGGCGCCGGAAAGGCTCATCAACAACAAATATGGGGCGGCTATCGCTCCCACCCAGAAGTGAACCTGGAAGACGAACTCCCGGACGCGCGACCTCTCGGGGTGTTGCAGCCATTGCAGCCAAGCGTCCAACTTCGTTCCTCAGTTGTAGTATATCCGCCGTTTGTTCTTGAAGCAGCCACGTGCCATCATTCAGCTGCACGGAAGTTCCCCGCGTGACAGCATGGCAAGAGTATCCTGAAATCAGCGATGCCGAGTCCCAACGGTTCTTCACTCCGTGCCCAAACGGTGAAGAAAGACGCCGATTATGTCTTTTACGAGCTTACGCGCAGCATATGTCCAGTGTGCCGAGCCGTCATCGATGCACAGATTCTGATTCGCGACAACAAGGTTTATATGCGGAAGCGCTGCGCCCAGCACGGGCCTTTCGAAGCGCTCGTGTACGGCGACGCAGGGATGTATACCAATTCCACGAAGTTCAACAAGCCAGGGACGATACCGCTTGAGTTTTCGACGGAACGGGATCGCGGTTGCCCGCTCGATTGCGGACTCTGCCCTGACCATCAGCAACACGCATGTTTGGGCATCATCGAAGTGAACAGCTCCTGCGACATGAATTGTCCTCTATGTTTCTCTGAAGCGGGCCCCGGCTTTAACCTCACGCTTGAAGAAGTGGAAGAGATTCTCGACCATCTGGTGGCGACCGAAGGCAACCCTGAAGTAGTGCAGTTTTCTGGCGGCGAGCCTACCATTCATCCAGAGATCGTTCCGATGATGAAGGCCGCCAAGGATCGCGGCATCGCCAACGTGATGCTGAATACGAATGGCAAGCGAATCGCCACGGACGACCGGTTTCTCGAACAGCTCAGGGACGTAAAGCCGAACGTCTATTTCCAATTCGACGGTTTTGAAAGCGAGACGTATCGCATCATTCGAGGCGAACCCGATATTCTGCCCAAGAAACTACAGGCGCTCGATCGTCTTGCGCAGATCGGCTGTACGGTGATTCTGGTTCCCGCCATCGAGCGCGGCGTGAACGAACACGAAATCGGCAGGATCGTTCGTTTCGGTCTAGAACACCCGGCGGTGAAGGGCATCAATTTCCAGCCCGCCTTTCACGCCGGCCGGCACGGCGCGCACGATCCCATGCAGCGTATAACGAATCCCGACATCCTGCGGCACATAGAGGAGCAAACCGAAGGGATGTTTCGTGTCACGGATTTCGTGCCGGTTCCGTGTTGCTTCCCAACGTGCAATTCGGTCACCTACGCCTATATCGATGATCAAAACAACGTCACGCCGCTGCCGCGCATTTTGAACGTCGACGACTATCTGGACTACATCTCGAATCGCGTGATGCCGGACTTGGGCGCGGAAATCCGGCGGGCGCTCGAAGGATTGTGGTCATCCTCAGCGGCGCTGGGTTCGGAAAGAGTCGCGCGGGAATTCTCGTTTTCCTGTTCCGCCTGCGGCCTCCCGGAGGGTGGTCTCGACGTGAAGGGCCTTTCGAAGTTTATGTTCATGATCATGCTCCAGGATTTCATGGACGCTTGGACTTTCAACCAGAAGAACCTGATGAAGTGCTGCAAGGAATTCCTGTTGCCGGGCGGCCGGCAGATCCCGTTCTGCGCATATAACACGGTCGGCTATCGGGAACAGGCGCGCGCTCAATTGGTGGCTCAGGAAGGCGCGCGGCGCCAGGCCCGACGCGATGGCGTGCGCTACCAGGTGCAGCCTGTCACGTTTCGCTTTCCGTCGCTGGTAGAGATCGTCAAGTGAACGCCACTGAACTGAAGTCGTGTTGCGCCGCGGCATACCAGAGCGATTTTGCTCGCTTGCTGCTCGGCGATTCCTTTCATCCGGGCGGCCTGCCGTTGACTGAGCGCCTCGGGGAACTGCTCGCGCTTTCTCCGAGCGACCATGTTCTGGACGTGGCATGCGGCCGTGGCGAAAGCGCGATCTACCTTGCCCGTCGATTCGGATGCCGTGTTACGGGAATCGATTTGGGAGAGACGAATATCACTCATGCGACCTTGCGCGCCGAGGCGGCGAAAGTTTCAACTTTAGTCCGGTTTGAGCTGGGCGATGCGGAGAGGCTTGATTGTCCCGACGCCAGTTTCGATG
This sequence comes from Bryobacterales bacterium, assembly GCA_003132905.1. The sequence goes on along the minus strand of PKZC01000172.1, from coordinate 27,683 downwards.
TCGTCCTTTGCGAGTGCGCGTTCTGTACATTTCCCGACAAGCGGGCAGCCACGCGCGAATTTGCCAGAGTTCTGCGCTTGGGAGGACGGCTGGGATTGAGCGATCTCACGCGGTCCGGCGAGCTACCAGCGCAATTGAGCGGATTGCTGGCCTGGATCGCCTGCATCGCCGATGCTCGGGCTGCGGAAGAATATGTCGCGCATCTCGAACGGGCGGAGTTTCAATCGCTGTCGGTGGAGCCGCACGATGAGGCATTGGCGCAGATGGTGCGTGACATCCAGGGCCGGTTGCTTGCCGCGGAACTGATGGTGAGGCTCGACAAAATGAGTCTGCCGGGCGTGGATTTCGCGGAAGCGAAGACGACGGCGGCTTGCGCGTCGGGCGCCGTACGGTCGGGGCTGCTCGGCTACAGTCTCATCACCGCGAAAAAGCCATGTGGATGACTGCGCGCAATGCTGTGCTGGCGATTTCCGGAGTCAGCGCGCTGGCGATGCTGTACGTGGGAGCGTATCAGATCCGCGCGGTCGAACATTTGAAGTGTCCTCTGCTGAAGCACGGATGCGAAGCGGTCGCCGACGCGCCGTTTGCGCGTCCGTTCGGTATCCCCGACGGATTCATTGCGGCGGCTATGTACGGCCTGCTGATTCTGCTCGCGCTGATTGGCCGCGAAACAAATTGGGTTCGATATTCCGTTCGAGCCTTAGCGGTGCTGGCAGTCCTCGCGAACTTTATTGGCGTCGCTGACATGACACGCCTTGGAGCTTATTGTTTCTTTTGCCTTTTGACGACAGCGATGTCGCCATTCCTGGCATGGGCGGCCTTCCTGCTTTGAACTGCGCGAAGTCATTGAAAAACCGTGCGTCTTGGCCAGCGCCAGAGCTTTTACACCTAGTGCTCGCTAAACGTTCCCATCTGTTCGAACGTCGCTGGGTGATTTCCGGACGCAAATGCATCGCGCAAGGTGCACCTTGCTCTCAACACGCTAAGGCTTTATGAACTTAACAGTGATATCGGAATCTCGGTGGGCTTGGGGCGACGTCGTGAGCGAACTTCGGTTGGTCGCCGCGGTCGTACAAGCGGAGGCACGGTTCGCCGCGGCTTGTCTGTCTCATCGAACCCGAGATACAGAAATCGATTTAGCTTAAAGGCAGAATCAGCCAGTGCGACTGAAATAGTCGGTTGCGTCTTCGCGGCAGCTTCGTTACAGTTCACATAATGCGAATTCGAACAGTGAGCATTTCCCGTGCTATTCGGAGCCGGATAGCGCTCTTCCTATTTTATTCCTTGGGTGGTTTGATAACTAAGGCGCAAGACAGTCCAGTGCCGCTGAACGCTGCGACCACGGGACGCTTGTACGTCTACGCAATTGAAACTTCCAAACCCGCACACTTTATGAAGGTAAGCGGCAACGCCGACTGGTTGTCGATTACCCCTGATGGAGTGCTGATGGGCAAGCCCGGCGCGAACGCGCCGCCCGCGACGGAGATCACCGTGGAGGCGTCTTGGCAGGGCTCAACACTGCAGCGCTCTTTTGTGATTCCCGTGGGACCTCCAGACGTGTGTTCAGGTTCAGGTAGCGGGGATCAGGCTTTCAAGTGGTGCGAAGACGGGCGCCCGGAAGAGAAGGACCTGTCCAGCTGGGGTCCGGCTGACACAGCAGGTTCAAGCGATCCAGACGGCCCGCCGAACTGTTCCACCGGAGACGATACCGCGCGTCCCGATAAGACGTGCCGCGTTGCCTTCCACCCGACCGAAAAGACGCCGGACGCCCTGAATTGCCCGCAGGTCAACTCAACTGATGGGTGCATCGTGCAGTTCAGCCGGGTGCGCGGCAAGACGGGAGATTTCGGGCATTTCGTTGGGAACAAGGTGATGTGGGGAACACCCATGGAGGACCAGACAGTGATCGACGCGATCAACAGCTCCAAGGTGTTCCTATCGGGATCCGTACTCATCCGTAATGACGTTCCGAATTGTAAGTTCTATTCGTGGACGGTGGTCACGCAGACGGTAGACTCGTCGAATATTCTTTTTTATGGATCCTCGGAAGCATCCGCGTTTTGCAAGGACCACACCGTTCTTATAGTGCTGCCGGCACACGCAATCTGGGCCAATGTTTATGGGATTCCTGCCAATGTGAACGATCCGAGCTGGAAACCATTGGCCCCACCGAATGAACACAAGTGCTGGACGGGCGAAGCGTCGTCTTCGAAACGGCGAATTCGCCCTTGCGACAAACCGTATAAGAACGGCGGGGACGAACAGGCGCCTCCCGGTGACGAAGATGAGAAGCCTAATCCGGTGACGGGGTTTCTATATCAGCGGTGGGTCGCGTGGCTATACAATCGGATGACGCAACCAGGTGTTTCCCAGGGCAACATTTCTTTCGCGCCGATTGCCTTGGGAATAAAGCAGACATGGGACGTGCAGGCCTATGAGTCTACGCGCCTCGGTCCAGGATGGATCGGACTTCCTTTCATGTATGAGTTCGACCATACGCAGCGGGACAATTTCAATTCTTTGACTGCGGCGCTAATGTATGATTTGCGGTTCGATGACCAACGCCAATACTGGCTTGGTGTGGGGGTTGGAGACTGCAAGACCACCACTATTAGAGCCCTGCCGGGGAAGCGGCCTTGTTCGGATAGCTCGCCAGTGCTGCTGGTCCGGCCTCTCGAGTTCAGTGTTCGAGGGGGAACGGAGTGGGCTCCCGCCCTAATGAAAGAAAAACAAGGCACCGGCGACCTGAACCTCATTACGGGAGCAAATCTGCGGCTGCCGATCATTCTGAATCCAATCCGACAGGGTTCAGCAAAACAGCCAGCGCAGTTCACTCTGGTGCCGGTGACGGGTGTGGAATGGGGGATGCGTGTGGATTCGCATATGATTAGTCCCGGGTTCAACCCGAGTGGGACGTTGCGCGGCGCTGCGGATCAGCCGTCTGAAATCCTTCGGTGGGTCGCGGGGTGGGATGCGAGCGTGCGTTCACCATACAATCTCACACACAATTTCCTGGGTGACAGGCCCTTGACTGTCGATTTTTCTTACCGGATGCGTTGGCTTTATCTGAATGAACCTTTCACGAATGAGGCCGATGGAATATATGCGAGCACGTCAAAGGTCCCGGAGCTCCAGTTTCCGGGTGGACGCTCGTACACGCGCGTGACCTTTATTGCGCCATTTTCGGCGTATCTCCAATTGCGCGTGAATTGGCAGCATGGGTCGCTACCGCCTGCTTTTCAGTTTGTGAGCAGCGAGGTGACACTGGGGCTGTCGTTCTCAAATCCGGGCTCGTCCGAGCATTGACATTGATTGCTCTGACAGAAGGGCCAGCGCCGCGGAAGGATTCTGAGGTAAAGGCTTCTCATGACTACGGCGCCCGCAGGCACTTCAAACCGAATGCTCTATTTCTGAATAGGGGGGGTGAGACGGCAAGGACCGTATCGTTGTTCTATTTTGCGGGCGTCGTAACCAATTCCGGGGCGGGCGCTCGTGCTGTCACCCAATCCGATTCTAGGCCACTGCTTATGAGGTAGGTTGGGGGCACATGCCGAAATACAAACTCGGCGGAACGATCGTTCAGACTGCGCAAAGTGCCGAGTTCTACACGCTGCTGGAGCGTTCCGCGTTTGGTCTTCTGGAAGCCGCCTCTGGTTTCTTTAATTGCCGTCATAGGCATCGCAATACCGGCAATGTCCACGGTATCGAGCTTAAATTCGAGCACGACCGAAGATTCGGCACCATGGGAGAAGGCGAGGCGAATGATGCGGCCCGCGATAGGAGCACCGGCAGAGACCAGCACCTTCGCGCCATCTCGGATTGGAGTGACGAGCCGGCCTTTNNGATCGCCCGCAGCCGCCGTTGCAGTGTCGATCCCTTGAGTTAAAGCTACCCGGAAAAGAAGTCCTGGCGGGAGGAGGGAGGCCTGTGGTACCGAGTTACGACTAATGCTATCGACGGCTCTCGAGCGCGAATCAAACGTGAGAGTCGATTCGCCAAGAAACTCATGGCAATCTGAAAAGACGGTGCGGTTCGTTGTTCGGGTGCCTTCGATTGTGAAGATGTAGAGAAGAGATTCGCGGGGGAGAAGAAAGTTATCCCTCTGAGACGCACGCGGACATAGTCGAGCGTAGTAGAGGCGTAGCAGGCTCCGGTTTCAGATGGAAGCTGGCTCGTACGTACAGCCAACTGCACAAGGTCAGTCGATTCTGGGTCAATAAGGAATGTGCCATCGTAACCGGTAATCACGCGACGCTGACCATTGCCAAACGTGTAGTGACTGTTTTCGTAAGAAACCCGAAAGCCGAACTCGGAAAGCGTCCGCCCGTCAAGAACGGTGTCTCCGTTGTAAGTGAAGCGCGCATCGTCTCCGCGAAAAATCTCACTGAGGAATGTTGCAAATTCTCCGGTCGTGATTGCTCCATAGTTGACCATATCCAATAAATCTCGGTCGTCAAACCGGCGTTGGCCGACCCAGGAATACATTTCGCCGGTCGACGCAGCGGAAACGTCCAGCCGCAGCCGGTCCGAACTCAGGAGGTGAAGGCTTCGTCCCGCGCCGTTTTCATCGCAGGCTCTTCTGCCAACGGGGACGTCGGGCGTAGCGGTCGATGGTCTGGGTGCACGTGTAGCGGGGCAACCGCTTGAGCGAATCTGCAATTTTAGCTTGGGCTAGTTTCAACAATTCTGCTGGGGTCCGGCTGGCCCTGAACTTCCGCAGCCACGCTGAGCAGCAACAGAAATCGCACCGACATGCGCTTCTATTTTGCTCCGGCCCGAAGTTCGTGGTCGGATCTCGAGATCTTCAGGCCGGGGTGACCGAACGATCATCCGCGATTGATCGGCCTGATCGGCGCCTCGCAGAACATGCGAAAGCACGGCTGCAGTTGCGCCGGCGAACAGGCTGGGGCGGCTGATGATTATGGTACTTATTCCCCTCCCACGTGCACGTAACCACGAAGCTGCAAATTCACCAGCGTGGTCAAGGCCCACAGATCGACTTCGATCTCCGGCATGACGGTCTTCGGATCGATCTTGCGAGCTAACACGGCTTGGCCGCAGACTCGAAAGTCGACCCCCGCCTTCTTCATGCTCTGGATCAAAGCGACATTTGGATTGTCGTGGCCCTGATTGCGAGCCTTGAAGGTTTCGTTATTGAGAACAATCTCGGTCCCGCCGCGATGGAACACCACTGCGATCTTTCGATGATCGGCCAGCACGCCATTCTTGGCGAGAGTATTCACATATCGAACCACACCGGTAAGCCCGGGATTAACGTCATCAATCTTTGGAGCTGCGGTAGCGATGTCGAACACAACCTTGTAGACCAGGTTCGGGTCGGGCAGTTCTTTCGCGCCGGGCAAATCCTTGGCAACCTCGCCGCCTGGTATTGGCAACGTTTGATCGGTTTGCGCAAAAGCGGAACCAGAGAGCCCCATCAAGGCAGCCAACAGGGCCGCACTACCGAAGAACAATGTCTTCATCATGACCTCCTTAAACGAACCTATTGTACAGACCTGACCGTTGGCGAGGCGTTTCCGCCCGTTGAGGCGTATTATGAGAGCATATGAAGATTCGATTGTTGGGTTCCCTATTCTTGCTCGCGCTTATCGCATCGGCCGCTCCCGCCGTTCGCAGCGACATGCTGGTTTCCACTGCATGGCTCGAGCAGCATCTCAATGACTCGAACGTCGTCATCCTGCAGGTATCGCGCGATCATACGGCATATGATGCCGGGCACATCCCCGGCGCCCGATTCCTGGCCTTGTCGGACATCGTAGTCACGCGTGATGGACTCCTGAACGAACTGCCGCCCGCGGCCGCGCTCAAGAGCGTGTTCGAACGCCTTGGCGTATCCGACGATTCCCGCGTCATCCTCTACGGCGACGCTTCTGTTCTTCCGGCGACGCGCGCGTACTTCACGCTGGACTATCTGGGGCACCAAGCTACAGCCTTGCTGGATGGCGGACTGCACAAGTGGACGACGGAATCCCGTGCGCTCGCCAAAGAAACTCCCGAGGTGAAACAGGGCCGCCTGACTCCGCGCCCACGGCCGGAAGTCGTGGTGGACATGAACGCGGTGAAAGATCTCTCGTACGCAGCCCTGAACGCCCCATCTGCTTCTCCAGTGTTGGTGGACGCCCGCACCGCGGGAGAGTTCGCTGGAACCACCGCCGCCTCGTCTGAGATCCCACGCCCCGGCCACATCCCCGGTGCGGCCAATGTTTATTGGATGCAGACGCAGGCCAGCAACGACGACATGTCGCTTCTTCCGGAGGCGGATCTTCGCAAGCTGTATGAGTCCCTCGGAATCAAGCCTGACCGCCCGGTCGTGACTTATTGCAACACGGGAATGCAGGCGTCGCAATCGTATTTCACACTGAAGTACCTGGGCTACGATGCGCACATGTACGACGGATCGTTTTCGCAGTGGAGCGCGGCGAAGGATTCTGACGTTCAGAAGTAGAGGAAGCCCGGCCTTTCCCTCGTGGATCGTCGTGTTTTGAAGACAATGCTGCAATTCTCGCGCAAAATCATGATTGATTGACGCCCGGCAGCTTCACGCCACAAAACCCCAGGAATTCGCGCAAGCCCTGATCGATGTATTTCTGGCGATGAATCAGCAGCGTGATCTGGCGGCGCAGGTCGAGCCACGGCGCATGTACCAGGCGAAGGTGGCCTGCTCTTAGCTCCAACTCGACGGTCGAACGAGAGATACAGCCCAATCCGGCGCCGGACATTACTGCTCGTTTGACAGCGCCGATTCCCGCGAGCTCCAGCGGAACATGGAGCAGGCGCATCCTGCCTTCGATGGCGTCTTCGAAAACGGCCCGGGTGCCGGACCCTGCTTCTCTCAAAACCCACGGCTGATCGGCCAGCACGGCCGCGGTGACGCGGCGCCCTGCTAGCGGATGGCCCGGGGCGGCAATGATCACCAGCTTGTCTTCTCTCCACGGAAATGCTTCCAGGTCCGGGTGGCGGGTAAAGCCCTCAACCCAACCCGCGTCGCTTTCGAACTGCCGTACTGATGCAACCACATGGTCCGTGTTTCCAACCGCCAAGTGGAATCGAGCATCCTTATGGCGGCGTGCGAACCGCGCGATCAGCGAAGGCAGCATGTAGTTGCCAACCGTGAGGCTGGCCGAGAGTTTGATATTCAGCGGCTGGTGTCCGGCGCCGGCTTCGATATCGCGAACCCGGTCCAGCACCTGAATCGCCGCAGGCAACAGGTCACGACCCGCCGAGTTACCAACGATCCGGCGGCCCTTCCTGTCAAAAAGCCGACGTTGCAATTGGTTTTCGAGTTCCGCGAGGGCCTGGCTGGTAGCGGCCTGGGAAAGCCCGATGCGGTGCGCCGCACTTGTGATTGTGCCTTCTTGAGAGATGGCCACGAAGATCTCCAGTTGCCGAAGAGTGATTTGCATGGCCTCTATTCTAAATCGGTCTGACCGAACAAGATCATCGATATTATCCATTTTGCTTATTGTGGATACGCGGCTAATCTGAGGTCAGCTTCTCAATGTCCATCCCGAAGATTTTCCGAGAATTGGCCGCAGGGGTGGCGCTATGTCTGACGGCTTCCTTGCTGGCATGGTTCGTGGCCACGCTTCCGTGGAATCATAAGCTGCAACTCAGCCCGTTGACACTGGCGATCGTGGCAGGAATGCTGGCAGGCAATGCGCTTCCGAAGCGTCTGCTGGGGCGGCTGCAACCCGGCCTGCGGTTCTGTCAACAGACACTGCTGCGGCTCGGCATCGTCCTCTATGGCGTAAGGCTGACGGTGCAGGATCTGGCGAACCTCGGCCCGCGTGCGATGCTGCTCGATTTAACGGTCATCGGCAGTGTTCTGCTGATTGGGTATTGGCTTGGTACCCGCGTATTCGGATTGGATGCGGACACCGCGCTGCTGGTAAGCGCAGGAAGCGGAATATGCGGAGCCGCGGCGGTGCTGGCCACTGAACGTGTAATCGATAGCGAATCGCACAAAGTCAGCGTGGCGGTGGCCACCGTGGTGGTGTTTGGAACCATCGCCATGTTCCTTTATCCGGCGATCTATCCTCTGACTGGCTTTACCGAACGACAGTTCGGCATCTACACCGGCGCCACAGTGCACGAGGTGGCCCAAGCGCTTGCGGCCGGTCGCGCGGTTAGCCAGACGGCCAGCGACACGGCAGTGATCACGAAGATGTTGCGCGTACTGCTGCTCGCCCCAGTGCTGGTCATCATCAGCCGCTTGCGGCGCAACGGCGGAGCCGGCGTATCCCGGAAGATCAAGTTTCCCTGGTTTGTGGCCTGGTTCGGCGCCGTCATCCTTGTGCAGTCTCTGGTAACACTGCCACCAGCCGTTCGGACGCACATCATCGATTTAGATACCGTACTGTTGTCTAGCGCCATGTTCGCGCTCGGTATGGCAACGCGCTGGCAACAATTGAAACAGGCTGGGACGCGACCGCTGTTGCTGGCCGCCGCGATCTTCGCCGGTCTCGTATCTGGCGGCTGGGTGATGACGCGACTGCTGGTATGACCGGCTAGGCTCGCTCCGGTTTGTCTACAACGAACATGTACCGGTTCAGACTGAAGAAGAAGGTGCCCTCGTTGTTCAGTTCAGCAAACTCGGCAAACCAGGCATCGGCCTCGCTCTGAGTTATGCCGTTACGCCCCACCGCGAACGATGCCATCATTGCCAGCATGCCTTTCCCGTAGGTATTGTCCTCAAATTCCGGATTGAACATGGGGATCGCCATCCGATCGCGGACCTGGAAACCTGCTTCCCGCAACCGAGGGGACAGCGTGCGTGGCAGAGTGGCATGTACGAAGTGCTGGTCCCAGGCTGACAGGACACGGCTCATGCGCTCTGTATCTTTAGTGTGGATCACCAACGATCCATAGTCGGTATCCAAGATGACCGCTCGCCCGCCCGATCGCAGGACACGATGTAGCTCCCGAAGCGCTGCCGGAATGTCGGAGAGATACTCGTAAACCTGAGTAGAAACGGCAGCGTCGAAGCTCTCATCCGGATACGGCAGTTGCGCGGCATCCGCCGTCCGAAATTCCACCCACGTCTGTTCGGCGCAACGTCTGGCCGCCATCGACACCATAGCGCGGCTAAGATCGAGGCCACAAACACGGCCCTCGGGTCCCACCGCGCTGGCCATCGCATGGGACAAGAGCCCTGGCCCTGAACCGATATCCAGCACATGTTCGCCGGCAGTCAACGCCAAAGCTTGTAGCACCTGTTTGCGCTGCGCCACCACCTCGGGCGTGATGTACACTGCCTCTACTTTCCGGCTCAACTCCTCATCGAATTTCATTCCGCTTGTCGCGATGTCGTCCTCCTGGCGGCAAACATTTTCTGATAGGCCTCGATGAGCTGGTCCCGCGCCTGAGTGCCGATAGGCTCGGGCAATTCCGCAGGGCGATATTGACGGCACAGTTCCACGGTCTTGCGAAGACTTTCGGCAAATTCGATGCACGGTGGGCAGCCCGCGAGGTGACTCTCGATCTCCGCGCAAGCGTCCGGCGGCAACTCGAGATTCAGATAGTCGGAAAGTAGCGCGAAAACCTCTTTGCATTTATCGGTGTGTACGTGTGCCGCCATCTCATCCTCCTCGAACCGCGGGTCCTGGCGCCACGGGATGGTCCGCGCGAAGGTGCTGATCTAAAGTCTTGCGCAACGCCAGCCGGGCGCGATGCAAGCGCTGCTTCACCGTGTCTTCCGTCACATCCAGGATGTGGGCAGTCTCCTCCGTCGACAACTCCTCCAGATCGCGCAGCAAAATTACCGCGCGGTAGATCTCGGGAAGATCGCCGATGGCTCGATCGAGCACTTGCTTCATCTCCGATTGAAGAACCTGGTCATCCGGCAAGTGTGACCAGTCGGCGATCTCGATCTTGACGTCTCCGTCTGCCTCGTTCCTTGCCGGCAGGAATTGTTCCAGTGAAAGCTCATGCGCCGGAGCAAAGACGCTCTTGCGCCGCTTCATCAGGCACGCATTCTTGGCAATCCGGAACACCCACGGCCGCACCCGCTCCGGCTCGTGCAGCTGATCGAAGCTCTCAAACACTTTGAGCAAGGTCTCTTGCGCCACTTCTTCAGCATCCTCGCGATGGCCGCACATCAGCCAACTGTACTGAAAAATCTTTGCGCGGAAGTGTTCTACAAAGCGATCAAACGCTTCCGGCTTTCCCGTGACTAATTGCCGCGCAAGTTCTACTTCTGCTTCCCGATCCAATGGTTGGGTCCCGCTCCTGATTGTAGCGGGCCTGTTCCATCACTCAGGGCCTTTCAAAGAACAGATAGTACTGATAAGGCAGTATGTCGAGCCGTTTCGCCAGCTTGAAGCCCGCTTGCTGAAACTCCGCGATGACATTCTGTTCGGAGAGTTTCATGGACGGCGGCGGTCCTACTGGCAGCTCTTTTTTGTAGAAATCGATAATGACGACGCGCCCTCCCGGCTTCAACACTTGTGCGAGTTTTGCGTAGTACGCCGGGCGGTTTTCGATGTGGTGAAGTACATCGCAAAAGAAGATGGTGTCGACGGACTGCTCTGGAAGCCTTGGGTCATCGGGAGATGAGAGAACCGTCTTGATGTTCGGCGGAGCGTTCTTTCGAGCGATATCGAGCAACGCTTGGTCGATATCGACGGCGTAAACCTTGCCCGCATGCTGGGCGAAGCGGCGTGCGAAATAGCCTGTCCCGGCTCCAATATCGGCCACGATCTCAGTCGGCTTGAGATCCAGAGCCATCACGACTTCGTGCGGCTTCTGCCATTTGTCGCGCGAGGGATCCTCAAGCACCTTGGCGTACTCACCTGACGACGGCGGGTGATGCTGATGAGGCACCTGCCCCCTTGCAACCGCGGCCAAAATGAAAAGGTATAAATAAGGTTTCATCAGAGTCCTCGTTAGAGCGAACCCGCTCGTGATTCTAGACGGCAGGGCATTCAGCTAAACCGGAGTGACTTCCGCAGCATTGACCACAATCTCGATACTCGGCTGGCTCAGCAATGTATTGTGAATCAGGCAGGCCTTTGCTGCCCGAAGAATTCCCGCCTGATGACGTTCGTCGAGCCCGGGCGCTGTCACTTCAATACGGAACGAGCTCAGCCGGGCGGGCTGTTGCGCCTTTTCGGCGCTGACTCGCACCTTCAAATCCTCCGCCGGCAAATGGCGCGCGTTCAAGTATTGAGCTGCATAGTAGGCCGCACAGGTAGCGAGAGCCGCCAGCAGGAATTCGGGGGGCGTCATGCCGGCATCCGAGCCGCCATTGTCGGCCGGCTGATCGCAAATTACCCGGTGCCCCCGGGCCTGCACTTCGAATCTCGAATCACCAAGGAACGCTGCTGTGACTTCCATATTTTCGTCGATCCTACTTCTCCAGATGCAGGCGACGCGCCAAAGGTGACGCGTGTCACCTCGGTTGAAAGATTTGCATCATCACAAGCGGAACCGATAAGAAAAGACGATCTATGACGCTAACTTTCATGTGCTTAGCGGCGTCGCGCCAGACTATGTGTCGCGTCAGTCAGCCCAAAGTGAGTGAAAACGCGCAGCTTGGCGTGGCGCTCGTCATTTTCGTCATGCTCTTTGCTCTGCCGATCTGGGCGCAAGATCCACTGTCTCTGAAGGAAGCCGTGAAGTCGGCACTTGAAAAGAACAGGTCTATTGAAGCCTCCAGCGCAGCTCAGCAAGCTGCGGAGAGCAGAATCCAAGAGGCTCGTGGCGGCTTTCTACCGAAGGTCAACTATTCAGAATCCTGGTCCCGTAGCGACAATCCGGTCTTCGTGTTTTCCTCCTTGCTGACGCAGCATCAGTTCGGCGAACAAAACTTCCTGCTCAGTCCGCTGAATCGCCCGAACTTCTTAAACAACTTCCAATCGCTGGTCACCGCCGACCAGACGCTGTTCGATGCCGGGCAGACCAAGCACGCCGTTCACTCGGCCGGGCTAACGAAGGATATCGCCGGCGAGGATCACCGGCTGACGCAGATGGAGGTGATCGCCAGCGTGGTCCGGGCCTATTACGATGCGGTGCTGAGTGCCGAAGAAGTGAAAGCGGCCGATCAGACGCTGCGCTCGGTAGAAGCGGATTTACAGCATGCGGAAAACGTGCGCTCCGCAGGTTTGTCTACCGACGCGGATGTGTTGTCGATTCGTGTCCATCAAGCCGGTGTGCGAGAGCAACTGATTCGCCGCACGGCCGATTTAGATGTGGCTCGCGCCGCTTTGAACGACGCATTGGGTCAGCCGCTCGATACTATGCATGGCCTGAGTACACCGTTAACGCCGACGAACCTGCCGGCCGGACTACTGGCGGACTACGAAAAGAGCGCAGTTGCAGACCGTCCCGAAGCTCGCCAGGCAAGACTCTCGGCCAGTCTTGCGGAAACTCAAGCGGCGGACGCGCGCAGCACCCTTTTGCCGGACGTCGTGTTGCACGGCGCCTTCGAAGCGGACCGGCAGGGATTTTACGATCGGGGTGGGGCCAACTGGCTGGTATCGGTCGGGCTGCACTGGAATCTGTTCAACGGATTTAGCGACAAAGCTCGAATCGACGAGAGCAAATCCTTATTGCGCCGCAGTCAAGCCCAGCAAGAAAGCACCAGTTCGGCGATCCGGCTGCAGGTCCGGCGGGTATTCGCCGATCTGCGCGCCGCCGAGCAGCGCATCGATGTGACGAAGGCATCGGTGGCCGAAGCCGAAGAGAGTCTTCGCATCACTCAGAACCGCTATCAAGCCGGGATGAACGATGTCACCGACCTGCTTCGCACCGAAACGGCAATGCTGGATGCGCAGACGCGGTATCTGGCGGCCGTTCACGACCAGCGCATCGCCGCCACAATGCTTGCAATGGCCGCGGGCACGCTGAGCGCGGACTCGGAGGCCTTGAACTAAATGACAAGGAGCATACTCTTACTCAGTACTTTCGTGATCTGGCTCGCTGGTTGCGGTTACGTGTCGCACGAACCTGAGCGCGCGGCGCCCGCCGCNNGCCGCACCCATCATCACGGTGAGCGTGGTGGCTCCTGCCATTCAGCAATGGCCGATGAACTACGAGGCCACAGGTACGGTGCGTGCCCGCTCTTCCGCCATCATTGCCGCGAAATGGATGGGCTACGTTCGCGAGGTGAAAGTGCAAGTGGGCGACCGCGTTCGCGATGGGCAGTTGCTGGTAGTCCTCGATGCACGCGACTTGGACGCCAGCGCGAATCAGGCTGCGGCGGCGCGCGAGGAAGTTCGAAATGGGTTTCCCGAAGCTGACAGCGCAGTGGCGGCGGCGAGGGCGAATCTGGACCTGGTGCAAGCCACTTTCAAGCGCATGAACGAGCTGTATGAGAAGAAATCGATCTCCGACCAGGAGTTTGATGAAGCGTCAGCCAAGCTGAAGGCGGCGCAAGCAGCGTTCGAGATGGTGCGGGCGAAGCGAACTCAGATGGATGCGAAGCTGGCTCAGGCCGACCAGGAAGTGCGCGCGGCACAAGTGACGCGGAGCTACGCCGAGGTGGTGGCGCCTTTCTCGGGAATCGTCACGGCGAAGTCTGTGGATCCGGGAAATCTCGCGGCGCCCGGTGCGCCGCTGCTCACCATCGAGCGCGATGGCTATCGGCTCGAAGCCTCAGTGGAAGAATCCAAACTGAGCGCTATTCGGACTGGCCAGCCGGTGTCAGTAACGCTCGACGGGATCAATCGCACCATCGACGCGCGAGTTTCCGAGATCGTGCCCTCGGTGGACGCGGCATCGCGCGCGTATACGGTCAAGATCGACTTGCCCGCGGAGCCGGGGCTGAGGTCGGGCATCTTCGGCCGCGCGAAGTTCCAACTGGGCAGCCGGCCGGTGCTTGCAATACCCGTCGGAGCGGTGACCGAACGGGGCCAACTGCAATCGGTATTTGTCGCAGAGAACGGCGTTGCAAGAACGCGCTTGATCACGCTGGGCGACAAAGCCAACCAGCAAATAGAGGTGCTCTCCGGACTAAGCGCCGGTGAAAAAGTAATTGCCCCCGTTCCGCAGGGCCTCACGGACGGAACGCGCGTTGAGGTCAAGCCGTGAATGAACATCGAAAACTCGGTCCCGCGGGGAAGCTTGCCCAAGGCTGGATCGGCTCGAAGCTGACGCCACTCGTCATCGTCGGATCGATGCTGCTCGGCGTTTTCGCTGTATGGAAACTGCCGCGCGAGGAGGAGCCGCAGATTATCGTGCCGATGGTGGACGTTTCGGTGCAGATGCCGGGAGCATCCGCGCGCGAGGTAGAAGAGCGCGTCACCAAGCCGATGGAGAAGTTGCTGTGGGAGATTCCGGGAGTGGAGTACATCTATTCGACTTCGAGCCCGGGTACGTCCATGGCCATCGTGCGCTTTCTCGTCGGCCAGGACGAAGAGAAGAGCATTGTACGGCTAAATCAGAAGCTGTCCGCGAACCTGGACCTGATTCCGCCAGGCGCCTCGGCGCCCCTGGTCAAGCCGCGCTCCATCGACGACGTGCCCATTCTTGGGCTGACATTCTGGAGCAAACGTTACGGCGATTTTGAGCTGCGGCGCATCGCGGCGCAGGTTGACGACACGATCAAACAGACGCCCGATGTTTCGGCGGTAGCGCTGATCGGGGGCGCGCGGCGGGAGGTTCGCATCACTCTGAATGAAGCGCGGCTGGCGGCGTATCATCTTTCGCCCTTGCAAATCATGGGCGCGTTAGGCACTTCCAATCGCCGGTTGTCTGCAGGTGCATTTGCCAGCGGCAACCAGGAATATCTGCTGGAGACGGGACAATTCCTTACTTGCGCGGACGACGTGCGCAATGTCGTGGCAGGGGTTGCCAACGACAAGCCAATCTTCGTGCGCGATGTCGCCGAAGTGACGGACGGCGGCGAGGAGCCATCGCAATACGTGCGCTTCTCTGACGGAAAGGGTTTCTATCCGGCGGTGACGATTGCCATATCCAAACGCAAGGGCACCAACGCCGTTACCGTCTCAGAAAACGTTCTGCACCGCCTGGAACCGCTGCGGGGCAGCGTGATTCCTTCCGACGTCCAGATGACCATCACGCGCGACTACGGCGACACGGCCAAAGAGAAATCGAACGAGCTGCTGTGGCACATGCTGATCGCCGTCGTGTCGGTGAGCGTGCTCATTGCAATCACGTTGGGTTTTCGTGAGTCGCTGATCGTCTTCACGGCGATTCCCGTGACGCTCGCGCTCACGCTCACGGTCTTCTATTTGTACGGCTACACGTTGAACCGCATCACGCTGTTCGCGCTTATTTTCTCCATCGGCATCCTGGTGGACGACGCGATTGTGGTGGTGGAAAACATCGTGCGGCACTGGCGCATGCCGGTTAATCAAGACCGGCCGCCGTTCGAAGTGGCCATTGAGGCCGTGGATGAGGTAGGCAATCCCACCATCCTCGCCACGCTCACGGTGGTAGCTGCAATTCTGCCCATGGCCTTTGTCGGCGGGCTGATGGGGCCATACATGCGGCCGATCCCGATCGGGGCAAGCGCTGCGATGGTCTTCTCTCTATTGGTGGCTTTCATGGTGACGCCGTGGGCCGCGGTGCGAATTCTCAAATCCAGTGGCTTGCATCACGCTGGCGAACGGGAAGCGTTTCTGACACGCCTTTATCGCCAAGTCATGGGCAGCCTCTTGCATCGGCCCCTCATCCGATGGAGTTTTCTTGGAGGCGTCGTGGTCCTGCTGCTGGCGTCCATGTCGCTGTTCTATATCGGCTTCGTGAAGGTCAAGATGCTGCCGTTCGACAACAAGAGCGAGTTTCAGGTGATTGTAGACATGCCGAATGGCACTACGCTCGAACAGACCGCGCGTGTTACGCAATTGCTGGCCGCAGAGACGCAGAGGCAGCGCGAAGTGATCAATGTCGAGACTTACGCGGGAACGGCATCGCCTTACAACTTCAACGGGCTGGTGCGGCACTACTATTTGCGGCGCGGTCCCAACATTGCGGACATCCAGGTGAATTTATTGCCCAAGAGCAAGCGCGATCTACAAAGCCATGAGATCGCCAAGCAGGTACGCGCGAGGATCGAACCCATCGCCGAACGATATGGAGCGCGCATCAAAGTGGCTGAAGTGCCGCCCGGTCCGCCCGTACTCGAAACGCTGGTCGCCGAAGTGTACGGCCCGAGTCTCGATGGCCGCATCGCACTGGCGCGGCAGATGCGCGATCTGTTCAAACGCACGGACGGCGTGGTCGACGTGGATTGGTACGTAGAGGACGACCAAATAAAGTATCGCTTGATCGTCGATCAGGAAAAGGCGGCCCTGAACGGAATCTCCGAGGATGACATCGCGCGCGCGATGCAAGTGGCGGCCGCGGGCTACGATGCCGGGTTGTTGCATCAGGCGTCGGAAAAAGAAGACATTCCACTCACGGTGCGTTTGGACCTGCCCACGCGATCCGATCTGGAACGGATGCAGAGCCTGCAGATCGCCGGGCGCGATGGGCACATGGTGTCGCTCGGCGAATTGGTTCACGTCGAAAAGGTGGTGGAGGACAAAAGTATCTACCACAAGAACCTGATGCCTGTGACCTATGTGACCGCCGACATCGCGGGCGCCATGGAGAGTCCGGTGTACGCGATTCTCAAGCTCGGCCCCCAGATCGACAAGTTCAAAATTCCCGAAGGCTATCAAATAGAGCAGCACATGGCCGCGCTCCCGACCGACCCAGAGCGTTATTCGATGAAGTGGGACGGCGAGTGGCAGATCACCTATGAAGTGTTCCGCGATTTGGGCATTGCGTTTGCGGCGGTGTTGATTCTGATCTACGGCCTGGTGGTGGGTTGGTTCCAATCGTTCCTCACGCCCTTGATCATCATGGCTGCGATTCCATTTTCATTGGTCGGCATCCTGCCCGCGCACGGCTTACTGCATGCGTTTTTCACAGCGACGTCGATGATCGGTTTCATCGCGGGCGCTGGTATTGTCGTCAGGAATTCGATCATCCTGGTGGATTTCATCGAGCTTCGATTGCGCGAGGGCATGCCGCTGGATCAAGCTGTAATCGATGCGGGCGCCGTCCGCTTCCGGCCCATGATGCTCACCGCTGCTGCCGTGGTGGTCGGTTCATCGGTGATCTTATTCGATCCCATCTTCCAAGGTCTCGCGATCGCCTTGATGGCCGGCGAGGTTGCTTCGCTGTTGCTCTCCCGAATGACAGTCCCGGTTTTGTTTTATGTCTTCAACAAAAGGAGGAAGCTCGTATGAACGTTGACCGCTATCTCCGCTTGATCGCCGGCGCTTTTGTGATGCTGACACTGGCGCTGGGCTACTGGGTGAGTCCGTATTGGTATCTGTTCACCGCTTTCGTCGGACTCAACCTGTTTCAATCGGCGTTCACGAATTGGTGCCCGATGATGACCATTCTCCGCAAGCTCGGCGTTCGAGGTTGACCGCTTGGTTGTTGTCACGTGCTCCAACCCATAAGCGTCACAAATTGCCACCCCATAGCTGACCTCGTCCTCCGCACACGCCAGCGGCTCCCTTCAAACAGCTCGATGGAAACTGCCCCGCCCATATACCATCGAGTTGCTCCAGCAGACATTTACCGCCGGTGCACTTGCGATAGAGATCTAGCGTAATGCTGCCAAGTGGATGACTTCGGTATACGCCGTATCCGAGAGCCATACGGGAATGGTCGAAAGGATTCCCAGAACGCTGGTCAACTAATCGCGGATGACACACACCAGTTCACGCATTTCACCCCTGCGTTATTCCTCGCGGCAATGTGCCGATGACAGGAATAGCTCTCAGCGGAATATAGCCTTCTCGTGCGCGCTCGCTTCCCTCTATTTCGACGACTTGTTCGAGCTCGCGGCAGGCGCTATCGAACTCACCGCAATTGTTCTCTTTCTCATCTCCCCATTCACAGTAACGTACCAGGGAGACTTTACACCTTGCTGGACTAACTGACTCGCCTGCGTGTTCCCGGCGGAATCGAGCGCCACCGCCTCGTCATCAGACTGCACAACGGGCAAACGCATGGGTCTTTGCTCAAAGCCGGATTTCCAAGCCCACATCCTTGAGGACTGGCGAGTCCGACACATTGTGGTTCTCTTCCGCGCTTCGGAAGCATCCGGCATCCACGAGAAATCCTGACCAGGTTCCCGCAACGGCTAGGCCTGACACCAGGCTGAAGAGGGAGAGAAACCGCGTCATTGAAGCGATCAGTGTTTCGTTCTCCATACTGCTACTCCTTTACGGTGATTCGACGCATGGGGTCGAAGAACGTGTTCAAAGCAATTACAACCGTGAAACTGATCGCCGCTGGGACTGGATGATCCACACAATTTAGGACGGGCACACCTCTATCCTCCAGAAACGCGGGAGCTGAAGCAATCGGCTATCGAGGTATTTCCCGACGATGAACCAGCATATCCCCGCTTGCATCTCGCATCATCGTCTGGCAAAAGTTTACCTCACCTACCACGGTCTTCATCATCTTCGTTGGGTTGCCAGGGTTATAAACGGAAAGGCGGCGCAGCGCAGTGGATTCAAGATGGGAGGCCATCGTGTTTTGGCGATAGTATTGACAAATCGAACTACGCCGGTATGCTCAGCATTAACGTCATCAATTCTTGGAGCAGCGGTAGCGATGTGCTCGCCGAGGACCGGTTAGAAGCCCGTACTAATCGGCAGGGAGGCCCAGCGCAGTGTTCCGGCAAAGTCTACTGCCGCTGTCTATTCACAATTACCATCCTCGTGGTATGGCTGAACTGAGGATCTTCCCTTAGCTTTTTACTAGGGGACTAGTCCAACGTTCAGGAACGTGAATCAAATCCCTTCATGATTGGAGGTTACATATCATGCGAAACACTCGAATGTATCTGACGATTATTGGCGTCGGCAATCGCCCGAACTGACGCCGCTGGTGCGGGCGAGGAATCCGTCTCGGCAACGTCCGCTCGGAGACAAATCCTCGAAATTGGCGGATGAACTGATAGGCGCCACGGTCTGGGACGTTGAAGAGCTTTCCACTCTCATCGACGACGTGGGAACCGATCGCAAAGGCGTGCCGGTACTGTTGAAGCAATATCTGAAGCTGGGCGGCCAAACTGGTTGCTTTCCAGGTGGACCGCCGCTTTGCCGATGCCCTGCACGGCTTGATCGTCGTCGATTTGCGCAAAACCGACGCTCATGTGCTGGAGCGTTACATGGGCAAGGACGGCGTGGCGCAATTCTTGAGTCGTTAGTTCTCCCCAGGTACCGGTGTACTGGTCCCGGTTTCTTCCTCACATTCCGGTGGTCCGCGCCGAAGAGGGAAGTTATGAAACACTGCTTCCCTGGCTTTGCCTCGCTAGGATTCGTCTTAATCGCAACGAGTCCCATGGCGCTATTGGGACAAAATGCGACGCCGGCGGGCAACACTGCTGGCTCGTCAGCGAGCCAAGCGGATGCCGATCAAACCGGCACCACGCAAGCCGACAGATCCGGGCCGATGAACTACCTGCTTCGCACGTTCAAATTCAGTGGCTTGATACAGGAGCGCTGGGAGGCCACCGATGGGCCGTTCAGCATCACTCCTGCCGACTCCTACGTGCTGAGCCAGGAGCGGCTGGGCCTGTCATTCCAGCCTTCTTCGTGGCTGCATTTTATGCTCGAAGCCCAGGACGCCCGCGTGTTTTTCTATAAGACCCAGCCTTCCAACGCTATCTCTAATCCCATCGATCTTCACCAGGCCTGGGTCAGCCTTGGCCATCCAGAAGGCCCGGGTGTTTTCGTCGAAGTGGGCCGGCAAAATATGGTCATTGGCTCCGGCCACCTGCTTGCGTCCCGGGATGATTGGTGGGCCAACACGGCGAGAAACTTCGATGTGGCGAACGGCACGATCACGACGAAGTATTTCAAAACCCAACTAGTAGCGGGTTCAGAAGACCTGGTTAATCCCGCAGGCCTGGATGAGCACACGCCCGGGGCCCACATTTACGCTGATTACAATACCTTCGGTCAGCTGGTTCCAGGCGCATCGCTGGAGCCTTACTTCATTGCCAGAACGTACGACACGGTCAAGAGCAAGGAAGGAAAGGCCGGGAATGCGAACACACTCGCGGTGGGTGGCCGCTGGATCGGCACGCTGCCGGGCCGTTTCGACTATAACTTCGAACCGATCCATGAATTCGGGGATTATTCCAACGATCATGTGGACGCAAACGCCCTGTTGACGGGTGTTGGATGGACGGTCACTCCGTTCGGCTGGAAGCCGCGGGTGAGCACCGACTACGAGTATGCGTCGGGTGATAACGCTAAGAAAAACGATGTTCGCGAAACGTTCGACAATATGTATGGATTCAATCAGCCGATGAACAGCTTGACCGGAGCGTTCGGGTTTAAGAATCTCAAAGACCTGCGCGCCGGGGTCCAATTCAGTCCTTTCAAAAAGCTGACGGTGAAGGTGGACGGCCGAGAATTCTGGCTCGCAAATGTTCAAGATGGGCTGTATAACTACCTGGGCACCCTCACCGTTCATGACGTAAAGGCCACCAGCGCGCATATCGGCGAGAGCGTCGAGATGATGGCGACTATTACCCCGAATAAGTACACCACGTTCGGCCTCGGCGTTGGCACGCTCTTTCCCGGCGAGTACCTGAAGCAAGCACAAAAAGACCAAGCCTTCATTTATCCCTACATCTACTGGAGAGAAAGGTTCTGATTCCGCTGCTCGCCCGTAGTCAGTGATGGAAGGCCTTGAACGCCGTCTTAGAAGCAGTGGCTGACGAGGTCCGTAACCTGGCGTAGCGCTCTGAACCCACCCTTCTCAACCAAGGGTCTGATTGGCCAGATCGAGCGGCCACCAAGCAAGCCAAGCCAAACAGATATCGAAGGCAATCGTCGATACGCAGCCCTCACGCAGAGCAGCGCTCGAAGCGCGGAAGAGGGTGCCGCATCCAGCGAACAACTCAAGCGCAAACAGCGTCCTCACGCAACGTGCGCGTACGCTGCAGGCATTGGTTGATCGCTGAACAGCGCTTCACTCAATCCCACCGTTCACTCGCCGGTCGCACGATAACCCGGCCGCGAAAACACTGAGATCTTCGGCATTCCCTCTTTCCGACCTACCTGCACGCGGACCGGGTGAAAACGGCCGTCCTTGGCATCACCGGCCGGCACGTACCCGAGTACATATTGTGAGCGAAGCTCACGCGAGATCTGTTCGGCGGTGGCCGCCAAGTCACGCTTGCCATTCACTTGGAAATAGCGCCCTCCAGCATGCTCGCTTAGGCGTTCCAGCAGGTCCGGTCCAATGATTTCCTCGGGCGAGAGCTGCCGAAAAAACAATGGTTCAATGGTATCCACGGCATAAATCTGCACGCCAGCTTCCGCCAGAGACCGCATCAATTCGCGTTCGGTGGCACGGCTGTGGTTGTCGCCCCCATCGGAAAAGATCAGCATCGCTTTGCGCGCGTTCCTGGCGTGTTTCATCGTGGCCAGCCCGGTTTCGAGCGCGTCCAGAAGCGATGTTTGGCCGTGTGCCGACGCCTGCAGCAGCCGGCTCTGGATCTCCTCGGGATTCGGGGTCCAGGATGCAGCCACCGCTGGTTGGTCAGCGAACGTGATGAGCGAGAATTCGTCTTGTGTATTCGCGCTTTGGAGAACCGCGTCCAAAGCCGAGCGCATGCCAGCCATTTTGCCTTGCATGCTTCCGCTGACATCAAAGATCACGGCGAGGGATAGCGGTGTTTCCTCTTCCGAGAAATACGCGATGTTCTGCATAGCCTTATCCTCGTAGATCTGAAAATCATTACGCGTGAGGCCGCGAACAGGCCGATCGTGACCATCGAGCACGGTAGCGTTCACCAGCACGACATCGGCGTCGGCGTGGAAGTTGTCGGATGTTCTTCTTTCCGCAAGGGCCTTATCCGATACACCACAGAACAGGATGGCGAGTCCAAGACCAAGTATTGACTTCATGTTTCAACGATATCCACCGGATCTGTACAACGCCTCTAAAGCAATTGTACGTCCGGTACTAAGCTAGCAGGGAGTAAGAAAAACTAAACCAAAACCGTAAATGCGGTCTCATTGCGAGTCACCGGCCGAAAATCTGTTTCAATCTGCGTTTACCAACTGGTGTCTGATGATGTCGATTCTCCGTAAGCTCGGCGTTCGAAGTTGACGCAGATGCTTGTTGTCACGTGCTCTAACCCGTAAGCTTCACAAAGTGCTACCGGCTCTATCAATTGAAAATTACCGCGCCAGCGGTATAGATGAATCCATGGTCTTCTTCTAGCTTCATATTAGGAGTTTGTCCGACGTTCGGGAACGCGGGATGAATCTCAGATGATTGTGGAGGTTATTGATTATGCGAAACACTAGATTCTATTGGATGCTCCTCGGAGCAAGCCTGTTGGTAGTTGGCCCGCATCTAGGCGCTGCTGGAAAAAGCGGCCCACATCGGTCGCCCCGGATCGAATTGACGTCAATGCACACGTTCCGCTTTCAGGCGGCCCTGTGACGCAGTTAACGACTGGTGCTCACTGGAGGAAGAACTACCTGTACCTAGACCATGGTCCCGCGGGTCAGGTAACCATTCTGGATGTCACGAACCCGGCGGCTCCGTCCGCTGCTGGCGAACTAAACGTGCCGAAGCAAGAAGCCGGCGGAAACCTTAGCACCATTGTCGGGATCGCGGCGCTGATCGCCTCTCCGTCGGCGGCAACGCAGCAAGCGATGAAACAAACGGTGACGGTCTTGAGTTTCGCCGACCCAGAACATTCGACCGTGGGGCGCCAGTTCCTGGGTGTTACTTCCATGCTGAAAGACGCGTTGCGAGGCCTGATTTACTTGGTCAACTCCGATGGCCTGTGGGTGCTTAGAGTGGAACCCGCAACCGACATCGAGTTGCAGAAAGACAATCCCTAGGTTGATTTCGCGCTGGAGTGCGGGGGAATAGCCGAACCGGAGAGTGCGGCCGCCAGTTCGTCGGGCCGTTGCGATCCCACCACCAGCTTCTCGCCCGCAAGCGTTACGCGCACGCCTCGGCCGCCACCGGCAACGTAAGCTTTGCCTTCGCGGGTGGATCGGATTCCGTACCCGCCATAGTCGCGCGCAATGTCGTGGGCGATCGTCTCCACTTTTTTGATGCGATCCAGAGTAATACGGCGCAAACGCCATAGCCCGCCCAGTCTGACGATCAGCGCTCCTTTGCGAACTTCAGTGACCAATCGAACCGTAATCAGGCGAAAGTAGATCAGCCACAGAAACACCGTCCAGCCAATCACGTCTCCGTTGGACATAGGATGTTTGCCCCAGGTATGGCCCAGGATCACTTGCCAGATCAGCAAGCCAAGCAGGAAGCAGGGCGGGCTCGCAAGCGCCAGAGCGATGCGGCGCAGTGGAAAGCGCTGTACTTCACGAAACACGGGCCGGCTAGCGGAGGAGGCCAAGGGTGAATTGGAGCGCGGCGTATTGGGTTTGGTAGTCGTATTTCGCGTTCAGGTTTTCGATCTCGGCTGTCGTAACGTTCAACTGCGCCTGCGTCAGCTCAACGATAGAAGCCAAACTTAAATCATATCTTCCCTGAGCCAGTTGCATAGCCAGACTGGCCTGACTTAAGAATTGCGCTGTGACATCGATGCGCTGGTAGGCGTCAGTCGCACTGGCCCAAGCCACGCGAACGTCCCGGCTGATCCGCTCTTGCTCATCGCGCAGCCGCTGATCGGCTTCCAAGGCGCGTTGATAGGCGGCTTCACGGCGGGCAGAGAACAAATGGCCATTGAAGATGGGAATACTGACGTTGGCCCCCACGCCTTCGTATTCGGGAGGAATCGGCGCTGTGGCGGGCGTATTAATGTACGGAGTGTAGCCGGCCACGGCAACCGCGCTGACGGTGGGACGCGACAAGTCACGTTCGGCATCCGCAAATCTGCGGGCGGCATCCCGCGAAGCACGCAGCGACGCAAGTTCGGGCCGGTTGTCGATTGCCTGAGAAATAAGTGAGTCCGCCGTGGCCGCTGGCGCGGTCGGCAGAGGTTCATCGGAGAGCTGATAGCCGGCTGGCTGGTCTGAGCCCATAGCGCGGCCCAACTCGGCCAGCGCTCCCGTCACGCTATCCTGCGCGCGCAACAGCAGAAGCTTGGCTTGCGAGACATTTACATCCGCAAAACTCACATCCACCTGCGACCGCAGTTTGTTTCTTGCCAACTCAGTTACTTGATTATCCAGAAGCTGGCGCGCGGCCACGGTTTGCTCGGCGACTTTCACGGCGGCCTGGGCGTGCAGCACGTCGAAATAAGCGCGATTCACATCCAGCAACACCGTATACCGAGTGGCTTGGGAGTTCTGCGAGGCAGCCTGGGCTTGAAAACGCGCACTGGCGACCAGGTTGTGGGTGCGGCCAGAGTCGGTAATTAACTGGTGGACGATCACGCCTTGCGCCTCACGATCGAACAGCCGCGATGCCGGAAGATCCCCGGCGCCGATCCGCGCGAGATTGTTGCCCTGTGAGCCGGTGATGTCGCCGCTCACATCCGGATAATAAGCCGAGCGGTTGATCACAACTTGTTGGTTCGCGAAATTCACCTCATTCTGCGCCGCCTGAATCTGTGGATGATTCTTGATGGCCATCTCCTCGGCCTGTTGCAGCGTCAGCGGGGGCGGCGGCTGAGCGGCCGCCGTTACCGAAAGAACGACAAACAGGATCGCGCCACTAATTCTGGGGAACATTTCTTTGCTTCCTCCCATAGACCAAAAGATATGCGGCCGGGACGATGAATATGGTGAGCAACACCGAGGAAGTCAGGCCGCCGATGATGGCGCGCGCCATAGGCGTGTATTGTTCGCCGCCCTCGCCGAGCTTCATCGCCATGGGGATCATGCCGATGATAGTTGCGAGCGACGTCATCAAAATTGGCCGCAGGCGTACCCGGCAGGCCGTGACTATGGCGTCCTGCACCGACAAGCCCTGCTCTTCTAGCTTGTGCGCGAAATCTACAATCAGAATGCTGTTGGAATCCGCGATACCAATCAGCATTAACACGCCCATTAACGACATAACATTGAGCGTCGTATGAGTCAGGGGCAGAATGACGAGCACGCCAACAAAGCCCATCGGAATCGCCAGCATGATCAGGAAAGGATCGATCCAGGATTTGAATTGGGCTACCAAAATGAGAAACAGAAGGATGAACGAAATACCAAAGCCCAACCCGAAACTCTTAAAGGATTGATCCATGCTGTTGACCATTCCTCGCAGCGTGACGCGGATGTTGGAAGGCAGTTTCGCGTCGGCGATGGTCTTGACGATTCCGGTGCGGAGTTTTCCCAAGTCCTCGCCCACAGGAGTTACGTACACATCGACGACGCGCTGAATCTGATAATGATCGATCTCAGTTGGGGATTCGAGATGCACCAGTTTCACCACGGAATCCAGAGTCGTGGGAAGTTTCGAGTTGGGCGCGCGCAGAGGGATCTGCTTCAGATCAACCAGGTTGTGGATGGCGGGTTTTCCATGCTCGGCATATTGCACGCTCAGAAAGTAATCGTTGCCGGTCTTATAGTCCACCCAATAATTAGGCGCGATCATGATGTTGGAATTCAGCGCCGTAATCACGTTGTCGACCACGTCTTTCTGTGTAAGCCCCAGTTCCCCGGCATGCACTCGATCGATGTCCATTCGGATGGAGGGATAGTTCATGTCCTGCGGAATGTAGATCTCGCCAACACCTGGAAGTTGGCGGATGCGGGCGGCCAAGTCCTGCGCTGTGTTGTAGGTTAAGCCAAGATCCCGAGTGTTGACTTGCACGTCGATCGGAGCGGGCTGCCCCTGATTGAGGATTGCGTCCTGCATGGATCCACTCTGGAAAAAGGTGCGCACATCCGGGAATTGCTCCGCGATTTGCGCTTTCACGCGATCCATGTAATCAAAGCTGCTGACCTCGTGTCCGTCGCTCAAAGCCACTTGTATGAAGGCCGTGTACATTCCTGCGTTGGTGGTGTAGAGAGCAGAGATATCGTTTACCACGCCGATATTCGAAAGGACCATCTTGAGATCCTTCGGAGCAACGGTGTGCCGGATCAGATCTTCGATCTTCGCCACATAGTCGTTGGTGACCTCAATACGAGTTCCCGTAGGAACCTTGAGGTTTACCGTGAACTGCCCCGCGTCCACCCTCGGGAAGAACGCCAGCCCGAGGAAAGGATAAATGCCGAGGCTCAGCACAAACACTCCCAGCAGTAAGGCCAGCGTCAAAGCGGGAAACCTGAGAGCGCGCCGGACCGAACGTTCATAGAAGTCAAGCAGTGTATTGAACCGGCGATTGAACCATGCATTAAAGCGGCCGCCCCAGGAGCGATCCTCGGGTTCCTCGAAGACTTGTTCCGAGCCGTGTTCTCCGTGTTGGTCGTGGTGACCGCCAGGAATGGCTTTCAGAAAACGAGAGCAGAACAGCGGAATCACCGTCATCGCTACCACGAACGAGGCCAGCAATGCTAGGCAGAACGCAAGGGCGAGCGCGGAAAACAGAAACTTGCTGACGCCGAACAACAAGGTTACCGGGAAGAAGTCGACCACATCGACCAGTGTCGCCGCCAGCACCGCCAGGTTCACTTCCGCTCCGCCCTGTTCCGCCGCAACAGCCGGCGTCGATCCCATTTCCAAATGCCGGTAAATGTTCTCGAGCGAGATCACGGAGTTGTCGATCACGCGAGATAAGGCTAACGCGAGCCCCCCCAGGATCATCGTGTTGATGGTGCTGCCCAGCATGTAGAGAACCACAATGGTCGCCAGGGCAGAAATCGGAATCGACAACAACACCGCGCCCGTGGCCCGCATGCTCCCGAGGAACAACAGAATCATGAGACCGGTCAGCACCAGGCCGATCATGCCCTCGTGCAGCACCGTGTTTAAAGCCTCTTTGACGAAAACCGATTGATCGAAAACGATATCGGTCACCAACTGTTTCGGCAGGTCGAAGAGATGCTGGACTAACCCGCGGATGTCATTAACCACCTGAATGGTGTTGCTGTCACCGCCCGATTTCATGATGGGAATGTAAGCGGACTTCTGGCCGTCGATGCGGACGATGTTGTACTGAAGCGAACTGGCGTCTTTGGCCTCTCCGACATCCCCCACCGATACCCATTGGGTGCCGACAGTTTTCACAGGGATGCTATCGAGATCCTTGATGTCCTTGACCAGGCTGTTGGAGTAGATGTAGTAATCGTTCGGGCCGATTTTGACGTCCCCAGCCGGAAGGATCAGGTTGCTGTCATTCACAGCGCCGACGACATCCATCAGGCTCAGTTGCCGCGAGAAGAGTTTATAAGGATCGACATAGATCATCGCCTGGCGATATTTTCCGCCGAAAACACCGGGGATTTCGGCGCCTTTGACCACCGCGATCTGATTTCGAATCTGGAACTGGGCCAGGTCGTGTAATTGCGTTTCGTTGAGGCCTTCGCCTTTCACCGTAACTAGGCAAACCGGCAGACTGGAGGCGTCGAATTTCAGAACCACCGGAGGCAGCGTCCCGGGCGGCAAGCGGCGCAGTTGCGCCATGGCGAGATTTGAGATGCCGCTTACTGCGGCGTCAGGGTTAGTGCCGGGCTGAAAATAAATCTTGACTAGACTTACACCAGTTAGCGATCGCGATTCGATGTGATCGATGCCGCTGCCCAGGGTAAAGAATCTTTCGAAGGGATTGGTGATGTTCGCTTCAATCTGCTCCGGCGGCA
>PKZC01000162.1 GCA_003132905.1 Bryobacterales bacterium | reverse complement strand
CTATCTGTACGATGTACTAGTTCCTTCGGCTGAATCATCGCGCGCCGATTCACCACACCAGCAAGGCAGAGAACCATTACGACCGCCGGATAATCCATCGGGACTTGCATACGCTCCGTCACGTCCGTTACAAGGGGGCGGAGGGAATCCGGGAGAAGGTCTTCGCAGAAGGCTTGGACGGGCGGAAGCTCGCTTTGGATCGGTTGCGGCTTTGGCCAATCGCCGGCCGCTTCCGCGCGCTCCGCCGGGTCGTTCGGTTCTTCGCTCGTCAGTCCCCACCGTGCCCGCAGCTGGGACAGCGAGGTCACGTCCAAGATTGCTGCCGCTTCGGTTAATTTGCGGAACCGCTGGAAGGTGCCACCCGCATCCCGCCAGTCCGTAACGTCACCCTTGGAGGGCAGGCCCGGAAGTTCCAAGATGCGGACAGAGGCCGCCACATTCAACAAAGCTTCCGCAACCGCCGCCGCGTGCTGTTGGCCAGGTTCGTCATTGTCGGGAAGAATCAAAATATGCTTTCCGGCAAAATAGCCCGAGTACTCGGGTCGCCATTTCCCGGCACCGCCCGGATTGCACGATGCAACCAATCCCCAATGCTCCAGAGTGTGAACATCCTTTTCGCCTTCGGGAAGGTAGACCGTATCTGCGTTCAGGACGTTCGGCAGGTAATATGGAACGCGCGGGCAAGTGCGGAAGCAGTATTCCGCGCCTTCATAGTCCTTTTCCTGGTCGTCTGCTTTCTTCCAGGTTGGCTTGCCAGATATGCGCTCCGCCACTAGATCGGGAAGGTACTTGCTTGAGTCCAACCCGAGCACAATACCGCCCGTGGAGACGCCGCCGGTCCGCTTTGGGTCGGTGGTGCCCACCGTTTCGATCCCACTCGGACGAACTTGAGTGAAAGTTTTTGTCCCGTCCGGCTTCAGGTATCTGACAACCTCGAAGAGAAGGTTTCCATCACGATCCACATATCCGTAGCGGGCAATTTCACGCCACTTACCTTTCGTAGGTTTTGTCGGTGTCGGCCCCGCCAAATCTCCATTCGTGTGGCTACCAGAGTGCCGATACTCGGGTTCGATCCGCCCCACCAGCCGGAAGACTTCGGCCTTCCGGGCAGAGAAATCCCCGCCGCTGAGAGCCTCTTCGGGTGTTAAAATATCGCCACCGCGTCCGCAAGCGGAATGACAGAACCAACGCCCGGTTGCGGGATGAACCGCGAAATTGTCATCCTTGCCGGCGTGGATCGGACAGGGCCCGCGCCATCCGCCGGCCCTCTGCTGTTTCAACTTGGGCACCCGCACCGCGTAGTACGTTGACACTTCTTCGCGTGTGAACGTGATTTCTGTACTCATAGCAAACAGGGGTGCTCCCTCGAATGGATCGCTGAAGTCCGCCGCGTCACCCATTAGCACGCGTCTGCTCCCCGCCAGTAGGCCTCGATTCCAGCCACGAAGCGAGGTCTTCCGGCTTGTACCGGACCGCTGAGCCTATCTTGATGTACTTCGGTCCCAGCCGAAGAAGCCGCCACCGGCGCACGGATGCGACCGAAAGACCGGTGACGCGCGCCACCTCGTGCTCGTTAAGAAGCTTCTCAATTGCGTTGCGAACTGCTCCCATTTCGTAATCCTCGGTTGCCCCTGGTTGGGACAGACCCATGTTGGATTACTAAGGGCAAACATGGTTAGGAAAATTGGGCAGCTACCTAATTTTCCGGTTGCGCCGAGGCGCTGAATTCCTCAAACGTTCCCAGCCGAGTAGCTTCGCAGCCGCTTTTATGCCCTTTAGGACCGTGGAATCATCGGTCTCGTACCGATCTGCAATTGTTTTCGACGAGTTGCCAGCAAATTGGTACAACACGAACCATTCAAGATTCTTTAGGCTGTACTTCCTCTGAGCACGAACCAAACCCTGAGATTTAGCGAGTGCGCGTGTCTCTTTTTCGTAATCCGAGAGCTTCTCTTCAAAGCGCCGTCGCACCGAATCTCGGTATGCGGGCCACGGAAGAAGCGTAGTTTCCCATCCTTCACAGACGAACGTGAAGGTGTCGCCCATCCCAAGAACAAGCCTGTGCCCGTGTACAGTATTCCAGCTAAGTGCTGCGCGTTGATCAGAAGCAAGGTGCCAGAGACGAAAAGTGCGTATTGCGTCGTCCATCAGCCAACCAACTGTGGCGTTGAATTCAACCGCCCACAGTGAAAGCGCTGACCTCAGGCCACTGTCTCTGGGAAGCGCCTCGTATGGAGATCTGCTCCTCCAAAGGACGTTGAATTCGTAGCCATCTTGTGCGAGCCGCGTATAAAACGGGAACACTTCGGCGAGAAGTTTTCTAAGGAATTTTGGATAGACGCGTCTGACAGTTTCAAACAATTGTAGGCGGGCCTTCCATACTTGGCCACTGGGGTCGGGTGAGAGGTACTCGGCATACAGCAAAGATGGCGTTTTACGTTGGGTCATCGCTCCCTTAGCGATTCCTTGAGTGATTTGGCCGCCAACTGGTCAAGGGCCAGCTTCTTGCCGGGCCGGGCTAGGCGGCTACACACAGAATATCGAAATGTTCAGGAGCTGAAGGTCGGTCGTTCGGGGACATGGTGGCGAGTGCTTGCGGACCTCACGGAACCAACCAACGGATTATGAGTCCCAGCGAGACATATCCATGGAGTGTGATGTCATGATTTTTCGGCCACATGGGAAACCTCTCCGTCCACCCCGGACACGCTGAGCTATGGGATGAATTTCTGTTGGCTGTCAGTTTGGTTATCACGAGTCGAACGCAACTCGTCGTTCTAACTGGTGACGAAGGCACCGTTCCGATGCCGTCGTGGACTAAAGTTGCGATTGATGAATGGATAGCAGCAGCGGGCTTCTGGATTGGTCGAGTTTTTCGCCCCGTGAACAAAGGCGATCGGCTTTGTGGCGAGAGCATGACTGCGCAAAGTGTTTTCGAGACGGTTAAGAAGTACGCTGCCGAGATCGGACTAAAGGAAATTGCACCGCACGATTTGCGGCGCACGTTTGCGAAGCTGGCGCACAAAGGAAGGGCGGCCCTGGAGCAGATTCAGTTGAGCTTAGGTCACGCTTCGATTCAGACGACGGAGCGATACCTGGGTGTACGACAGGATTTGACAGATGCGCCGTGTGATCGGCTTGGGCTGAAATTGGCGTCTTCGGAGTGACGTACATTTCAGTACGTCAAGTTATCGTTATTCACTTTGTTCTCACAAGGCTCGGGAAGCGGGCTGAAAACGAAACCGTCCATCTCCTCAATAAGCATCGCCTGGACGAACTCCGGCCAAGCCAACGCATCTATCACGTTGCCACCGGCGTCGCCACGGCGTCGATGACGACCGCGCCGGCCTCGATCTGCTTCCGGAGTTCGACCAACTTCGCCGGGTCACCTTGGGCCGCGATTTCGAGCATTTGCTTCTCAAGCGTCGCTAGCTGTGATTCGGAAAGCTCTGATAAATCGCCGCTCCACTGAAACGTGGTCTCGTTGCGCCGCTTGAACGTTTCGGGATTGTAGGCCTCCAGTAGGCGGATGAGAAGCTGGTCTGAGTACTCGATTTGGTATATCGGCTCGCCTTGGATGTAGACCTGTTTACCTTTGTAGACCAACGGTCT
>PKZC01000377.1:161-28369 GCA_003132905.1 Bryobacterales bacterium | reverse complement strand
CGAGAGTTGGCGTCGTGGGCGACGGGCCCCAAAGAAGAGCGCATACCCGTGAAGGGTGTTCTGCGCACGATGTCCGACGCCATGGTTCAAAGCGCGTTCAGTGCGCCGCACGCGGCCGTGTGGGTCAGCCTGGACGCGACGAAAACTGTTGAGTTGCTCGCCTCATTAAAGAAACAGGCGAACCTTCAAGACCTTCGGCTGTCACCACTCACCATCGCGGCGCTCGCGACTGTATCGACTCCCGTGGATGGATTTGCGCTTGGGCCGCTACAGGCCCTGGCTATCATCGGTCTCAACATCACTCATGTGGTGGAGACTGGTGGTACAGCACCGGGTAGCGATCTCACCGTAGCGATCCGAATCTAAATATCTGAAGCATGTCCGAAACTTTGCAAAAGCTGCAACCCGATCGGGACTTGCAATGCTACTTCTTCGAACCGTCGGCCGTGGCTGCACTGAGCGCAACCAACGCAACCGGCTACACGGTGTCAGGCACCTGGCGGCAGCAATTTGACTGGGCTGTCATTGAGTGGAATCGCGACAATGTATTCGAGCATCCCGCATTTCGCTATTTACCCGATGGGGATTTGAGTGGACTTACCCTGAGTTATCAAGAAATGCGGACCAACTGCATTCCATTGGACTCAGATTTGTTTCCGACGGTTGATTGGCCTTTTCTGCGAATCTGGGCGACAGAATCGGGCGTAGAACAGGTTTACCAGGTACCGTTGATGAACCACAAAACGGCGATCGCGGGAAGTTATGCACCGGCCACCGTGGAGTTCACGCTGACTGGGACTGTGACGGCCGGAGACTACGTGGGGCTGGCATTTCTTTCGGAGCATTACCCGTACCTGATGAATGGTGGCGACACGCTGGAGACGGCGATCGACAATATTATGCTGGGAATCAATGCTTTTTCCGCAACGATGTTCGCATCGTGGCCTGGAACCGGCACGACGATCACCATTACTTATGTTGGCATCGGCCGCCCCACTCCAACCCTGAGCACCACCGGAGCAAACGGGAATCGCGTCGGCGTGTACAGTTACGTTTCTGGAAGCCAGACCGAAGCGTGGGATGCAGCGTCGAAACAGTTTTCGGGTGGCACATCGCCCTCTCAATGGCAGATCACCCTGCCGTTCGCCTCACTCACGGGTTCCGTGGTCGGCAGCAGTGATCCAAGCCTGGTTGCGGTTCCGGTAACCACGGTCCGGAAATTGCGCTGGACCTATTCGGCGGATTTGCAGGCTGGAGCTTTCGTGCGGAGTGAATTTCAAGTGGTGGTTTCGAACTGGACCGTCACGGGGAGCGGTCTGGGCTACTCCATCGCCGGTCCGGGAAGCCATCGCATCGAAGACGATTCGAAACAATTGGAATATACAGGCACCTGGAACAGCGGTACCGGGAACTTCTCGGGTGGATCGATCCACTATACGAACGTGCCAACGTCGAGTGTGAGTTGCACATACACATCCGGTCAGAGCCATAGCTTGTACTTGGGCACCCGACTCTTGGATTCAGGCACTCTGGTCGCCCAGGTTTCCATTGTCGTTGATGCACTGACTCCCCTGACGATCAACTTAAACTTGGGCGAAGACGTGCTGATCCGCGTATTGGTCGGCGAGTTCGCACTGGGAACACACACCGTGACGGTAACGCACGACGGCGATACCAGCGCTTACGTCTACTTCGATTTTCTGGAAATCGCGATTCCGGCGACCACCCTTCCCACAGAGGCAAGCGAGCTGAAACTGGCCGCCGCCACCGATTGGGATACGCTTCACTCGATAGCGCTGGCGCCCGAGCGGACGGCTTGGATGATTTACAACCTGGGCTTCCGAGCGCGCGTTAATCACTATGTGGGCGCGTTATGGTTTTATGAGCTCACGTGTGCGGGCCAGCTGTACGCGTCGGCCACGGTGACATTCACGGGCGCTCCTGACGCAAACGACATCACGACAATCCTGCTTGGCAGGGCGGATCATCCAACAGTATCGCCAACGACGATCGAACATTTAAACTTGATCGGCGATACGACGGAGACTTTGGCGGCTGCTTTCGCGATGCTGCTGAACGGTGGTTATACGGCGGTTTGGGCGCAGGCCAGCGGCAGCCAGCTGACCATCTATTCGCGCTCCATGGGCACGGATGGCAACTTGATCTCGATTTCGACCAGCGCCCCGACCACCCACCTTACGCCGGTATTATCGGGAACCGGCACGATCACCGTTGGCGGCACTACCTTCACGATTTTCTCAGGCGGCGTGGATGGCAACTGGTACACCGACCTGACAGCGACGCCTCGCTTGAATCGGGCGGTTCGCGACTGGAGCCAAAGCTATTTTGTTGCGCTCGCAGGCTATGGATTCGATGTCACGGCATCGTTCAGCACGGAACTCGGTAATGGCGATCCAACCATTGGCGCGGGCATCGCGCAACGCTACCCCGATGAAACGGCGGTGATCGTCAGCACCCCCGCGCTGCAAACCAACTTCTCGCCCACTAGCGCGACCTTTTGGCAACAGGTTTACCTGGACATGGCGACCGTGATGAACGCCGCCGGGCTCACACCTTATCTGCAATTCGGAGAAGTGCAGTGGTGGTATTTTCCAAACACTTCCGGAATGCCGTTCTACGATAGCTACTCCACCAGCACTTTTGAGACGGAGTATGGAAGAGCGATGGCGGTGATCACGAACACGGCCGTGGATCCCACAACCATTCCACAGGAGGCGGCTTTTTTGCCAGGCTTGATTGGGAGCTACACTGCGCAGATTCGAGGTTTTGTTCGCTCCACCTATCCAAGTTGCCGCTTCGAAGTGCTGTATCCTCCCGACGTCAATAACGCGCCGCTCACGACGGTCATCAATTATCCGATAAGCGACTGGACCCCAACCAATCTGAACTGCCTGAAGACGGAAAGTTTTAGCTATACCGGCGAACACAATCTCGACTTAAGTTTTGCATCGATGAATTTCGTAAACAGGCTCGGATTCACGCCCTCGCAGCGGAGTCATTTGGTGGGCGTCAGCGATCCCAACACCGCGTGGCTCAAGGAAGTTCGGCTTGCCGAAGGACAGGGGTTCGAATCGGTTGTCCTGTTCGCCTTAGACCAGATTTGCCTGATTGGTTATGGGCTCCCTTTGTCTCGCGGTTTTCGTCGAAGTACGCAACTCGGATAAGCCAGCGGTGCGGCGCAACTTCGCGGTACAGTGAAGTCGGTCGTGATCTCTGTCCAAAACGTCTCTAAGGTCTATCATCTTTATCACCACCCCTTCGATCGTGTCCTGGGCGCGCTAGCCGTTTCCCGGAAACAAAAGGCCGAGTTTTGGGCTCTCCGTAATATCAATCTTCGCGTTGAGAAGGGTGAAGTATTCGCGCTGTTAGGACCGAATGGCTCCGGGAAGAGCACGCTGCTGCAGATTATTAGTGGGATTCTTCAACCCACCAGCGGCCGGGTACTTTGCTCAGGTCGCGTCGCCGCATTGCTGGAACTAGGCGCCGGGTTTAATCCAGAATTCAGCGGACGCGAAAATGTATATCTGAATGGCGAGATCATGGGATTGTCCCGCGAAGAACTGGACCAGGCATTCCCGCGCATTGAGGGCTTCGCCGAAATCGGCCAGTTCATCGATCGGCCGGTCAAAGAATATTCCACCGGAATGTACGTTCGCCTCGCGTTCTCCACCGCCATTCATATCGATCCCGAAGTGCTCATCGTCGACGAGGCACTCGCGGTGGGCGATGCGATCTTCGCCAGCCGGTGCGTGCAAAAGTTCGAAGAGCTTCGCAAAAAGAACGTAACCGTGCTGTTGGTGTCGCACGATCTGGGCTTGATCAAGCGTCTGGCTGATCGTGCGGCGTTTATGCTGGATGGAAGAATCGTCATGCAAGGGTCGCCAAAGGATGCGGTGAATCGCTACGTCGGTTTCGTACTCGACCGCGAGCGCGCCGGCAAGGAACAAAGCGGCGGGCTGCTGGAAGAGTCTTTGGCCGATAAAAGTAGCTTTCGGCATGGCGACGGCGCCAGCCGCGTCACCGACGTTCAAATACTGAACTCGAACGGCGAGGCCTGTCACGCTTTCCGGCCCGGAGATTCCATCGTTCTTCGTATCCGCGCAAAGTTTCAAAAACCGGTGGTGAACCCCGTTGTGGGAATTCTCATACGGAATCGCATCGGCATGGACATTTTCGGGACAAACAGTCGCCTGGAAAGCACCGAACTGGGTGATTTCGACGCAGGCGATGAAATTGAAATTGAGTTCGAGCTGGATTGCCTGCTCAGCCGCCAGGAATACACGGTGACCGTCGCAGTGCAGTATTGGAATGGCCTGAGCCAGGATTGGCTTGATGACGTGCTCGATTTTCAGGTGGAGGATACTAAAGACGTCGCGGGTGTGTTGAACTTGAATACGCGTGTGCGCCATCAGAAAATAGCGCTCGCGCCGCATCGCGAAGAGAGCGGCGTCAGGCCTTAAGTCGCATGCACATCGAAGAAATTCAATCCGCTATCCGGGAGGAACATTTAGATGGATGGTTGTTTTTTGACCATCACCAGCGGGATCCTCTCGCCTACCGTATTCTGAACCTGAATCCGAAGCACGTTGCCACTCGCCGCTGGTATTATTTCATTCCCGCTCAGGGCGGTCCTAAGGGTCTTGTTCACGCTGTCGAGTCCGGCGTTCTCGCCGGATTGCCCGGCGATATACGCAAATATTCCAGCTGGAACGGACAGATAGAAGGCTTGCAGCGCCTGCTCGCGGGATGCCGTAAGATCGCGATGCAGTATTCGCCGAATTGCGCCATCCCTTATGTGTCGCTGGTGGACGGAGGCACGCTCGAGTTGGTTCGCGGCGCGGGCGTCGAAATCGCCACCTCCGCCAATCTTGTCCAGCTCTTCGAAGCGCGCTGGACGGCCGAGCAGTTGGATTTGCATCTTGAGGCTGGCCGCCGCGTCGATCGCATTCGCGCCGAAGCGTTTCAAACCATCGGGAACGCTCTTGCCTCCAACCAGGCGATCACCGAGTGGGACGTCAACCGCTTCATCCGCGCTGGCTTTGAAAAATCCGGCATGGTTACCGATCACGGGCCCATTGTCGCCGTCAATTCCAATATGTCGGATCCGCATTATGAGCCAGAAGCCGGGCGCACCCGCGAGATTCGCAGGGGCGACGCCGTGCTCATCGATATGTGGGCCAAGCTCGATCGTCCAGACGCCGTTTTCTACGACATCACATGGACTGGCTACTGCGGCCCCGATGCGCCCACCGACCTTCAAAACCTCTTTGAAGTAGTACGCGACGCTCGCGATCGCGCCGTCCAGCGTGTACAATCCGCCATGACGAGCCGCGAAGTGATTCATGGCTTCGATGTCGATGACGCCGCCAGAGACTACATTAAAGAGCGGGGATTCGGCGAATATTTTATCCATCGAACCGGACACTCGATTGGCGAAGAAGTTCATGGAACCGGTGCTAACATGGATAACTTGGAGACTCACGACGAGCGCCGCATCATTCCACGCACTTGTTTCTCGGTTGAACCCGGCGTCTATCTTCCCGAATTCGGCATTCGTTCCGAAGTCAACGTCTATGTCGGCGCCACAGACGCACGAGTTACTGGCGAAGTCCAGCAAAAACTCGTTACTATTCAATGACGAAAATGCGGCGCGTAAAAGGGCTTTACTGGTGATTACCCTCAGCGAGCAAAGCCACGTCATATCAATGTCTTCGCCCCCCTTAGCCCCCCTGTCAATCGACCCGATTAGAAATTTCGATTGGACCCACACCTTCTTACTCGCATACGCTTGGTTATGGCAACCGTTCACATTATGGAGCCCGTGAGTTCACATGTAGCTTTGCTACATCGCATTAGTAACATCGTGAGCTCGGAGCTGTCGTTAGACGAAATGCTCGGAGAGATAGTCGGACTTACGGTCCAGGTGACTGACTGCGATGCGTGTCTAGTTTACCTGTTGGATCGTGATACCGATGAAGTGGTTTTGCGCGCCTCGCAATTGCCTCACGCGGCCGCGCTTGGAACTTTACGAATGAAAGTCGGTGAAGGCGTTACGGGATGGGTGGCGGAGCACAAATCCGTTGTTGCCCTGTCTTCCAAAGCGGCCGCGGACGCCCGCTTCAAACGCTTTCAAACCATGGTGGAAGATACCTACGAAGCTTTTCTCTCAGTCCCGCTGGTGAGCGGGGGCGACGTTATCGGTGTCATCAACGTGCATCACCGCCAGACCCACAATCACAATAGCGAGGAAATCTCTTTGCTGACGTTCGTCGGAGAGCAGATGGGCGGCGCCATCGGTAAATCAAGCCTATCTGAAACCAACGCTCGTCTGATGGAAGAGACCCTCGAGATGAAGCGCCAGCTTGAGACACGCAAGCTGGTGGAACGCGCCAAAGGAATCTTGCAGCAGCGGCATAGTCTCACGGAGGAAGAGGCTTATCTGCGCCTGCGCAACGAGAGTCGGCGGCTTCGTCGTCCCATGAAAGAACTGGCTGAGGCCATCATTCTAGCCGAAGATCTGAGCCGTAAGGCTGAATCTCCTAACTAGGCCATCAAACCGCCAGGTTGGTTAGCACTTTGCGCATTCGGGCGTGGGCTAGCACCACGTCCGGATCGCGCTGCAAAGCTTCAAAGTAACGCTTAGCGAATCCAGTACCATTTTCGTTCGGCGCCAGTAATTCCCACGCCTGCGCGATCATCCGCTCGGCATCGATGCCCGTCGGCGGAACTTGAGCGCTGGGCTTATCGAGAGGATCCACGGTCTCATCGATTAGCACGACAAACTCGGACAATTCATGCAGCCAAGCGAACCAAGGATCGTAGAGCACCAGCTTCAGCAGTTCACCGCTCGAACCGATGCGCGCGATATCACGCTCATACAGGGCTCGTTCGGAATCGAGCAAGGTCTTGTGCAGGCCCAGCAAGCCGTTGCGCAGGTCCGTCAGGCGCTGTTTTGTGAGATCGGGAATGGAATTGTTGGACGACATGACGCCCTGGTGTTATAGTACATGACACCCAAGCGGCTGCACCCTGTCACCGCTAGAATAAGAACGTGAGTTCCGAGCCTTCACTTCAACTAGCCACCAGTCATCTCGATCAGGTGCGCCAAGAAATCGGCAAAATCATTGTCGGCCAGCAACATGTCGTCGATGGCGTCTTGATCTGCCTCTTGGCTGGCGGCCACGTGCTGCTCGAAGGCGTCCCTGGGTTAGGCAAGACCACTTTGCTGCGGACGCTCGGCCGTGTCTTGCATCTCAAGTATTCGCGAATTCAGTTCACGCCCGATCTCATGCCCGCCGACATCGTAGGCAGCATGATCATGGAGAGTGACGATCACGGGGCCAAGGCCTTGCGCTTTCAACCTGGTCCGATTTTTGCGAATCTGGTTTTGGCCGATGAAATTAATCGCGCTACCCCTAAGACGCAGTCCGCTTTGCTCGAAGCCATGCAGGAGCGCACGGTGACAAGCGGCACCACCACCCATGAACTGGAGTTGCCGTTCCTGGTGATGGCCACACAGAATCCCATCGAGATGGAAGGCACGTATCCTCTTCCCGAAGCTCAGCTCGATCGCTTCCTCATGAAGATTCTGGTGACGTATCCTTCGCGCGCCGACCTGAGTCGCATTGTCGAGCGTACCATCCACCGCGACGAAACTAAGCTGGAACAAGTTGTCGATCGGGATGCGATTCTTCAATTGCGCGCCGCTTGCCGCGAAATTTTGATTGCTCCGCACGTCCAGGATTTTGCCATCGATTTGGTGATGGCAACGCAGCCCGGCACGTCCAGCGCCCACCCACTTGCCAACAAGTACATTCGCTACGGAAGCTCGCCCCGCGGCGCGCAAGCCCTGGTGGAATGCGGGCGCGTGCTGGCTCTGATGCGCAAGCGCTTGAACGTGAGCGCCGATGATGTCCGGGAAATTGCACCCGATGTGCTGCGCCATCGGATCATTCTAAATTTCGACGCACACGCCGACGGGCAAACGCCCGAGACCATTCTGAGCGCCATCATTGAAAGCGTTACCGCCGCAGCTGCCGCAGTGAAGTGAAAGCCCTCTAGTGAAGACCGACCCGTTGATCGACAGCGCGTTTCTCGAGAAGCTCGAGCGGCTGGCGATCCGCTGGCAAAAATCATTTCCCGGCCTGGTTGGCGGACACAATATCTCGCATTTCGCTGGCGCCGGCCAGGAGTTTCTCGATCACCGCCAGTTCCATCATGGCGACGATCTGCGGGCCGTGAACTGGCGCGCTTACCTACGCTTGGAAAAGCTGTTTCTAAAGATGTTCCAAGTGGAGCCGCGCATCCCGGTCCGTATCCTGATCGATTGCAGCAACTCCATGACCACCGGCGCCGTCTCTAAGTTTGACTATGCGCGCAAGCTCGCCGCCGCTTTGTGTTACGTCGGCCTGGTGCGGTTGGATACCATTTGTCTTCAACCCTTCGGCCAAGATCTGGGCGATTCGTTCCTGTGCGGGGGCGGCCGTCACCGCTTTATTCCAGCCGTGAAATTCCTGGAGCAGCTCAAGCCTTCCGGGCGCACCAACTATTTTCAAATTGCGCGCGACTTCATCTCCACCTACCCGCAGCGTGGTCTGCTGATCATCATTTCCGATTTCTTGGACGACGCAGGCTGTGAACGTCCCTTGCAATATTTGGCCGACTTCGGCCATGAGTTAATCCTAGTCCAGGTGTGGGCCGACGAGGATCGTGAACCCGGTTGGGATGGACTGCTCGATCTGACCGACGCCGAAACGGGCGAGACGCTGGAAATAGGATTCGACGACGCGGCCCGCGCCAGCTACACGCAAGCCTTCGACGCGCATGCCCGCGATATCCAGCGCGTCGGCCTGCGCAATAGCGGGCGATATGTGGGATTGAGCACAGCAACTACAATCGAAGAGGCGGTGTTTGGTCCGTTGGCGCGCGCCGGCGGGCTCGAGTAAGTCACCATGTTCTTCCTCAACCTTTCCTTGCCCGAGTTCCTCGCGATTCTTGGATCGCTTTCGGGCGTCATGGTGGCTTTATACTTGCTTGACCGCATGCGGAAGCATCATACGGTGGCGACATTGCGTTTCTTCGCCGCCGCCGAAAAGCCTCCCGTATTGAAGCACCGGCGAAAGCTGCAGCAGCCTTGGTCGCTATTGCTTCAGTTGATCAGCCTGCTGCTCTTGCTTCTGGCCATCGCGCAACTTCGGCTGGGGTCTCCGGAACGCTACTCCCGCGATCACGTGCTGATTATCGATACATCCGCGTGGATGGCTACGCGCTTCGGCCAGTCTCGCCTGATCGATCGAGCGCGCGTGGCCGCCGACAATTATGTGAACGCTCTGCCACCCGCTGATCGAGTGATGGTTGTGCGCGCCGATGTGCTCGCTACGCCCGTGCTGTTGTTCGAATCGGACCGCAAGAAGATCCATCAGGCCATCGATCAGACCCAGCCGGGCGTAGCGCCGTTGAACTTGCAGGAAGCTCTCGATTTCGCCACGCAAGCTCAGAAGGTGGAGGCCCAGCGTGCCGGCGAAATCGTTTTTGTCGGAGCTGGACGGATTCCGAGCGACCAAGCGGCGCGTCTGATAGCGCCAGCGAACTTCCGTCTCATAGCGATCGACGGCCCAACCGAACACGCCGGCTTGCGGAAAATGAGCGTGCATCGCGCCATGGATGACGCCGATACCTGGGAGGTTTTCATTTCGGCAAAGAATTATGGAACGGCGGCCCGCTCCTTTCCAATGACCGTGGCTTTCGGTGGATCGCCTGTTGCAACGCACCGCTTCGAGTTGAAGCCGGGCCTCGAAGAGGGCATGAACTTCCACTTCAAAACGCGCGCTGCAGGATGGCTGGAGGCGCGCCTTGGAACACCCGACGCATTTCGCCAGGACAGCCGAGCCATTCTGGAACTTCCTCCGCGCGGCGTCCTGCCGATCACCATCTATTCCGCAGAGCCGGATCTTCTTCGGCCCATTTTCGGCGCGATTCCGGGCATTCAGGCCAGTTTTCTCCCGGTTTCGAGTTATCAGCCGGATGCCAAGGGCGGGATCGTTCTGTTGGATCATTTTGCGCCACCGTCGGCACCAGCGGGGCAGAGTATTTGGTTGGAGCCGCCTGCAGGCAAATCGCCCATTCCGGTGCTTCGCACCGATCAAAACGTCAAACTAAATCAGTGGCAGGTGGATCATCCATTGGGCGCCGGTTTGCGCGCGCGCGATATTGAACTTGGCAGCGCCCAGATCTTTCGCCCTGACGCCGCTGACATCGTCGTTGCGCGATCCGACGCCGGACCCTTGATCGTCGCGCGCCCGGGTAATCCAAGAATGGTGGTGCTCGGCTTCAATCCCGTCCGTGCGGGAATGAAATACCAGCTCACCACGCCGTTGCTGTTCGCAAATATCATTCGCTGGATGGCCCCCGATGCGTTTCGCTCTTGGGAGCTCACGGCAGGCACTGTAGGTACCGTGGATGTGGACCTCGAATCGGAAATCGATCCGAAATTGATTCGTGTGCAAACCGAAGATGGTAGGCCGCTGC
The DNA here is from genome assembly GCA_003132905.1 of Bryobacterales bacterium. The sequence goes on along the minus strand of PKZC01000377.1, from coordinate 17,821 downwards.
CTTTCACCGTGCAGGGTAAATCGCTCCGATTCTTCAGCGCCGCTCCTGGAGTGGTGCGAGTGCTCACCGGAGATCGCGAACTTGTCTACTCACTGACGCTGCCGCAACCGGGCGACATGGTCTGGAAGCCGTCCAATGTAAAACTTGGATTGCCTGGCCGCGCGCCCATTGGGCCAACCTCTCGCGATCTTTGGCATTGGCTGGCCCTCGCGGGAGCCCTAGGTTTACTAGCGGATTGGATTCTATACGGCCGGTCGGATCGGCGGATGCGCGCGGCACCGGGCGTGGCGCCGGAGCACTGGAGGAAAGCATCATGACCTTCCAGCGGGAATGGGTTTTGATTTTTCTCCTGCTGCCGCTGGGCTGGATGTTCTTCGAGTGGCGGCGGACCCGGCGTATCACAGCGCTCATTCTCAAAACGCTGGCCTTTCTCGCCATCGTTCTGGCACTGGCCGAGCCCACGCTGACAGTCCCTCAAACAAAAATGGCGGTTGCCGTTTTAGTCGATACGTCTTCCAGCGTTTCGACACAGGACCTCGCCCGGGCCTCCGAATTCGCCTCCGCGCTCGACAAAGCGCGAGGCCGCCACTGGGTGCGGGTACTTCCGTTCGCCCGATCGGTCCGCGATCTGGCCGCTGGTGAGCAGCGCGGCATGCACCTCCAACCCACCTCTGGTGAAGCCGGACGCGCCACCGATCTGGAATCCAGCATTGAAGAAGCTATCAGCTCGCTTCCATCCGACTTGGTTCCGCGAATTGTTCTGGTGTCCGACGGCAAAGAAAACGCGGGCAGCATCACGCGCGCCGCTTGGCAAGCGCAACGGCTCGGCATCCCGATTGATACCGTCGCGCTGGCAGGCCGCCCACAGCCCACATTGCGATTGGAATCGGTGACTGTGCCCACGGTCGCATTCACGGGCGAGCAGTTCCCAGTGGATCTGAGCATCGCCTCCCCGGCGGCGGTTTCGGGTTCTGTCCAACTTAGCGCCGAAGGAAAAGTGCTCGGATCGAATCCCGTCAAGCTGGAGAAGGGCGACAATCAAGTTCGAGTTCATGCAAATCTGACAGCAGCCGGCGCGTTGAGCCTTGCCGGTGTCATCCAAGCTAATGGACTAGGCGAAATCCGCTTTGATCGAGCGGTCACTTTGCGCCGTCCCAAGGTATTGTTTATCTCGCAAGATCCGGCCGGCACCGAGACGCATTTATTGCAGACTTTATCCGCGGCTCAATTCGACGTTGACCGTACTTCCGATCCGGCGCACGGCGCTCTTGCCGATTATCAATTGGTTGTCCTGAACAATCTCGACATGGAATCGCTACCTGCGGCGCGAAAAGATGAAATCGAAAAGTTCGTGCAACAGGGCGGCGGCCTGCTGGTGATCGCCGGCGAACGCAACGTCTACGCGGAAGACAAAAAGGTGGAAGATGCGCTGGATCGTACTCTTCCCGCGAAACTCGCTCCGCCTCGCTCGCCCGAAGGTACCGCCGTGGTCCTGATTATCGACAAATCGTCATCCATGGAAGGTAAGAAAATTGAGCTGGCGCGCCAGGCCGCTATCGGCGTGGTTGATAATCTTCGTTCCATCGACTTAGTGGGCGTCCTCATCTTCGATAACTCATTTCAATGGGACGTGCCCATCCGCCGCGCCGAAGACAAGGTCCTGATCAAGCGCTTGATTTCCGGAATCGTTCCTGACGGGGGCACCCAGATTGCGCCCGCGCTCGCTGAGGCGTATCGCAAAGTACTGCCCGCGAAGGCAACCTTCAAGCACATCGTGTTGCTCACCGACGGCATCTCTGAAGAGGGCGATAGCCTCGATCTTTCCAAAGAAGCCTTAGCTCAGCATGTGACCATTTCCACCGTAGGTCTCGGACAGGACGTGAACCGCGCCTATCTCGAAAAAGTCGCCTCTGTTGCCGGCGGAAAATCGTACTTCTTAAACGAACCATCGGGACTGGAACAGATTGTGCTTAAGGACGTCATGGAGCACACGGGTTCCACTGCGGTGGAAAAAACCTTACGGCCGTTCGTCGCGAAGAACACCGAAATTCTCGACGGCGTAGGCATTGACAATGCGCCGCCGCTGAAAGGCTACGTTCGCTTCATCAGCAAGCCTACAGCGGATACCATATTGAAGGTTGACGAAGAAGACCCGCTTCTCGTGCGCTGGCAATATGGCCTTGGCCGTGCCGTCGTCTTTACCTCCGATGCGAAAAGCCGTTGGGCAGCCGATTGGGTGACGTGGAAGGGCTTCGACAAACTCTGGGCTAACACCTTTCGCGATCTTCTGCCTCATGCCGAGAGCGGTGAAGCCAAGGCCGACTATGACAGCGCGAGCGGCGACCTGGTGGTGAATTATCATCTCGGCGTCGACGCGGAAGATCCCTCCAAGTTGCCCGAGATTTTCGTGCTTGGTCCGAATGGCTTTCGTCATCCCGTGCCCATCACGAAACTCGGCGCCAAGTCCTATCGGGGAACCATTCATATTGGCGATCTGCAAGGGCTGTTCCGAATACGTCCGCTCGATGAATCGCGCGCCTTTCCCGAGGTTGGCTATTATCAGCCCGAGCAAGAGCTGCTGGACTACGGCTCGAACGATTTTCTGCTGCGCTCAGTTGCGCAATTCACCGGTGGGCGCTTCAATCCCCAGCCGAAACAGATATTCGATTCCGGCGGCCGTTCCCAGTCGTCCACGTTGCGGCTATGGCCTTTCTTGCTTGGCTTTGCGATCGCGCTGAATTTGGCGGAACTGCTTATGCGGAAAGTTCCACGACGGTCTCAAGGTGGAATGTTTGGGGGAAAAGGTCAACCAGCGTGATCTTTTCGATGCGGTAGTTCTCGGCCATCAGGCCTTGCAAATCGCGTGCTAATGTCGCCGGATCGCAAGAGACAATATTCAGGCGCGGTGCCCGAATGCGCGCCAGTTGCTTCACCACCACTTTCCCCAAACCCGCGCGCGGCGGATCGGCCAGGATGAAACCGGGCGTTTGGTCGAGACCAGCCAGGTAATCTTCTACGTTGGCATTCACGCTCGCTTGCGAGAAGTTGTGCGCCAGGTCGCGTAAGCTGCTGCTGCTCGATTCCACCGCCGTCACCTTATCGAATCGCTCGGCCAGTTTTGCCGAGAAAAGGCCCACACCCGCGTAAAGGTCCACGGCCCATTCGCCCTTCGCGCCGCCGATTGCGCATTCCACCAGCCGATCGATCAGAAACCGATTCACCTGAAAGAACGAATTTCGGCTGACTTGGAATCCGTTGTACTCAATCGGCGTCGTAACCCCGAGAGTCGCCAGTGCGGACAGCGCCTGTCGCGGTATCCGGTCTAGAACATTCACCTGTAGGTCCGTTTCGTTGGTGAAGAGCTCCAGGGCCGTGTTCGCTTGCGGTGCGTCGATCTTGCAAATAGTCTCATTGAGCTTGGGCGAAGCAATGGGGCAGTGATCGATCGCGCATAGATCCCTGGAGCCCTGCGCAAAGTAACCCACCTTGCCGCCTTCGATGTGAAGTTGTACTCGATTGCGATACTGCCACGGCTCGCTCGAGACTACACCAATCTCGCCCTTAAACTCGATCTTTCCCACCCTCTGCAATACTTCACGAAGAATCGCACTCTTCTGTTCCAACTGGAATGGATAATCCATGTGCTGGTATTGGCAGCCGCCGCAATGCTGGAAATAGGGGCATCCGGGAGTTACGCGCGATGCCGATGGCTGCAGCACTTCGATTAACCGGCCGCGCCACAAATCGTTCTTCACCCGTTCGGTCTCGGCGCGTACTACTTCGCCCGGTAGCACAAATGGCGTCAAAACCACTTTGCCTTCCAGGCGCGCCAGCCCTTCGCCGCCGTACACCAGCTTTTCTATCGTTAGAGTTTCTTGCAAGCGAAAGGGTACCATGGTTGTTCAACACAGACGATCAACATGAAAGCACGCGTGTTTTCCGGCGTTCAGCCGACCGGCAATTTGCATATTGGAAACTACCTCGGGGCGTTGAAGAATTGGGTCGAGATTCAGGGCAACTACGAGAGTATCTTTGGCATCGTCGACCTGCACGCCATCACGGTCTATCAGGAACCGGCCGAGCTGCGCGCGAAGATTCTGGAGATTGCGGCGCTGTTCCTGGCGGCCGGAATCGATCCGAAACAGTCCACCATCGTGGTGCAATCGTCCGTGCCTGAGCACGCCGAACTCGCCTGGATGCTCACCTGCGTCACGCCCGTTGGCTGGCTGGAGCGCATGACGCAGTACAAAGCTAAATCGCAGGCGCAGGAGACCGTGGGCGATGGATTGCTGCAATATCCGGTGTTGATGGCGGCGGATATTTTGATCTACCAGGCCGCCATCGTTCCAGTAGGTGACGATCAGGCGCAGCATTTGGAACTGGCGCGCGACATCGCACAGCGCTTCAATTCAATGTACGGGGAAACTTTCGTGATGCCCGCTACGCACTTGCCTCTGGTAGGTGCGCGAGTTATGGGCCTCGATGAGCCGGACAAGAAGATGAGCAAATCGGCCGCTGGATCGGGCCACGCGGTGGCCATCCTCGATCCAATCGATCAGGTCCGCAAGAAGATCATGCGCGCCACCACCGATTCAAATCCCGCGGTGGATTTCGACACCGCTGGTTCCGGCGTTCTGAACCTTTTGAGCATCTTTCAAGCGTTCAGCGGATGGCCGGCCGACAAGATGCACGGACATTTCAGCGGCATGCGCTATGGCGATTTGAAGAAGCAAGTGGCCGAAATGGTGATCGCGAATCTGGAGCCGCTACAAAAGCGCTACGCCGAGATCATGGACGAACCGGGCTATCTCGCCGGCGTGCTCAAAGAAGGCGCGGAGCGCGTATCGCCCATCGCGAAATCCACGGTTCAATTGGTGAAAGAGCGCATGGGCCTGTACGCGGGCGCGTGATTAGTGGAAGTCATGCGAAGGCACCGCTTCTTCCGCTACGTGTAGAGCCTCACAATGGGCGGCTCGAACAGTGTAGACGTTGTCGATGTTCTGCATCTCGCCATCGATCACGAGATAAGAATTATTGAGGATAGTTTTACGCTCGCGATCGAAGACGTCGGGCATCACCACCGCATTTGAAACGCCGGTTTCGTCTTCGATACTCAGGAACAGCAGCCCTTTGGCGGTACCTGGGCGCTGCCGGCAAATAATGCATCCAGCGATACGAACCACGCGGCCATTGCGCACCGCTTTCAATTGCGAGGCGGGCGTTACGCCGAGTGCGTTCAACTTCTCGCGATGAAAAGCCATGGGATGCTTGCCGATGGTGACGTGAGTTCCCCGGAAGTCGGAGTTTAAGCGCTCGCTGGCGCTCATGGGGGAAAGTGGCTGGTGGCTAGTGGCTGGTGGTTGGGGATCGGAGAACAGTGGACCCGTCGGACGGATGGCTAATTCCGAATCCCACAGCGCTGCGCGGCGATGCGTGGGCAATGCGGTGATGAAATTCAATGCGCCGATCTCGCTCAGCTTACGCAGTTCGTCTTTGCGAAGCTCGGGGACACGGTCCACTAAATCCTGGATGCTCGCAAAAGGCGCTTGCGCGCGCGCGGCAAGAATCGCTCGGGCCGGCTGCTCGCGCAATCCCTTGACGTAGTTCAGACCCAGTCGAACGCGCCGCTCCCCATTTTCTTCTTCAATCGTGCATAGCCAATCCGAGCGCGTAACATCGATCGGATTGAAGTGCAGCCCGTGACGCTGTGCGTCTTTCACCAAGGTAGCCGGCGCGTAGAACCCCATGGGCTGATTGTTCAGGATCGCGGCGGTGAATGCGGCCAGATAGCGGCATTTCAGATAGGCGCTGGCATAGGCGATCAAAGCGAAGCTGGCGGCATGCGATTCCGGAAAACCGTACAGCGCAAACGCGGTGATGGATTGAACGATGCTGTCCTGCTGCTTGCCGGTAATGCCATTGCGCGTCATGCCTGCGCGCAGCCTTGTCTCGATGTCGCGCATCCTGGCTTCGGAGCGCTTGAAACCCATCGCGCGGCGCAGTTCCTCGGCTTCGCCTCCAGTGAACCCAGCCACGATCATCGCCATGCGCAGCAGTTGTTCCTGAAATAGTGGCACGCCCAGCGTACGCCGCAGCACGGGCTCCAGCGATGGATGCAGACATTCGGCTGGTTCGCGACCCTGCCGCCGCCGCAGAAATGGATTCAACATCTGACCAACAATCGGTCCGGGCCGGATGATAGCCACCTGCACCACGATGTCGTAAAAATGTTCCGGCCGCAGCCGGGGCAGGCACGACATCTGCGCGCGACTTTCCACTTGAAACATTCCGATGGTGTCGGCGTTCTGCAACGCTTGATACACCAGCGGGTCGTCTTGCGGCAGATGCGCCAGGTCCACTTCTTCGCGATACGCCGTGCGAATCAGCTGGATGGATTCTTCGAGCACGGCCATCATGCCTAGGCCCAGCAGATCCACTTTGATGATGCCCATATCGGCGCAGTCTTCCTTGTCCCACTGGATCACCACGCGGCCGGGCATAGTCGCGGGCTCGAGCGGCACAATGGAATCGAGCTGGCCTTCGCAAATCACCATGCCACCCGAGTGCTGGCCCAAATGCCGCGGCAAATCCTGGATGGTCATATACAGATCCAGAAACTTCGCGATCAGCGGATTTTGTTGGGGCGAAAAACCGGCTTCCTGGAACTGGCGCTCAGCGGTCTCCTTCGGATCGGGCTCTTTTGGATCAACCCAGCCCCATGCCGGAACCAGCGCCGAGATGCGCGCCAGGTCCGTTTCGGGGAAGCCCAGCACTTTGCCGATGTCGCGCACGGCCGAACGTCCGCGATAAGTGATGATGTTGGCGGTCATGGCGGCGCCCAGTTGGCCGTAGCGTTCGTAGACATATTGGATAGCGCGCTCGCGTTGATCGCCGCTCGGAAGATCGAGATCGATATCCGGCCATTCGCCGCGCTCCTCGGATAAAAAACGCTCGAAGAGCAATTCCATCTCTACCGGATCGATCGCCGTGATGCCCAGCGCATAACAGACCGCGCTATTAGCGGCCGATCCGCGGCCCTGTACCAGAATGTTCTGCCGCCGGCAAAAATCTACAACGTCCCAGACGATCAAAAAATATCCGGGCAATTCCAGCTTTTCGATGAGCGCTAGTTCGCGATCGATCTGTCGGCGCGCCCGGCGGCGCAGATCGACGGATTTCAAATGATAGCGATTCATCGCGCCTTCTTCCACGCGTTTTCGCAGGAACGAATTCATCGTCTCGCCTGGCGGCGTGGGGTATTTCGGAAACTGATAGCCGAGATCGGCCAGCGTGAATTGCAGACGCTCGGAAAGCGCCTTGGTGTTGGCGATGGCCTCGGGCAGGTCATCAAATAGCCGCGCCATTTCTTGCGCGCTTTTCAGATACCGATCAGAGTTGATGGAAAGCAACCGCCCGGCCTCGTGAATCGTAGTCTTATGGCGGACGCAGGTAAGAACGTCGAGCGCCTCGCGCGATTCGGGCGTTGCATGGCTCACGCCGTTAGTAGCGACGAGCGGCAATCGATGCTGCCGCGCAAAATCGATGAGAGCTTGATTTAAGGCTTCTTCGGCGCGATTGTAGTGCCGTTGGATTTCAACGAAAAGATTCTTTGCGCTGAACAGTTCCAGGAAGCGGGCATCGGGCCGCGAAGCCAGGCACACCAAACCTTGGGAGAACTCGGCGAACTCTTCAGGCGCTGCCGCACCCTCGCCTTTCTTGGCGCGCATCTTCATGCGGGTGATCAATCGGCACAGATTCTGGTATCCAGCGCGGCTTTCAGCCAGCAGCGGATAACGATGTCCGTCCGTACAAGTAATTTCAGCGCCGATATGCGCACGAATACCGGCCTTTTTCGCTGCCATGTGGAAGCGTGCCGCGCCAGAAATATTGTCGCGGTCGAGAATCGCCAGGGCAGGGAAGTCGAGAGCAGCCGCGCGCGCTACCAGTTCTTCAGGTACCGACGATCCTTCCAGAAAACTGAAGGCGCTGCGGGCGTGCAGTTCGATGTATGCGCTAGTCATAACTGCCCTCAATGAACCAGCGCTCGGTAGGCTCGCGAAAAATTCTATAGAGCGCGTTGTTAGTAAGCGCGACATCCCACTCATCGCGATTCCAAACGGTGGTTGTCCACCAATCGCCTGAAGTACGCCATGGCCCGGCCGCCTTGAGAACTCTTCCGTGAATGCCCGATGCCGTGATGCGAAGCGGCCGATTGCGATCGAGTTCGACGGTAGCGGGAAGAGGCGGGCGGAAATAGCGAAAGCCCTGGTGGCTGGTGGCTGGTTGTTGGTGGCTGGCAATTGTGGGCTGCATTTCGACCAATAGAAAAGGATGCGGGTGATGAGTATTGAGAAGTTCGGGGACGCCGACGTTGTTTTCTCCGACGATGCCTCGAATACGGGCCAGCGTCAGCTCCAGTTTGTCGGGCGCGGGCGTCACCGGAAGAAAGATGCCGGTTTGCACCGTGCGTGGATGCACCGGTTTGAGTGAGAGCGCGAGAGCCACGGTCGGTGCCTGCGGCGGATGCGCTTCCAGATCCATTTGCAGCAGCTTCAATAGCGACTTGCTTTCTCGCATGGGCACGGGAAGGTGAAGAGTGCGAATGTGCTCAGTGCGATCTTCCAGTTCTAAACGAATCACCACTTCGTTGGCCGCCATAGCATTCGAAAGCAGCCGCGCACATTGATCGTTCAGCAGCCGCGCAATCAGAAACAGCAGCGGCTCAAGCAAACTGACCGGATGATCTAGTTCGATGCGGTCTTCATATGTGGTTTCCGGCTGGAAGATTTTGAGCGGCCGATGAATTGCCCCGCGAGCCAGTTGCTGCAGGTAGACACCGTGCGGACCAAAGCGTTCGGCAATGCCGTTCTGCGGCAGTTGCGCCAGTTGATCCAGCGTGTAGATGCCCCAGCTTTCAAACACCTGGGTCATCTCTTCGGTGAGCGGCAGCGTGGCAACATCCAGATCGTTAAGATCGGGCGACACCGTAACGCCCGGAAAATTACGCGCGGCGATGATAGCGGCATCTGCGGTTTCGGCAACGGCTACGTTTACTTCATCACCAGCTTGCCGCGCGATAGCTTGGGCGATCTGCCGTGGCGATCCATGCAGGCGCTGCAAGCTATCCACGCGGAAGACAACCGTATCGGGCGCAGTTTGTTCGAATGCCGGTGAAAAGCCTGCGGCGATTTCAGGCAGAGCGTCGGAAGCCCCGTGAATGCAAGCGAACATCATTCGAGCGACCTCGCTTTAAAAGCCGCCGTGGCCGGCCGCACCGGTTTGCGCGATGCGGCTTCCAATTCCACTCCGCGCAGTAATTCGAATCCCGGTGCGCCTCGCCAGGCGATTTTCTTGCGCTGCAGTTCCAGCATCAGCGACGCGCAGGATCTGGCTAGCGGCTCTTTTTCCGCCAACGCGAGAATCGTCGGCGTGTTTTCGATGGCGCGGCGGAATCGATACCAGTAGGAGATCGGGATGCTATTGGAGATGCGCGGCGTAACCTGGCACAGATCGAGCACGATGACGCCGAATCCGCCCGCGTGAAGCAGAGAATCGGCCGCCTTCAGCGCGTGCCCGGCATTGTGCCCGCAACGGATCCATACCAGTTGCGAGAGAGCTACGCCAGCCGCGGCGGCCGATACGGGATCGAACGAATCATCAGTATCGACGTAAGCGCAGATTTCAAGGTGAGCAGTGGATGCGGCCAGCAGCGAATGGAGCAGAGTGGTTCGGCCGGAGCTTTCCGGGCCAAGAATCTCCGCGATGGCGCCGCGCGGGAAGCCCCCCGCCAGAGCATCGAGCGACGCGATGCCGGTAGGAAGGCATTCCCGAATTGGGGCGTCGGGACGCAGTCCGAGTGTAGTGACGCGAGCGGCGTTTGGGTTCATGCAATTTCGCCTTTTCTTCGCCATTCATATTTTGCTCACTTGGCTTGGAGTTGTCAAGAGTACTCTGTGTAGAATGCGCTACACTCACACGATGGATGAAAACGCTCCTACCCGCCGCGAAGTCCTGCTGGCTGCCGCCGCTGTGCCGCTCTTGGACGCCGCCCTCGATGCTCAAAACAGTACCTCCTCCCTTTGTTTCACGAGCGCAATCGAGATGGCCCGGCTGATTCGCACGAAAAAGCTATCGGCGCGCGAAGCCCTGGCAGCGCATCTGAAACAGATCGAGCGGGTAAACCCGAAAGTAAACGCCATCGTCACGCTGGTCCCTGAAATGGCCGCCGCCGCTGCCGAAAAGGCGGATGAGATGCAGGCCCACAACGAAACTTTGGGCCCATTGCACGGTCTCCCCGTCGCCCACAAAGATCTGTTCGAAACCCGCGGCATCCGCACAACATTTGGATCGCCGCTGTATAAAGACAACATCCCCACCGAAGACGATATCGTCGTCGATCGAATGCGGCGCGCGGGCGCAATTACTATCGGCAAGACCAACACGCCGGAATTTGGCTCGGGATCGCAGACCTTCAACAAAGTCTTCGGCGCCACGCACAATCCCTACGATCTGACGAAAACCTGCGGCGGATCCTCCGGCGGCGCCGCCGTCGCATTGGCCTGTGGACTCGTGCCCGTTGCCAGCGGCTCCGATACCGGCGGCTCCCTGCGCAATCCCGCGGCATTCTGTAACGTGGTGGGCTTCCGGCCATCCATCGGCCGAGTGCCGAATCCGAAAGCGGCGTTCGCGTGGTTTACCCTGAGCACCTCGGGTTGCTTGGGCCGTTCGGTGGCCGACCTTGCGTTCGCGCTAAGCACCCTCGTCGGCCCCGATCCTCGAGCGCCCCTTTCGATCGACGAACCGGGCGAACGCCTCGCGCGACCACTCGACCGCAGCTTCAAAGGCGTGCGCGTGGCCTGGTTTAAGGATCTGGGCGGCGTGCCGTTCGACGCGCAAGTCCGCACCATCGTGGATGGCCATCGCAAGACCTTTGAATCGCTGGGATGCATTGTCGAGCAGGCCGAGCCTGACTTCGCGCCCGCCGAGATCGCGTTCCGCATGCTGCGCGCTTGGAATTCCGCCAATACATATGGTGCGCGCCTGCACGATCATCCCGACGCATTCAAAGACACATTGAAAGGCGAGATCGAGGAAGGGATGCACCTGACAGCCATGGATCTCGCGCATGCAGAGACCGCTCATGGCCAGCTTTGGCGGCGCTTTCAGGCTTTTCTCGAAAAGTACGAATACTTCGTTCTGCCCACCACGCAACTGCCGGCCTTCGACGTGAACACGCCCTACCCCACGGAAATCGCGGGCGTAAAATTCGACAATTACATTGACTGGATGAAATCCTGCTGGTATATTTCGGCAACCGGCAACCCGGCGGCATCGGTACCAGGCGGCTTCACCGCGGAAGGACTCCCCGTTGGCGTCCAGATCGTCGGCCGCAACAAACAAGACTTCAGCGTTCTACAGATGGCGCACGCCTTTGAACAGGCCACTGGCTTTGGCAAGAAGCGCCCTGCCATAGCGTAGACGAGGATGAAGGAATTGCACCCATCGCGTGCGACATAGCCTGACCTAACGGTTACTCATAGTACTCTTCGACCGTCCATTTACAAAATATGGCACCACTGGGAAGCGCTTGGATGTACTATCGATCCAGGATTCCAAATGGAATCCGGGAGCAGTCATACTTGGTCACCGGGTCCTGTCTAGCGCCGTTGGTCGATTACCTCAGAAGGATATTCAATCGCTCAGGAGACATTCATGAAACTGAAATATTACTTACCTGCTGCGGCCGCGATACTGGTCTGGACGGCTTTTGCCGGATTGGCTTACGCCGACCCCGCCATCGATAATATCAACGGTGGCTTAACGCCCTTTCCCGACCTGACAAACGGATTGAGCGACTTAGGGTGGGTCTACAGCCCCACGGAGAGCTATTTGTTGAGCGGCATTTCTTCCGATTTTTCAACAGGCGAAACCGGCTCGCAAACCGTGACGCTCTCGTTCTATTCTGGAATTCCAAATTCTGGGAGCGCGACGCTCCTCGGTACCGGCACATTCTCTAGCGGCGCAGGCCTTCTGGGTGTCACGTTCGGAACGGATATCCCGATCACTGCTGGAGACACGTATTTTGTAGGCCTGAGCAACACGTTGGGAATCGGCGTAGACATGGCTGATGCAGCCTTCTCGGTAACCTCCGCACAACCGGCGGCGCCCGGCGTCACTTACATCCCGAGCGGCTTTTATACGGATGACAATGCCGCCACCACCGATTTCGCCACCAACATTCCTCTGGCCGACACCTCCTGCCCCGGTGGAGGAACCTGTAACAATGCATTCGCGGCGCCAATTTTGGACTTCTATGGCCAACCGAACAGCGCCGTTCCGGAACCGAGTACGCTGGCGGTATCGATGATAGGCTTTGCGGGGTTGCTGTTTGCATTGAATATCAAACGCCGCTCGGCTTACCGGCGGGACTCCTAGTATAGGCTGCGTGCGCCTCGACGGTCGCGGTTTCGATTCTGAATCCGCGGCCGCACTACCCCATAGCGTCCGTCCTCCCAAAATGAGATGATCTTGAGCAAGGCCAAACCGGCCTTCCCTGGAAAGGAGGACCACGATGAGTCTTCGATTCCACGCCTGTCTGCTGGCTGCGGCCGCATTCGCTTTCGGCGCTGAACCAGCCGCCAAGGACGCCGCGAAAACGCCTAAGACCTGGACTCTTCCGCACACCCCCGACGGCCAGCCGGATCTGCAAGGCTACTGGACCAACTCCACCTACATTCCCCTAGAGCGTCCGAAGGATCTCGCCGGCAAAGAATTCTTCACCGAAGCGGAAGCCGCGGCGTACGAGAAAAAGAAGGTTCAGCAAGACCACAGCCAGGCCGCCGACGACATTCACTACGACAACGTGATCTGGCAAGGCGACAAGTACGCCAAGGGTTCGCCGAGCCTTCGAACGTCCATCGTCTTCAATCCTCCCGATGGCCGCCTGCCTCCTCTATCGCCGCAAGGGCAGCAGCGCGCCAAGGAACTGGCCGCGTTGGCGCGCGATCGCGATGCCGCCATAAGCGCAGAAACTCGAAGCCTGGGCGAGCGCTGCGTCACTTGGGGCGCCGACGGGCCGCCCATGCTCGGTTCCACCTACAATGCCAATTTTCAAATTCTCCAGAACGGCACATCGGTTGTGATTCTCACCGAGATGATCCACGCCGCCCGCACCATTCCGCTGGACGGCCGTCCGCATATCGCAGCCAGTATTCGGCAATTGGCGGGCGACTCGCGCGGCCATTGGGAAGGCGACACACTGGTAGTCGATTCCACGAACTTCAACTCGGAAACTAATTTCCGTGGGCCGCCCGCAACCGCTCGCCAGGATATTTTCTCGAGTCCCGAACTGCACGTCATCGAGCGCTTCACGCGCGTCAGCGACGACACCATCGTGTACCGCTTCACAGTCGACGATCCGGGCACCTGGACGAAGCCATGGTCCGGCGAGACTCTCATGCGCAAGGCCGCCGGTCCTATCTTCGAGTACGCCTGCCATGAAGGCAATTACGGTCTGGTGGACATCCTCGCCGGCGCTCGCGCAGCCGAGAAGAAACGATCGAACTAGACGCTGCAACTTCAACACTACTGATTCGACGGCTGCACCGGCGTGTCAGCCGCTGCCGTCGAATAAACAAAACGGAGTCCCTTGCTAACTGTTGCCGGAATGACGGAAAGATGATCTTCGTCGTCGAAGAAATGTGCGCGCAGGTCGGCCACCATCGGATACGGTGGCGGCTGTTCCAGCAGGCCTCGGCGGATCGAGCCCTGCGTATTTCTTAATCCGCGCGGATCTCTTCGTTCGATTGCTTTCACGAAAACGGATCGCGCTTCATCGACTGCCGGATCGCATTGCGTCGTACCGGTGAGAATCCCGTTCGCAGTGCTCCCGCGAGATATTCCCGAGGATGCGCCATCTCCAAGGCAGTAGATGACGATCTAGTTCCGTTCGAACGGCACCGGCAAATAAATCACTGACACGCCGTCTTCGTCGGAATGCATTTCGTGCATCCGTTCGGCCCCGGCTCACAGCAGTGCTGTCCTTGTGGACATGCACTCTCATAGGAGCTAAGCGTCTGCGCACGAACAGTGCACTGCGCAGCATCCCCCTGGTTTACCGTCACCTGACCCGAAGGCCCGCACGCGCCGGCATAAAAATATTTATAGGGTGCTCCCGGTCCGGTCACCGTCGCCGTAACAGTGTGAACTCCCGTCGGAAGACTGACGACCACGTTGTTGCACTGCTGTACGGGGCCATCGTCGACACTGAAATTGAGTACGGCCATCGCAACGGGAGGCAAAATTCCTAGGCAGCTTATGTCCAGATTTCCCGCAGGAGCAGTAGCCACATTGAGACTGAAATTAACATTCGCCGTAGCTGAACCATTGGAAGTATCTGTCGCGCGGATTTCAAATGAGGGGCGCCCACCTGCGTCGGAATACCGGAGATCGTGCCAGAAGAAGGATCCAGCGTCAAACCCACCGGCAGCGCTCCGTTCTGCAGCGCCCACAACGGATTCGTCGCCTCGTTGACCAACAACGTCTGGCTATAGGGCTGGTTCACGAGCGCCGGAGGCAGAGGAGAGAGTGTCTGAATCCACGGCCCAGGCGGAAACACCTGGTTCGGAAGTCCCGTCGTATAAGTGACGTAGAATCCCTTCCCGTCTCCGGAAGGATTCGACGGAGTGGAAAACACTCCATTGATACCGTTCTGGTTCATCCAGACCTCGTCCTTCTGCTCCAAAACCACTGGCTGCAGTGCTCCATTATTCGTAGCAACCTGATCGTTGAAATTGAACTCGACCTGCTGGTAGTCGGCCATTTGCGTTGACGATGCCAGAATCGATGGTTCAGTCGTAGCCTCTTCAATCCACTCCGCAGAAGAAAGATCGCTCGCGTAGGTTTCCGTTGCCGTATACGTCCACTTCTTCGTAACGTTGGTAATCTTCACAAGCCACTTTCCTGTTGAGCCGGCCGGTGGAGCCACCGTGCCTGGAGAGGGCGTGATACTTACCTGCATGACGTCGCCCGGTGATACCGGGTACAGGCTCGGGCTGGTTTTCGAAATTTGCACCTGTGAGGCTGGAAGAATCTCATACCAGGCGTAGTAGGTCGCACCGCTTAATGGGCTAAGCTCTGGAGAATAATCCTGTTCGGTACCGGCCTGGATCAGGTTGTTGCTAACGCCGCCGTTGATTCCCAACCATCCGCCAATGCCCACCCAGGTTGACGAAGACCCATGAGTCGTGGAAACAACCGTCGGCACAGTCCATTGGCCGGTCACCCCGGTATATGTCTGGAAGTTGTCATACAACAGGTATCCCGACCAGTTCGGGCTGCAGTAAGGAGCGTTCTGACAAAACGGCGCGGCCGAATAGGTAATCCTCACAGCAGTGTTCCCCACCTTCTTGGCTTGGAAGATCCCCTGCTCATCACTCGCAAATACATACCTCCCTGGAGGCACGCCCAGCACGTCAGGGTGTTCGATAGCAAAGGTGGCCTTGCGATTTGCATGCAAAACAACCATGGAGTTCGCAAGCACCTGGAACGTAGCGTTATTCGCAGAAAGAGCCACATGAAACACCGGACGCCCCGCCTGGAACTGCGTCTTAGGCAATAGTTTCCCCGCCCGGCTCGCCGGGTCCAAAACCTGAACTGTAATCGTGACGGTATTGTTCGGAGTGGCTTGCTGACCTGCGGCAGCCACAGAACAGAGACACAGCAAAAGACAAAACGCGATCGGGCTGAACGGCCACGCACGAATACTGGGGATCATTGAATATCTCCTCGAAGTCGACTCGCAATTCATTTGTCCTCCAAGCAGCAAGAATTTGAATAGATCGCTTCCCGCGTTGCAGAATCCGAACGCCATCCCCTTCAGGCAGACACCTGGGGGCGAACCCCTAGTTAATGTCAAAGCGTCCCGATCAAAATACGTGTTGACCCAATAACTGTTGCTGCGCCCGCAGCAGGATTTATCGAATAGAGTGCGTCCGAAGCCAGTGCGAATAATTCAGTCGTCGTCGAGCCAAGCTCAGACATACCAATCGATGTGCTTCCGACCGGCGTCAGACTTCCGTTGGCCGGATCGACACGGTAGAGCGTATTTGTACTTGTGCCGCCGTGGATCGCACTTGAGGCGCCATATAGAACATTGTTGAACTCGCCCAACCCATACAAATACTCCCCTGAGTTTCCAGTTTGTGTAAATGCCCCGGTATTTAGATCGACAACGGGGAAAGCTTGAGTCGGTGTTGTCACATACGCCATATCAGCGGCCTGTACGGCGGGCTCCCACCCCAAATAGCGTTCTTAGCCGTTGAATCATTTCGCTGTCTCCAATCCTATCAGAGCAAGAAGCACGCCAACCGAAAACGGTCCGAGAAACGCTGCTGTTCATGGTCATTTTGATGATTTACGCCTGTTGATCGCAGCGAACTTATGAGATATTTTATTCGTTCGTTCCCCTCGGGCGTTAATCCGGCGAGAATATCAAACAGTGGTGGCCCGAGTTCCCGCGAACCGCGTAGGCGCGCCGATAGCAAGGAACTTTATTACCGGGACGCTGGAAATCCTTCCGCGGTAATGGCTGTCCCGATTAAATCGGGTCCGGCTGAGTTACTCCAAGCCGGAGTTCCCAAGAAGTTATTCGCGCTGTAAACCCGTGGCGTTGTTCCCGAAAGCAACTTCTTCAACTACAGTCCCTCCGCTGACGGCCAGCGTTTCCTCATGAAAGTCCTGCCCGACGCGTCTCTGCCCACGCTGAACGTCATCACTAACTGGCGTGCACCGGCGAAATAGGCACAGGTCGCGCGTTGATCGGCTAAACTGAGTGAATCTCTCAATATGCAGGGTATCGACCGTTTCGAGCGCGAGTCCACTCGATCGTGCCTGCAGCTGTCATCTTGTGATTCAGGAGAACAGACGTTGACCGAGATGAATGGCAAAGTGGCTTTGATTACCGGCGTGAGCAGTGGAATTGGTTGGGCGACAGGGGAGGCCCTTGCGGCACGGGGCGTCAAAGTAGTTCACGCGGCGCGCAGGCTGGAGGGCATCCGGCTGGCGATGCTTATGGAAAAGTCAGCGGTCCAGCGCGAAATGGATTTGAACGCGCTGTTGCGGGCTGCTGCGGGCTGCTGCTGCGCGCGAGGAGATGTCAGGTGGGCTGCTCAAACAGGAGGTGGAGATCATCTGTGCCGCGACGGAAGCGCTGATAGACAGCGTCATCGCCTACCGCTAGGAGTTAGCCGCTAAGGCCCCTGATCTGCTCCTGCCGCATCCCTATCTGAAGGACTTTCACACCAAGCTCGACCAGTTGGCCGGCGGGGCAGTTATCGCGGTTCAACAACGCCACGCCAGGAGCTCCCCCTCGGGTCAGTTTCCTGTCGGAACCCTTAACGCTGTGCTGGGTATGTCAAGTCGCAGATCGAATATCCTTAAGAACAGGATCAATAATGAAATCCAGGCAATGGCCTTGGAGGGCACGTTACGCATGTATGAAAAGAACCAACCACATTTAACGAACGTGTTTAACGGGGCCGTCGGGAACTTTGGTCAGAACAGCACTCATTTCACCCAAACCGCGAATACCGGCATTTCCACCGAAACTGTTGTCCAGCTCGTCCCCTCCGTGCCAACATGAGTGAGACACTCCTCGTTCC
>PKZC01000377.1:0-142 GCA_003132905.1 Bryobacterales bacterium | reverse complement strand
CGGCCCCGAACTCAATGCCAACCCAATCCCGAGGTCGTAGCCCAGGCAAAACGCCGGAGCTTCACGGCCGATTATAAACAACGCATCCTGTTGGAAGCGGACCGGGCCAAAGGCTCCGGCGGCGTCGGAGCGCTGCTGCGCC
>PKZC01000290.1 GCA_003132905.1 Bryobacterales bacterium | reverse complement strand
GCTGCGACCAAGCTTGAGCTCGCCGGCGCGCAGGCCCGCAAGGCCGGCCATCCCGCGACGCGTCACACAGGCGCGTGAGCGGCGCGCCGCAGCGCGCGCTGGACCTGCGTGAGCTCTTCGCCGCGCTGGCCGAGCACGGCGTCGACTATCTGGTGATCGGCGGTGTTGCCGCGCAGGTGCACGGACGCCGGCGAACGACCATGGACCTCGACGTCACACCCGCCCCCGACGCGGACAACTTCGACCGGCGCCGGTAGAATAGGATCGCCTCCCGATCCCTCGTTAGGCGGGGGCCTCACAGCTCTACGCATCTCGGATGGTGAAAAGGTTTGGTACGCCGCGCCTACGCCCTGTGGATCCACGCCGCTGTGCAGTCCAGCGCAGCCGGCGGCGCTAACGGCCATACCCGGCGTCGTATTCTCCGGATCTGACGACGGGCATCTGCGCGCCTTCGCCACCGAGGATGGCCGAGTACTTTGGGATTTCGATACAGTGCGCGAGTATCAAACCGCAAACGGAGTGAAGGGCAAAGGCGGGTCGCTTGATGGCGCGGGTCCGGTGATCGTTGGCGGCATGCTGTTTGTGAACTCAGGGTACGCGCGGAACGGCGCCATGGGTGGTAATGTTCTGCTGGCGTTCGCGCCTGAAGAGTAGTAGCGAATAGGAGCAAGGAGTTCGAGATGAATCGTCGATTTCAAGCAGCGCAGCTTACGGCCGCGCTCGGTTTAATAGCTCTCCTAGGGCGGGCGCAAACGCCTCCACCCACTGCCGATCCTTATGCCAACAACCCGGATGCCGGAAAGCTGCAATTTCCACTCGCGGCACCCGCTGGCAAGGACTCCGGCGCGATTACGAAACCGCCTTCGGACGCCGCAAATCAGGGGATTCTCGATCCGGCCAAATGGAAATACGGGCCGGCCTTTGATGCTCCCGCGGATGCCAAGATCTGGAATCCAGTGATGATCAAAATGATGAAGGGCGAAAAGGTGACCGGTGGCACGGTGTTCAGTACCGACACTCCGGAAACTTATTGCGCGATGGCCAACGCAGGCTATGACTTCATCTGGACCGAGATGCAGCACGACTCGCGCGATTGGGGAGCCGTGGGCCGCATGTGGAAGGCGTGCCCACACGCCAAAGCAGTCCCCGGCGTGAGGGTAGCTTATACCGATGAAAGAGAAATCCAGCACGCCATGGATTTGGGCGCGCTGGTGATTGTGATTCCCACGGTCCGCTCGGTGGAAGAAGGAAAAGCCGCGAGAGATTGGACCATGTTCCCGCCGTTCGGCAAGCGCAGCCAGGGTGGCGGCCAGGCCTTCGATCCCGAAATGTGGGGCAACGTTCCGGGCGGTTATCGCCAGACCATCAACCGCAATGTTGTACTGATCGAAATGATCGAGACGTTGGATGGCGCGGCGGCTGCACGCGAGATCGCTGCTATTCCAGGCGTGACGGCGATTTTTGCTGCCAGCGGAGATTTGGGAAATTTCTCGGGCTACAAGCAGGGCACGCCGGATTACGAGCGTCTGATCAATGTAGTACACGATGCAGCGATTGGCGCGGGCAAGCGGTTGTGCGGTCCTTTCTCATGGCGCGACCGGCCTGATTTCACGTGCTTTCAAAATGGCAGCGAGACGGTAGCCATCCAGCGCGGCGTCGCAGCCGAACTTGGTCCGCTGAAAGATACGCAAGGCAAACCGGAAGTGGGACCCTATGCGACGAAGAAATAGCGTTCGGGTATTCCTGAGTTTGTCGCTTGCCATATTGTTAGGCGCGCTCGCCGTCACCGCCCAAGTGAAACCGCCACCCGCTCCATGGAGGGGCGCGGGTCCGACACCCTGTTTGGGCTCGGATGGCGGCATCTTTCAATGCGCTCCCGCGGCACAGGTAATCGCGATCCGCGCCGGACGCTTGTTCGACACCACTGCTGGCCAGATGTTGACGAAACAGGTGGTGATTCTTACCGGTGAGCGAATCACCGCTGTCGGACCTGAGGCTAAGGTCAAGATTCCCGCGGGAGCTCAGGTGATCGACCTGAGCCAGGCAACGGTCTTGCCAGGTTTGATCGACGCGCATACCCACATGTTCGATACCCGCGGACCGAACGGAACAACCGAAGCCTCCATGGTGATTGCAATATCGAACGTGCAAGCGGACCTGCGGGCCGGCTTTACTACCGCGCGAGACATGAGCACGCACGGGAATGGATACGGCGATATTACGATCCGCGATGCTATTAACCAGGGCCGCATCGAGGGTCCGCGGTATCAGGTATCCACGCGCGGGATCGTTTGGGGCGCTACGCCACCGAACCCCGCGGCTCCCGATAATCCGCTGACGAGTGCGGTGGTTCGCAACGTGGAAGATGCGCGCGCGGCGGTGCGGGATCAGATTGAGCACGGCGCCGATTGGATCAAGCTTTTTCCAGCGGGCGCTTATTCTTTCACCCCCGCTGGCGTGGCCGAATATCAGGTGACGTATCCGATGCCGGTTTTACAGGCGCTGATTGATGAGACGCATCGTCTAGGGAAGAAGACCGCTTGTCACGTGTATGGAGGCGAAGGGCAGAAAAACGCCATCATCGCCGGATGCGACACCATCGAGCATGCCTTCGGCCTGGATCAGGAGCAGGCCGACATGATGGTACAGAAGGGCCTGTATTACGATCCGACGTTGGTTCGATATATTGAACCCTACATGGACGATAACGACTTCAAGAGCACCGGCGGAAAATATCGCATGATTCCGATTTTCGAGCACGCAGTTCAGCTGGCGGCGGCCACCAAAGGGATGAAGATCATGATGGGCAGCGGCGCCGATGGCTCCACCTATGCGCATGGAACACAGGCTCTGGATTTTGAAGCGTTGGTCAAGCATGTCGGCTTAAGTCCGGTGCGCGCTATTCAGGCCGGAACGACGATCAATGCCGAAGTGTTGGGGTGGCAGGACCAGATCGGCTCCATTACCAAAGGAAAGTACGCCGACCTGATCGCCGTCTCAGGCGACCCATTGGCTGACATCACCGAGCTTCAGCGCGTGAAGTTCGTGATGAAAGGTGGGAAGGTCATCCGGAACGACATGCCGCAGCCTACGCCGGGACCGTAGTTTGTGAAGCGTGCGCCCGATGTGAGGCACGTTTGGCGATGAGTGTGTCGAGCGCCAGTTTGCCAGGTCCGAAAATCAAGACCATTAACGAAGCGATCAGGAATGTGAACGGCGCCGCGGCGTAGAACTTGTCGGGATCAGAGAAAAAGGACAAGAGAGCCTCGTGGTCGCCGACGTAATATGCCACCGCCATGTCGGCCGCCAAGAGGAACGCGATGAGCCGCGAACCCAGCCCGATGGCAAGCAAGATGCCTCCGGCGAATTCCAGGCCAGAGATGAAGTAGGCGTTCAAGGCGGGTGCTGGAATACCGAGACTAGTGAAGTAGTTGGTAACTTTGCTGAGATCGCCCAGCTTGCCCCATCCCGTCTGCATGAATTGCCAGCCCCAATAGAGCCGGACGATCAGGAGGAACGGCGACTCCAGGCTAGAGGCCGCACCCACAAACATTTCATATAGCTTCTGTATTCTCTGCATCACGCGCCTCCGCCACACAGCCAGCCCAATCGCGCCCAATTTGCAAACCACGTTTGGACCTGTTGCGGCTCCAAATCCGTTGCGGCTTCCAAGGACTCTCCGATCGGCCGGCCTCGACCGATCGCTTGCAGTAAACCAAACTCACCGGATTCCAGGCGTCGATAGAAAACGGTGAACTCCACGCGATGCACAGCCAGAAAGATCCGCTGCGGCTTCAGCTGCGCATAGCGGCGCACGATCCTCCGCCGCGAAGGTGCGCTGACGGCATTGCTCGCGCGGTTGTGCTCTTCGGAATGCCCGCTGATCTTAACGCGCAGATCGTCGACCGGATATTGCAACTCGAGAAGTCCGATGTGGGGTTGCAAGGCGATCACAAGCTCCGGACCAAGTTCGAGCAAGTCTTCCGGACCAAGCGCCTTGCGCTCGGCGTTGTCGAAGGCCTCGATATGCGCCCACTCCAGGCGAACCATGTCGAGTGCGAGAGCAAGATTCTTGCCCGCGAATTCCGGATGCGACGTCAGCCACATTTCCAACCGCGACCCAAGGTTGCGCAATGTAAACGATTGCGATGGGCATTCTGCTAAATAGGCGTGCGACAGGCGCTGAAAGGCCCGCTCTCCAAGCACCGCGCACAAGCCGGGAAAATCCTCGTTGAACGAATCCAGAATCCGATACCAATATTGCCGGTGATAGATGTTAAGACGCTCGGTGGAAGTCAGCCGATCGTTCGGTTTTACTAACTGCTTCGCTTCAATACCTACAGAAGCCTTCAGAGGGCTCATTACAGCCCCGGCGATGCGACGCTGAAATTCCATCAGTTCCATCATCGCGCCACCGCCGGAACGTCGATGAATTGCTCGGCCTTGCGCGCCTCGGCGTGGACTTCGTCAAACGAAGGAATACGGTCGTCCCACTCCAATAACGTGGCAGTAGGACCGATGCGCCGGATGGCGTGTTCGTAAAGCTTCCATACAGGATCAAGCACCGGATGATCGTGCGTGTCGAGAATATACTTCTCGAACTTGGAATGCCCCGCAATGTGAATCTGCGCAACGCGATCGGCTGGGACGCTATTCAGGTAATCATACGGATCGAAGCTATGATTTTGCGACGACACGTAGATGTTGTTCACATCCAACAGAATGCCGCAATCGGCCTGTTCCACTACTTCATTCAGGAATTCCCACTCGGTCATTTCAGAAATGTGGAATTCCGCGTAGCTGCTCACGTTCTCCACTGCAATGGGAACTTCCAGAAAATCGCGCGCTTCGCGAACTTTTCGCGCCGTGATCCCGGCGGCTTCAAAGGTGTAAGGCATCGGCAGCAGATCGTGCGTATAACGTCCGTCCACGCTGCCCCAGCACAAATGATCGGTAAGCCAGGGCGTCTTGGTTCGCTTCACCAGCGTTTTCAACCGCCGCAGATGTTCGCGATTCAGCGGCTCGGCCGAGCCGAAATACATGGACACACCATGCTGCACTACGCGATATTGTTCCAGGATGCGATCGAGAATCGCCAGCGGACGGCCGCCATCGATCATGTAGTTTTCCGAGATTATTTCGAACCAATCGACCACCGGCTTGCGTTCCAGAATGTGCTGGTAATGCGGAACGCGCAGGCCGATTCCGATGCCGTACTCGGTATGTCCGTTAAATCGATTGGCTGGCATGGGTTCGCTTAAAAGAAAAAGGGCGCGGTGATCTCATGCCGTTGTTCCTTTCACCGGGGAACCGATGGATCTTAAATCTCAGGTTGGATTTGTGGTGGCGCCTAAGGCATCCGCGATGCCGTGTACGCGGCGATGTCGATAATATCTTCGTCGCTCAAATTAGCGACCACCGGCTTCATGAGCTGCGTCCAAGTGCCGTTTCGGGCACCCTGCTGCATGTCGTACATCTGCCGCGCCAGGTAACTGGGAGAGCGGCCCGCGATTCCCGGGACTGGGCCGAGTCCTTTCAGGTCGGCGCCATGGCAAGCAGCGCATTGCGTGGTTTTACCGGCGCCCTTGGTAACCAGAACCTCGCCTTTCTTGATGCTTCCAACCGGCACATAAGCGAGGAAGCTGGAGTGTGGGTCGCGGAGAATCTCGGTAGCTTCGGCATTCACCGGCGTTTCGAGGATGCGCTTGCCGAGAGGTTCTTTCTCGTCGCCCTCCACCAGGAACATGCCGTTCGAGTTATGCGTCTTCGGGACCGTGCTGGCTTCGATAACCTTAATCCAAGGCGTCCACTTCATGGCGCCGAAGTATTCGGCGGCGGCCTTAATCTCGTCGTCCGTCATTCCCTTAGCGAACGCCATCATGAGTTTGCTGTTGTTCTTGCGCGGCTCCGCGCTTATCCGTTTGCCGTCTCTGAAATCGTGCATCGTCTGGATAAAATAGTCCACCGGCAAGCCGGCGACTCCCGCGTTTTCCTGCCGGCCCTTGCCGTTGGGATAGTGGCACAGGCCACAAGCCCAGACATCCGGCTTCTTACCGTGCGCAACGACATCGGGCATAGACGGATGGTCGCCCGGATACCAGTCGGCCGGGCCGAAACGGTCCGCGATCTGCGCGCGCGTAAACTCGAGCGTGTTACCGGGAAGATGCTTCAGGCTGGTGTCGGGCGCGGGCGCCGCCGGTGGAGTGCCGGAAGGCGCGGCGGGCGGAATAGCGTATGCCCACGGAATGGGCGCATCGGCGGCAACGGCTGAAAATACGGCGACCGCGACGATCGCCACACCAAACATGATCCTCATGGAAACTCCTCCTGATACCAGTTGGGGATCATATCACGCGGCGCTAGTTTCCGGTTGGGCCGCTAGTTTCCAGTTGGGATGATTCCGGCGTTCTCCACCATCAGGATTACCGTGCGTTCGGTGGCGCGAGTGCGATGCGTCACGCCCTTCGGCACCACAAAGCCTTGCCTCGGCTGCAACGCCACGGTTTTGTCTTCTTGATCAATCATAAGATCAATCAACAGCTCGCCTTCGACGACATAGAAAAACTCGTCGTCGTCATCGTGCTTGTGCCAGTGGTATTCGCCTTCCACGACGCCCAGTCGCACCACCGATTCGTTCACTTTGCACAGCGTCTGGTTGTACCACTTGTACTCGCAATCGTCGGCGAGTTGCTTTTCATCCACCACTTCTAGCGGCTTGTAATAAACGTTGAGCCGCGTCTCGTAGGGAAAACTTTGGGTGCTCATGCCGGAATATCAGCCCTTGGCCAGCACCGTCCCGTAACCTTTCGCTTGGCCGCTCAGCCCGAGCAATCGGACGCTGGCCCACAACGCGTGCGGCGTGCTGGAGACCACTGGCCGCTTACAGCGTTGCTCCAGCGGAACGATCAGATCCAGAGTCTTCAGGGCGCCGCAGGAAATCACCAGCGCTTCGGCTTTGGGCGCGCCCTCATAGACTCCGGCGCTGAAATTGAAGAGCTCGTCCGGCGTCACTGGTCCACGGTCTTGAAAGCTTACGATGCCAAGACCTTTCACCGATACAACCTGAAACCCCGATTCTTCGAGAAACACCTGCAGGCGATGGCTGACATCTTCGTCATACGCCGTCGCCACGGCGACCCGCTTGGCGTTCAGGGACTTCAGCCCCTCGACGATTCCGGTGCTCATGGTTGTGGAAGGCAGTCCGGTGGCCTTCGTCACGTTCACCTTCAACTGGTGCTCATATTCCGCGCCCTTGTAAAAGGTGAGTGAGGTTCCCATCACGGAAATCGCATTTGATCCTTCCTTGGCCAGCTTTTGCGCGGCAGGCATGATCCGGCCGAACACTCGATCGTATTCCTCCGCCGTCATTTTCTGCAGGCCCACGCCCTCGGCCAGGAATCGAATGCCCGATGGATACAGCAGCGTCGCCTCAGCCGGAACCGGGTAGTTGGCCGGCGGAAAAATCATGCCGAGCGTGGGAACGTCCGCGCCCTGGAGCGCCGTACCGAGCATCGCGCCCGCTGCGCCCACCGATGCCGTCTGCAGAAACTGCCGTCGGGATGTCATTCAGATAACCTCTCCAAGCCAGTATAGTCCGGGGATGCAGTGAGCGAAAGCGCGTGAGAAGAACGCGGGTTATCCGCGTACGTCGATGTGGCTGCTGCGGCTGCTGCGGAACGAAATGCGGACCGTGCCGGCCACACCGCGGCCGAACGTGGTAGCTGGCCAAAACTCGGTGAACAACAAGCTGTTTTTGATGCTGCGGCGCAATTTGTCGCTCTGCTGGCCCGGCGCATTCACGATGGTAAAGTCGATTATCCCACCCTGGTCGTCCAGCTGCAAATCCACTACGGCGTCTTCGTCGGTGAAGGCGACTGGAGCGGTGTATTTCAACATCGGCGTGGTCACCAGCATGGTGGGAATATCGCCCGACTCGCTCAATGCGAATGCCGACTTGAACATCGGCACCAGAGTGCTGAACAGGAACACGGCCGAACACAGACCCCCAACTGCGGGCAGCGCCAAGGGCCGCATCAGATTGCGCAGCGAAAGTTCCATGCGATCGCGCCAGCGGCTCCACGGGCTGGCGCCACCGAAACGCTCCATCCGTACTTTGGAAGCCACTACCCGCAGACGCGTCGTCAAGTCCGCCGGCGGCGTGAGTTTGGGGAGCGATTGCAGCTTCTCGCGCACCTGCGAGTAACGTTCCGATTCGAGCGTGCACTCGCGGCAGCTATTCAAGTGGCGTCTCAGCATGCGCCGCTCCTCGGACGAAACAGCGTCGTCCACGTAAGCCGATACTCGTTCTTTTACGCTCCAGCAATCCATACTGTTCGTCACTACTCTGTCAGCGGCTGCGAAGACCAACGTACATTGGTCTCCAGTTCCAACCGCCCCTCCAGAATCTTGCGCAATGCCTCGCGCCCCCGCATGATGCGCGACTTCACGGTTCCCAGCGAAACGTCCAAAACCGTGGCGATGTCTTCGTAATTCAGGTCTTCGATATCGCGCAACACCACCGCCGCGCGAAACTTCGGATTCAGCTTCTCCAGCGCCTGCTCCACCAGCGCTCGTGTCTCATGATCGGCCGCTTGCTCAAAAGGCGATCGGCCCGGATCCGTCATGCCGCCGGCATAGTGCGGCGTGCCTTCCTCGGAACCCATGGCGACCTCTTGCCGCTGATGCCGGCAGAACCAGCGCCGATGATTGTAGGCTTCGTTCACCGCGATCCGGTAAATCCAGGTCTTTAGACTGCTGTTGCCGCGAAACGCACCGATGTTGCGAAAAACTTTCAAGAAGACCTCTTGCACGATGTCGGGCGCGTCGCTGGGATCGTTCATCAGGCGACAGACTAAGCTGTACACCGGTTGTTGGTAGCGCTGAATGAGAATTTCGTAGGCGTCTTCAGACCCTTGGCTGAGCGCAGTGACTAGTGCGTCTTCCTCCGCGTGGGAGAAAAGGCACCCCTCAATATGTAGACCAACAGCAGTATCTGCCACAGCCCGTCTACTCAAGTCTAGCCCAAACGTCAGGCTCCATTGTAAACATAGACCCCGCCGGCCGCTGGAAAGTTCCCGGCGCGCGGCCTTAGAGCGGCTTCATTCCATATTTGATTGAAAACATTACCGTTTTACTTACCTGCCAAGTGCGAAAAGTCCCTTTCGTTCTCGTCGCAGATAAATTCGAGCATTTCCGTATCCGGATACAGTTCCACGCCCGTCTTGGCCGTCCACGGTTTCCTGTACGCTTTTGGATCGTCGATGGTGATATCGATATCGATGTACCCGAAATCGCGCCGATGGTAGCGTTCGGTCATATGCAAGGATTCGGAATGCGGGTGCCCCATCAAGTCGAGCTGAGTTTTGTCGTTAAAACCGTTGGTCTCCACAATTAGCGTATCCCCGTCCCACTTTCCTACCGAGTAACCGAGGTAGGAAGGGCTGGGATCCGCGGGCAACGCTCTCCCATCGGTGAAGATTTGCCGGTACGTGTTCGGATATTCATACAGCATGGTAATCAGGTCCGGAGTTTGAATGATTTTGAAGGGCACCGGAATCGTAAAGCTGAGCGGCAAGCCGGGAGGAGCGCAGGAGCCTTTGCTACCTCGGGCAGCGAGGCGTTGCGCGAATAAAGCGGCCACGGGAGGCAGCATCTCAACCTCGCCAGGTTTCAGACCGTTCGTTAAATTGACGGAAACCATGGGAGGGGGATGTTCCAGGCCATCCAGTTCTTCGCCCGGCGGGCCGGCAATCATCCACATGCCCGATAAGTCGGGCTTGCCGTCGGATGCCTTGGGCGCGTGAGCAGCCAGGTTAGGCTTACCGTCGGAAGATCGCGGAATGTTTTTCGTTTTGTAGGTCGCCCATTGTGAAGAAGCTGGCGATGCCAGCATCATCCCAGCAACAAGAACTGTGAACCACATTCGCATGCACACGTCTGATTTTTCCTCCCGCGTCCCGATCCAGAATCCTATGAATATACACCCTTCGGAGCCGAAGGCTTCAACGGGCGGCTAGGGTGAGAAGCGCTTTCTGCGCCGTGGCTAGTGCCAGAAACAACGTGCGAGGCTGGCTGGCCAGGGCTCGAAAACCGAACTTCTCATAAAAAGCTACGGCTTTATCGTCCTTGGCATCCACTAACAGCGTCCACACCGCCGGTGGCGATTGTAAGCTGCGGCGTACGGCATCTATCAGCAATGCCCCGCCTAAACCACGGCCCTGAAACTTCTTATCGACGGCCAGACGGCCGATTCGAACAGCGGGCAAAGTTGGATAACGCGGCAAGCGCTTACTTTCCTCCGGAGGCAGATCAACAAAAGGAATGCTGGCTGCCGCTAGTGTGTAATACGCCGCCACCTGGTTGCTGGCTGCTTCAACAGCTACGAAGCAATTCGCAATACGGCGGCGGATATCCTGAGTGGCCTGTGTCTTAAAATAGCGGTCCAGAACTTCTTCACCGCATTGAAACGACCCACGGTCATGTTCAGCGCCGAGCGGCGCAAGCCGGAAGGGGGGTTCCGTCATGCTTTGTGGAAGGCGGATTTCAATCCGCCTGGCCGAACAGATCGCGGTGCCGCTTAGCGGCTTTCTTCAGAGCCTTGGCGGGCGCTGGTGGATTCAAGATCGCTGCAGCGATTTGCCGTTGGTCTTCGATGGAAAGACGAATGATTTCGGTTTGCTCGATGGCTCGGCAAGCCGCTTCATCGGCCGCCGCCACTACGAAGTCCGTAAGCGTGCGCCCTTGAATTTCCGACGCGCGCTTCAGCCGAACCATCACCTCGATCGGCAGGCGAGCCTCCAGGCGGGCGGTGGTTGAGGTTTCGGGGTTCATAACCCAACTATACGGCAAACTGCCGTATAGTGTCAAGCCTGGCTCGGGGCGGCTACTTCAGCTCCATCATCATCGCGCTGCCCGTTCCGTGATCCAACAGCTCCGTATGCGTCCGGTCGCGCTTGTTGAACCGGATATCGAAGGCTTTGTAGTTATTCACGGTCTTCGCGCCGTCGGGTGTGGTGGACGTCAGGGCGGTGTCCTCGAGATAAACCACAACGACATCCTTGTCGTGAAAATGCATGGGCGTCGGCTCGCCCGGATTCCAGCGATAGGACCACACGATAACCCGATTGTTTTCGAGCAGCTTCTTCACGTGCGGGCGAGGAAAAGCGAGTGGATATCCGGTTTTATTTTCGATGGGTGCAACGGGGTGGTCTTTGAGTTCGATGATCAGCGATCTCGGCCCATCCGCGGGACCGTCCAACATGGCTTCCACGCCGAGCCCGCGGCCCTTCGCGCTAAAGAATGCCTCCCCCGCTTGGGGTCCCGTGACCCACATCACAACGGCATCCAGATCGTGCCCACGCGCCGGATTCATTTGTCCTTTGGTCCAGGTGACATCCCACACTGTAACCCGGTCGTTATCGATGACCGGGTTACTTACGGGCTTCGTATCCTGAGCAAACGTGGGCGCCAGACAAAGCGCCGCCAATACCATTGATCTCATCACGTAGTCCATTATCCACTTACTTTCTGCTCAGACCAATTTTTCAATTGAACTTCTTATGGAGTTCGTTTATTCTCGTACGATGAAAACGGTTCGAGCTCTTCAATCCCTGATTTTGGCTGCGATTCCTTTGGCTTTCCTACTCCCCAGCGCGACCGCGCAAGAAGCAAGCCCGTCCATTACTATTAGCGCTACGGATAAAACGGCGGCGAGCGAGGTAACGTCCGCTCCGAAGCATGCGTTAGGCTTATCCAGCGTGAACCGCAAGGCGCTGTGGGCATCCGGTAAGCCCCAGACGTTGTCATCGGCTGCCACAACGCTTCCCGTCATCCCGCCACCCGGCTTCTATCCGGGCGATCTCAGCAATCCCGGCGGCGGACCCACCGTGCAGACGGCCGCATCCCACAACCTATATGTGAACTGCGCGCCGAGTTGCTGGGGATACCCGGGAGTCTTCCAGAATAACCTGGACCATAGCGACATGATCCACATAACCGATCAATACACCGGCACTTCCGCGAACAATCGCTACACCGTGGGCACCAGCGGACTGGTGGTTGGATCGTTCCCCCCGATTCTCTTCGATGCAGATATCTACGCAATTGCGCACGCGGGCGCCGCAATCTTCGGCAACGGCTACCACGAGATCTATCACATCTTTTTGCCGCCGGGCCAGGACGTTTGCGTCACCGGAAGCTCGCCGCTGGAGTGCTACTCGCCCGACAACCTGACCACGTTCTACTTCTGCGCGTATCACGGCAGCGTGGATTTCAGCGATATCGGCCATGTCCTGTTCACCGTGGAGCCGTACCAGAATGTAAACGGCTGCAATGTCGTTCAACCCAGCCCGAACGGGGGCCTGATCGACTCAACCGCCGACGTTCTCTCGCACGAGACCTTTGAAACCATTACCGATCCCGATATCGACGCCTGGTACAACCACTTCGACCTCGATCTGTTTGGCGCCGAAATCGGCGACGAATGCCAGGATTTTGATTTCGGTTATGGCAAGGTGAGCCTGAACGGCAAGAATTACGAAATTCAGCCGGAATATTCTAATTCGCAACACGGCTGCGCCTTCTCGCCCTACGTAACGCCTTAACGGGCGGCGATCACTTCCTCATAATACTTTTCGTATTGGGGAATGATAATCGAACTCGCGAAGCGCTCCACCGCAGTGCGGCGAGCAGCTTCCGCCATGGATTGATGCAGCTGCTCATTCGTAAGCAGCTCGATCACACGCCGCGATTGCGCCGCGATATCGCCCACGGGTTCCAGGAACCCGTCTACGCCGTCGGTAACAAGCTCCGGCAATCCGCCCACGCGGGTTGCCACCGGCGGAACGCCGCACGCCATTCCCTCCAGCGCGCCCAGCCCGAACGATTCCATCTCGCTCGGCATCAGCAACACGTGCATCTTCGGAAACAGGCGCTCTACGTGATCCTGCTTGCCCAGGAACGTCACGTGCCGCTCGATGCCCAACTCACGCGCCAGCCGATGCGCCTCCGGCCGATCCGGACCATCGCCCACCATGTACAGATGCACCGGGGTCTGCTTCACCACTTCCGCCAGGATGCGCACGCAATCGGTGACGCGCTTCACCGGCCGGAAGTTCGATATGTGCATCAGCCGTTTTTCGCCATTCGGCCGATTCTCCATAGGCTGATAGATTTCGATGTTCACGAAATTGTAAATCACGCGGATTTCGTTCGGCACCCCGAACACTTCATAGGTGTCGCGCCGCACGTCCTGGCTGACGCTGGTGATGCCATCCGACTTCTCGATGGAGAATTTGGTGATGGGGAAGTAAGAGCGGTCCANNGGAATCGCGTAGTGCACGTGCAGCAAGTCGAGATCGTAATCCTCGGCCACCTCCGCCATCCGCGATGCCAGCGCCATGCAATACGGAGGGTACTGAAACAGCGGGTAATTCGATACCTCCACTTCGTGATAGTGGATGCGTGGCGTTCCGGGATCCAGCCGAATCGGATTCGCGTAGGTGATGAAATGGATTTCGTGGCCGCGCGTGGCCAGTTCCAAGCCCAGTTCCGTCGCAACAATGCCGCTGCCGCCGTACGTGGGATAGCAGGTGATTCCGATCCGCATGGTTGCTAGATTCCAGCAGTGCGATGCGGGATTCTATTTTGTGGCAACGCTCAGCTCTCCCAAACCAATTTGACCATGGATGTTCTGATCGGGATGGGCGACGTCGCCTCCGCCGAACCAGACGGTCACGCGATCGCCATTGGCGATCACCGTCGGATCGCAAATCACCTTGGCATCCCAAGCTTGCTCGCCCGCGATGGTCATCGGAAGCTTCTCCCAGCGGACGCCATCGCGCGAGCGCGCCAAACCCAGCCGCCGCACTTCGTTACGATCGCGCCCGGTGTAGAGCATCCAGTAATATCCGCGCGCGGCCCACACCGCCGGTTCCCCCAAACCATTCTCGTCGAACGCTCCGTACTCGCCCAATTCGAGAATCGGATTTTCCCGCAGTTTGTACCAGCTCACGCCGTCACGCGACTCTGCGATTCCCAGCCGCTGCCTCCTGGCGCGATCCATTCCCAGATAGAACATGTAGTAATTTGGACCGGCGCGAATTACGTATGGATCGGCCACGCCACGCTCATCCCAGCTCCTGTAGGGGCCCGTGCTCAACACCGGCAGTCCGTTTTTCGACCAGTGATGGCCGTCCCTCGATCGCGCGAGTCCGATCTCGACGGGATCGCCAGCCTGGTAATAATACAGGATGCCGCTGTCGTCGCTAATCGCTGAGCCATTAGCTGCGATCAGGTTGCCCTCCCAGGTGGCGGGCTCGGGCGACAATATCGCGCCCTCTTTGCTCCACGTTAGGCCGTCGGTTGAGACCGCAAGCCCCGTGCGCCACATCTTCCCGTCGTAGCCTGAGAATAAGTTGTAGAAAGCGTCGCCCTGCCGGATCACGGAAGGATTGAGAACGTCAACGGCATCCCATTCGCCTGGAGTGCTCCGCATGATCACCGGCTCCGGGCGCGCCCGCCATTGCCAGGAAACCGACGGTCCGCCAGGCTGCTCGGGCAGTGCGAAATCGCGGTACTTGCCACAGCCACTGATCGCGACGACGACCGCCAGCCACCAGCCACTAGCCACCAGCCGCCAACTCACGTGGCAAGCCGAATTTTCAGCCCCGCGCCATGCCCTGGCTTCGAATCCAGCACCATCTCACCGCCCAATGTGCGCACCCGGCGTTTGATGCTCATCGGCCCCAGCCGCAGCAGTTCCAATTCATCGAGTGTGTACCGGCCGCTAAACGGAAAGCCATTGCCGTTGTCTTCCACCAGGATCTCGAGCACAGTGTCCGATTTTGCGATGCTCACCGCCACGCGCGAAGCCGAAGAATGCTTCTGGACGTTGTACAGCGCCTCGCGCACGATCTGCAACAGCTCAAGCGAAACCTCGGGCTCGGCCGGCTCCAGAAACTCGGCGCTCACAAACGTGGCTGGAATCCCGCTGTCCTTCTGGAATTGCTCCACCACGCGTCGTAGGGTTGCGTTCAGACTGCCTTCCACATCCACCGGACGCATGCTACGAACAAAAGCCCGCAGCTCGTTGACCTGCGATTTGCACAAATCCTGAAGCTGCAGCAGTTCCTCGGTAGCCGCCGTCAGATCGCGCGTCAGCAGCTTGCGGATAATTTCCAGGCGCATCTGAAAGCTGATGAAGCTTTGCAGCGGGCCATCGTGAAAATCGGCCGCGATGCGCTGCCGTTCCGATTCGCGCGCTTTCTCGGCATCGTAGCGGTACAGAACTGTTTGGCGCGAGCTGTTGGCGAGCCGCTCCTCCAGATATTCGCGCTGGATGCCGAGCACGCTGCCCAAAATACCTGCCGCGATAAACGCCGGCCGCAGCATCTCCGCCGAATGCAGTGTGGGGAACATGTACAGCAGCGCGATGGCAGCCACCGCCACCACC
Source organism: Bryobacterales bacterium (assembly GCA_003132905.1). Next base: position 5,871 of record PKZC01000290.1, on the reverse strand, counting down.
ACCGTTTTCCACCACGGATGCAGCATCACCGCCACCAACAGCACGTAGGCATAGAAAACGGAGCTGATCCAGTATCCATAGGTCGCGCCGCTGACGGCGGCGATAAAGAAAAATACGAAGTCTACGATCAGCGCGATCGTAGGATAGCCCGATTCCTCCAGGCTTCTCCAAAACAGGGCGACGCAGGCGTAGATGATGTAAACAGCGAACAGGATCGCGATGTCGGTCCAGACGAAATTCGATGAGATTAGCTGCGTCGCCAGGCAGCTCATCGCCAACAGGATGCGAATGAGACTCAGCAGACGCCGCCAGGATGTCGGAAGCATTGGTTATAGAACTCCGCTCGCGCTGAACCGCGCTCTACTGTTCGACATACAACCGCACACGATTGCTCTGTTGCCCTTCAGCATCCAGATACAGCTCCGACGGCCCGGTGTTTGTAATGCGTGGGATTTGAATCTCAATCAGATAAAACCCAACGTATCCCGGAGCCAGAGAAGCTTGCGTTACTTCCACCGGCGATCCGTCCAGATAAGCGTGCACCATCGCGGCCACGCGGGGCGGGTCTTTCAAAGGCGCTTCCAGGCCGGTGGGCCAATCTGGTTTCACTTGTCCCAAGCCCGTAGCAAGCACCTGGATACGGGAACTGGCGTGGGCTGGTTTGCTTGCGTCCAGCAATACGCCGCTCCCGGCGTCCATGATCAACGGCGTTCCTTCTGGGTCCACAAAAATCGCCGGCGAAACGCTTCGCAGCGGTACCTGGAATGTCAGCGCGCCTTGCGTGGCGTTCAACGATAAAGACACCATATTTCCGGTGGCCGAAAACGGAACTTGAATCTGAGACGCGATATTGGAAGCGTCCAGCACCGGAGCAACCACATCGGCATCGCTCTTAGCCGATTCTACGCGCGCGCCCAGCACGCTCAACAGTGCGCCCGGCGCCGCTGGCCTGGCACTGTAATCGGCGGCGCTCACTACTCGTGCATCCCGGAACCGGTGCGGTGCGATGGCCGTGTAGACTCCATATCCATCCAGAGCGGCATAAAGCTGGTTCCCGCCCGCGTCTAATTTCACATCGGTGGCCGCGGCAGCGGGCAGATTCTCACTCAGGGATGTCCATGCGCCCGGCCTTCCCGCCGACCCGAGATCCGCCACAGTGGAGAATATCCCCGCATCGGTGGCCAGATAAATCGCGCCGCTGGTTCGGTCTGCCGTCACCCCGTGGGCCACGGCCGTCTCGGGTAAATTGGCTGTGATATCGTCCCAGAATCCGCCGCCGTTCATGGTCCGCAACACGTACGAAGGCTTCGCCGTCTCCTGCCCTGCCCTGTTTGCGGAGCTTAACGCTGCAATCGCGACCCGGGGGTCGCTCGAGTCCACCCAGATCGCCTCTACTTTGCCCCATTCTCCCAGCCGCCCCGCGGGTCCCCAGCTCGCTCCGGCGTCCGAAGACACTCGTAGCCGCCCCTCGGAATCACCCGCATAGATATAATCCTTCGCGGTGGCGATGGCGGTCACCGAATGCTTCAACACCTGCGACAACGCGCTCTTCAAATTTTGCTCGCGCATCAGGTCAGTTGCATCCATCGGCTTCCAAGCCGTCTTCTCGCCGGGCGCCCATTCCATCGCCGCCGAGCCATTGGCCACGGCCAATCGAACGCCCCGCGTCCCGCTTGGCAAACCGAGCAGATGCACTGACGGAAGGTTCGGCAGAAAATCGTTCAGGCCGGTCCAGGATAGCCCACCGTCCACCGATCGCCACACGCCGGTAGCCGACCCAACCGTTACGTCGTCCGGATCGCTAGGCGAAACCGCCAGCGATGCCAGACCATCGCCGAGAATGCAAGTGCCCTTATAGGCTGTCAGATTGATCCACGACTCGCCACCATCGTCGGACCGGTAGGCCTGCCGTCCCACCCCGTACACCCGTCCTCCGGTTCGCGCGCTCGCGAGCTTAATGCCAGGCTCGGGAACTCCCGATACGCTCGGAATCTCCTCTGCGGGCGGGCTAACCCTCGCGTCCGTCACCAACTGCCATTGTTCGAAATCACTGGTTTGAAAAACCCGTCCGGAAGCGGTTTTCGCGTACAAGTTAGAGCCATCCGGAGAATACCAGACCCGATCCACGGCGCCGGTTGCCAGAGACGGCAAAGCCAGCTGCATGGCCGAGTTTCCGACGCGCCGCCAGCCAATGCCCCCTTGGATCGAGGTTTGCCCCGACGCGGGCAGCGAGAAACACCACGACAGGGATGCAAAAATTGCAACCGAAATTGCGCGTGCTGTGGCCCTCCGACACATAGAACGAGTCCTATTGTATCCTGACGTTCAATTCCCTTTCCTGCATTGACTTGATTCTATACAGCTTCGTTACGAAAATCCCGATAGGATACCTGCTTGCTATGCACTTTTGATGGTAGACTGTGTTGTTAAGACTTGGGTTAGCAGGAAGCCGCATAGTACTTAATTGTGAAATCGGTCAGGGTACTAGTTAACTTTATGAGGTTGAGTGGCATCCACGGGTGGGTTTGCGGGCTGCTGGTTGTAGCCACCGCTCAAATCTGCTTTGCCCAGTTGTTCCCCACCTCGCCTGAGGCTGCTGCCAAGGTCGTCACTATGACCGGGCAGGTTTCCGTGCTTCGCGACTCTGAACAGTGGGCGTTGAACGTCGGCGACCAGGTGCAGGCCCAGCAAGTGATCCTCACCGGCCCCGACGGTTACGCCAAGCTGGAAACGTCGGACGGAAGCACTTTTGAGGTTTATCCCAGTTCAAACGTCATTTTCCGGAAAAATCCCGGCAATCTTCACGATCTTTTAGATCTTTTCGTTGGCCGGGTCAAAGTACATATCCAACGCTGGGGCGGCCAGCCCAATCCGAATCGCGTGATGACGCCTACCGCCGTTATCTCGGTGCGAGGCACTATCTTCGATGTCAGCGTCAACGACGACGACGACACCACCATCGTTTCGGTGGAAGAAGGCTCTGTGGAAGTCCGGCACGCACTGAAACCGGGCTCGCCGAAAATCGTGAATGCGGGCGAATCGCTGCACGTGTACAAGGATGAGCCGCTGGCGAGAGGAGCTATCGATAAGAACGAATTGGCCCATCGTATCGTGCGCGCTTTGGGCGATGCGGCCTATCGGATCGCCATCAGTCCCCCGGGTCGCGTGGGCGGCATTCCCATTCCGGGTGGCGGCGGCCCGAGTGCAGACAAAGCTCCCCCAGCTCCGCCCACCACGGCGCCTCCCTCTGGAACTCCAACTACCGCCCCACCGCCAGGTTAGGGCGCCCGTTCGCGTCACTTTCCGTCCGTGCCAGGCTTCCGGTGGAATTGTGCCAAACTAGCCTTAGGGAAGGTCACCATGAAGTTGGCACTCATATCGCTATCCTGCCTGTCCGTTGCCTTGGCCCTAGGACAAACCCCTGATGCCGCTCAGCCGGCGGCCGATCAGCCCGCAGCCGATCAAGGGGTAGCTTCCGAATGGGACGCTCGTAAGTTGATCGACGCCTTGAGCACGCAGGCGCAGCATCTAAAGCCGGTCATTGACCAAGTGCAGCCCGCCGATTGGGCGTCCAAAGGCGCGTCAGAAACCTATGTCGCTCAATGGAACACGGCACAAGCCCAGCTCAAATATTTGATCTCCGTCAGTGAGGCATTTTCCAGGCAGCCGGAGCGCCTGCCGCTCGGCCTGGAAACCTACTTTCGCATGCAAGCTGTAGAGTCAACGCTTGGTTCGCTCACCGAGGGTGTGCGCAAGTATCAGAACCCGGCGCTGGCATCCATCATGCAGTCGGTGATCGCCGAAAACAGCACGAATCGCGATCGCATGAGAAAGTATCTGCAGGACCTGGCGACACAAAAGGAAGAGGAATTTCAAGTGGCCGATCGTGAAGCCCAGCGTTGCCGCGCGGCGCTACTCAAGCAGCCCGCGCCCAAGAGCAAGAAGGTCGTCCAGCCATGATGGTGCCGGCGGCGGTTTTCACTTGCAGCATTTGTGGCGAAGTATCCAGCAACATTTGCGCCTATTGCACCAAGGACGCTTGCTCGAATCATCGTTGCGAGCGCTGCAAGCGATGTAGCGATTGTTGCGAATGTGAGTATCCGCTATCGGCGGAAGAAGCCGTCGAGCTTCCAGCCCAAGCGGTCCTTGGCGTCGTGCTCGAAGTCGAACTGGCAGACCCGGAAGCCGAATCCCTTCTTCCCGAAGCACTGGAAGAGGAAGCGCCAGCGAGAACGCACGCTTTCCTGACTCCCGAAGAGTCGAGCGTGTTTGCCGAAGAACCCGGCGTTCGGGAACCGCGGGTTCATGGAAAATCGAACGTCTTTGCTGAAGAGGATGAAGACGAGGGTGTGGGCGAGGAAGATGAAATGAGCGATCTTCCGGATGACGACGATCTGGCCGAGCCTAACGAGTAACTCCGAGAATCCCGGCGCCGCAGCGCTCCACCGTTTCGCATTCGCAGCATGTTTCTAACTTCTTCAAAAGCTTGCGCATGCTCTGAATCTGTTCCATCCGGGCGTCCAATTCAACCATCTTCTACTCCGCGATCTTTTTCCATCTCTGGGAAATCGGCGTGGACTGGGAGAAGCCGAAGAACAACTGCCGGATCTCGTCTAAGGTAAAGCCCACTTCCTGCGCCCGCCGGATCACGGCCAGCCTGTAAAGCACCGTCTCGTCATATCGCCGCTGACCACTCACGCGCCGCGCTGGCTCCAGGATGCCGATCTGTTCGTAGTAGCGAATTGCGGAGGTGCGCAATCCAACCTTACGCCCGACCTCGGAAATCGACAATTTCGCCCGGGATGGCTCGATGGGTAGATTTTAGCGCGGTACCGGTTTACACCGGCCCGTTTCTAAGAACCCCTTTCAAACCGTGCGTGCAGTTTTCCTGCACACGGCTTAACGATGATCTTACTGGTGTGGCTTGCGCCAGGTATTTCACGCTGCCGCGCAGTTGATACAAGCCCATTCCGACAAAACGTTCGTGGGTCCACTTTTCCATCCGCTGGCGGCGCTGCCCTCCCCGACGACCCATCCATTGGACCAGTCGATGATAGACATAGCTGTCCAGTTGATTGAACTTCCGTTCGGCGTTGCCCGTCCGGAAGTAGTTTCCCCATCCCCGGAGTACAAGATTCAGCGTCGCGATAATCTGCTTCACGTCTTTCCCGCTGTGTCGCGAATCGGTCAACTCATGCACACGTGTCCGGACTCGCTTCATCGCTTTGGGCGACGGCCACCGTTGCACGTAATGCGCGCGCGGGTTCCGTTGTATGCTCCGCTTCTTTCGAATCGTGCAGCCCAAAAACACAAAACTATCCTTACCGCGTCTCAAGTCCACCATCCGCGCTGGCAGCACACTCGAAGATAACCGGAAGTCGTGCACCAGAAAACATCCACTCGAAGATAACCGGGCGTGTGGCGTCTTCTCCGGGTGCAGTTTCAAACCGAGCCGGTCCATCACCAGCCCGATCCGCCGAAGCGCTTCCCTGGCCTGCGACTCCGTCCGGCACAGCGCGACGAAATCATCGGCATACCGGACCAGCACTCCGAGCGACGAGCATCGTGCCGCCCAGATCCGATCCAGTTTGTTCAGGTAGATGTTGGCCAGCAGCGCCGAGATCACGCCTCCTTGCGGTGTTCCTGCCAGGGTCTCTCTCACCATCCCATCCTCCATCACTCCGGCTTCCAGCCACTGTCGGATTAACTTCAATACCCTTCGATCCGAGATTCGCTCCTTCACCAGATCCATCAAAATGCTTCGATCGATGCCGTCAAAGTAGCCCTGAATGTCCGCATCTACGACAAAGTTGTGCCCCCGGTTGCCCGCTTCGCGGATCGCTTCCAGAGCTTGTGTCGCACTCCTCTTCG
>PKZC01000292.1:818-2630 GCA_003132905.1 Bryobacterales bacterium | reverse complement strand
CCACGGATCGGGTCAACTCCAGAACCCCACCGGTCGGATGAGATCCCAGGGTAAATGCACCGCTAGTTAGTCGGCGATTCGTTCCGCCATGGCGCTGAGACTATCTGCGTTTCGCCGCAACGCCTTCCCCGTTAGCCCCGCGGCCCCATGGCGATTCGCGATTGCCTGAGCAACGAAAGTCTCTATCCGGCGGTCAGTGAAGAAACGATCGACGTACGGGAGGTACATGGCATGCTCGATGTCCCAGTAGTTGCCAGGTTTCGGTTCAGGCTCCGCTTGATAGATCTGTCGATCGACAGCAAGCTGGAGCGAGAAGCCGGGGCAATCCTCGGCCTTGATGGAGGCCGCGACCTTCGCACGTTCCGTTGCCGCTATACGTGCGCAGTGTGCCGTTAGCGTCGTACGGACTCTCAAACGAAATTTTGCCTCCATCTCCAGCTGTCGAACCGGTTGCCGGGCGGCTTCGGCATCGAGTGCAAAGCCGAGTTCGGCCTCTAATCGCTCGATCGTGGCGCGTCTCTGTCCTACCACCATGGCACGATTAATCGAGTTGAGATACGCTGCCACGATGCTGCGAGTTATGCTCGCGGACTCTCCCCCCGCGGCGAGCACGGGACCAAACTGTTGCACCGCCTGAACGCGTTTGGCTGCGGCCTCCGCGAGGCTAAGCGGATTGTCTGGTATGTCAGAGAGTCGTCGGACTGAGGCCGACGTACCTTGAGCACGTCTCTGCGCGATGCTGCCAATCGTCGTCGCGCCGCGCATGTCCTTGACGCCGGCGTCAAACCAGGGCGCTTCCGCCTCGCGAACTTTGTCTAGTACCGCTCGACCAGTGATTGCGTACGGGAATGCGTCAACCGTAACGTCGTCGGCATTTCGCAAAACCCCAGGTACGAAGTGGTCGAGTTCGAGACCGCGCCTCAGTCCGGCGGCAAGAATTTCCCTACCTTCCACGTCAACAACGATTTCCTGAGGGTGCTCTAGACTGAGCGTCGTTCGGATCGGAAGGAAATCAGTCAGCGCATCGTAGCGTGCCGACCGCTCGGGCGCCGAGCCNNAGCCATGTTGTCGAAGCTCGATTATGTGAGCGAACGACAGAGCCAGCGTCGCCCCGGCCTTTCGCCATGTAGTGAGAAACTGTGAGCGGTGGGCGCGTTGCGCCTTGACGTACGTTGAGAAGAAAGCCGTGTCTAGGTAGACAAGCACGGTGTCCCGGTTGGTCAATGTGACGATCAAGGCCGCGATGGAGATTGTAACTGATCGGCCATACGGCGGATACCACACCAGAACGCGGTCGTAGATAGCGAGGCCAAATGGGAACGACAGAAACGTGACTCGAAGGCGCTTTCCGTGGCACGCGATGTGATGCGCGACTGGTGCACCCGCCGGCCAGCCGCCAACTGCCAATACCGATAGGCGGCGCTGTCACCCTGGGCGCTGACTACCGATGGTAGTAGAGCGAGATACGCCGCCAATAGCCCAGCTACGACGGATCCGAGCCGACATTGAGAATGCGGGCTTTCTGTCGTGATTGACAGGGAATGATCGATGCTGATTGGTAAACGCCTTTCGCCTTCAAGAGACCGATATGACCCATCGAAGCCCCCGCCAGCCCAAACCCCGGCCGAACACGACCACCAGTTACGGCAAGGAAGCCCGCGAGCGATGGGAACAGGAACAACGGGAAATAGAGCAACGGGCATATCGCCTACTCCGCCGCGATGATGAACCGTTAGGCCTACGTACGTCAAATTCACGACGGCCAAGATCTACATTCTGCTCAACGATCTCGATCGCGCGCTCGACTTGCTC
>PKZC01000292.1:0-799 GCA_003132905.1 Bryobacterales bacterium | reverse complement strand
AATGAACACCATCCAAACTCGGGACCTGTGGTCCGGCGAGTGCTGAGTTTGCCTGCCGGGAACCAGCCGCCAGGAAGGGGCACCTTGAAATCGGCAACCCAGAGGCGGCGGCGAAGGGCGGCTTAGGGGTCCGCCGCATGTAACGCTACGGGTGGCCGTGTGCGGCCCGATGCGGTACGGTCTCACCAGGGAGGGTATTCCAGTCCCTAGCGGTCCTCCCCAATCCACGTATAGACTATCGGTCCTCCTCCCACCCCCTTGGGCCATCTAAGCGAGATACGCTTAGAAACGTCTCCCCTCTTGAGCACTATTTCGGTTGGCCGATAGACGACGGGGAGGACGGAATTCGTCAGTTTCCCCATGCCCAACGTGAACGGAACCCGCGCCAGTTTGAACTGGACGGCCTTCAACGCTGGTCCGATAGTCCGCGGAATCATCTCGAACTCTTGATGCGTCATCGGAAACGGTGCGATGGGCGCTTCGACGTATAATCCCCAAGGCTTCGGGAATGCAGATAGGCCCAATAGAAGCCTCCCCCACAGCTGCGGAGGCTTGCCAGGTAGCCGTTCTCCGTTTGCCGCAAAGTTGCCGCTTTCCCAGGTGCCGAATGCGACCTTTAGGAACCATCGCTCAAACTGCAGGCCCGAAAACGACCTCGTCCAAGAGGCCGAATCCCCGCGTTGCAACTCAAGCTGTGCCTGACCAATCGCGCTGAAGATGTCGGCCGCCGCGGTATCTAGGTCACTCAATTCTGCGTTGTGCGACTTACAGAGGATCCTGTCAACACGGGATTAGAATT
>PKZC01000045.1 GCA_003132905.1 Bryobacterales bacterium | reverse complement strand
ATTTATATACTTGACAATTGTAGCCGGAAAGGCTAGGTTTATGGTCATAGGAGCTACCCATGGCCAAGATCGCAGCGTTTCAGAAACCCATCTTTCAGGACGAGACCAAGGCCCGCGAAGCCCTAGAGGCCGTCCTGTGGCCTGAGGGGCCTTTCTGCCGCCATTGTGGCAACAGCGACCCCGACAAGATCGCCAAGATGCAGGGCAAGTCAGCGCGCCCCGGCCTGCACTACTGCAACGAATGCAAGCGCGAGTTTACCGTCACGGTCGGCACCATTTTCGAGCGGTCTAAGGTTCCTCTGACCAAGTGGTGGATGGCCGCGCACATGCTCAATTCGGGCAAGAACGGCGTCTCCGCCCACGAGATCCACCGGACTATCGGCGTCACCTACAAAACCGCTTGGTTCATGATGCACCGCTTACGCGAAGCGATGAGCGGCATGAGCGGCGGCCCCATGGGCGGCGAAGGCCAATCCATACAGGCGGACGAAACGTACTACGGAAATTCGTCGAAGCGCGCGAAGGGCTGGCGAAAGGGTCACCAGCATAAAGAACAAATCGTTGCTCTGGTAGAGCCCAAGGGCCGTGTTCGCGCCATTCACATGAAGAGCGCAACAGCCGCGAAGGTGCGCGAGGTTCTTGTTACCAACGTTCACCGTTCATCCNNATCCGAACTGCACACCGATGAGAGCCGCCTTTACGTTGAGGTCGGCAAGGAATTTGCCGCGCACAAGACGGTCGAGCATGGTTCAAACTCAACCGGCTTCTTTGTTGGCAAAGACGGTCAGACGACCAATGCTGTCGAGAATTTTTTCGGCAACTTTAAGCGCAGCATGAAGGGTACCTACCGCTTTTGCAGTGAGCAACATTTAGCGCGCTATCTCGCGGAATTTGAGTTCCGCCACAACAATCGTTCCGGCCTTGGTTTCTCCGATGGGGAACGGACGGCTAATGCTCTCAAGGGTGCAGAGGGCAAGCGCCTGACGTATCGGCCGACTAATTAAGCCCAAGACTCGCAAGCATTTGGCGCGTAAGTTTATGGCTTGGCGACAACGTCAAAAATAACCTAAGATTCCCCAATGAGCGACGACAAGAAAGACAACCCGTCGGGACAAGTGCTCCCAATGGGTACTTTTAATGGAGTAGTTCCTCGATGCCCCATTTGTGGGAATCAGAATTGGGCTCGTAGGGTGCCGGGGGATTTATCAAAAGACGAGAAATTTCAAGAGGTTGTTGTAGCTGACCGTAATGGCCAGCTTCTTGGAATGGGCGTAATGAGCTTTATATGCTCTACTTGTGGCTTCGTTCGCCAGCACGACCTCGGAATATATAAAATATGACAAATGCAATTTTTCATGGCTGGGCGATCTTTCCCGACAGGTCAATAAAAACCACCTCTTGGGATATGGAAGATATTCATACCAGCAGCAAAGAGTCTGAGTGCATTCCGGATTGGGCAGCTCTTGCGGTGGCATTAGGAATTGTTCTTGCTGTCGCTGGTTTTGTTTCTGCCTGTTTTACGGATAAAGGATGGGCAACACTTCTTTTGACCGGTGGTTTAATTGTTGCTGCAATCGGTATGCATAGTGCCGAAAATGCAGTAAATCCCAAACCGGATTGGCAACCGTTGCCAAATGGCTAAGCCGCCAAAACGGTTGCCGATCGGCTGGCTGAAGGCTTGGATTCTTCCCGCCGCTAAGACTTACACAAGTAGAAAAATAGCGGCTGGCGCAATAGTTGCCGCGTCAATTTCTGGCTTCCGCTTTGTACAGCCAATAGATGACACAGCGAAAACATTTCGAATTATTTGCCTCGTTACTGGTACACTTGGCTTTGTCGGACTAATCGTTCTTTTCTTTATGCCGCCTCGCCCGTGATATTTTTGAACTCGGCCTATTTTTCCGCTTAGACTTCCCGAGCTTCATTTCCTCATGTGGCTTGGGCGGCATCCGCCCAAGTGCGGCCATTAAGCGTTTAGTCGCTCGTAGTTCATCGTCGGGTTGCGTCATGCCCAAGGTCCGTTTTGGTGGTCGGATTTTCCCGTTTGAGATTAAGGTCTCAATACAGGATCACCCTCAGATTAATTGGAAGGATACCGAAAACGATCTGGACATTACCTTCGCAATCACCATTCAAAATAGCACAGTAACCGTTGACTGCGAAGTCAATAGGTTCGAACAAAGCCTAATAACGCCGCTCTACATGAGGGCTTTCGACTTAGCGCGGGCAACTGTCGATCTTGTTGCATTTAGTTCCGGGTACGGCTTCACAGTGATCTTCGATAATTTTACGTCCCCAACGGGGGAGACAACACCATTTGGGCCACATATGCCGTCGCTGGCAGGAATATGCACGGTGTTCAAATTGGGGGAACAGTCTGCAACTTTGGAAGAGAATAACTTTCACCGAGTTCTATCGATCGTTTCTACAGACTGGAAAGTTTTTCGATCTCTCCGCGACCTGGTTGAGGCAATCACGCTGCCTCATGAATCGGCAGTCAATTGTGCCCGTGCGATTGAAGGCCTGCGCAACATCATAGCACCGTCCAGCACCGAGCGAAGCCACGCTTGGAAGGCAATGAGAGACACGCTCAATGTTTCAGAGCAATATTTGAAACTCATCACCGATGTTTCGACCGGCCCGCGGCACGGGGATCACGGCCGCATTTCAGGCGCGACCACAACGGAAATAGTGCGTCGCTCGTGGATAATCATGAACCGTTTTCTGGAATACAAAAAACGAGGCACCCAGCGACTTCCCTTAGCCGATTTTCCGCTTCTCGCCGTCTAGCCACGACTCAATCATACTTTTCCAAACCGCGCCCGCATCTTCAGCAAGCGCATCGGCCCAGGCCGCATTCAGCATTTCAGCTGAAGGATTCCGAGGAACCAGCACCATCTCGGTCTGATTTTCTTCTCGATCTATATTCGCACTCATTGTGCGTCCTCCTGTTAATTGGAGAACGCATCCACATACTTGCTGCCCTGTCGGGCCTGTTAGGCGTTAAATCCTAACAATTGTCAAGTATATAAATGCGATAAAAATCCTATTTATGTGGACAAGGCACGGCCGAATTTTCGGCAATATTGTAAATACATAAAATATTTCAAATAGATAGGTCTGCCTCTTCAAACTTAGGCGATTATCCCCTGGAGGCAGGTAATGCGAATAACTGTTGGCCGAGATAGGCCGCCTTTGATTTCAAAAAGCGCGATGTACCTCGCCCACGCCGTGCCGGTCTGCGCTACAGCGCGATCGGACGGCTGTTCCGGCGCGACCGCACCACCGCCGCCTATGCCTGCGCTGCGCCCTGGTCGAGGAACGGCGGGACGATCCCGCGATCGACCGCGTGCTGCACACGCTCGAAGGCCTGTGCGGCGATTTCGCACGCGGCATCATGGCGCGTCCGCAGGTGCGGCCGTGAGCGCCGGCATGGGAAAATCTGCTAGCCGCGCCGACGAGCCGCCGGCCCCGGACATCGATCGTTATCGCGGCCAGCATCTCGAC
>PKZC01000079.1 GCA_003132905.1 Bryobacterales bacterium | reverse complement strand
CGCTGCAGAATATAACCCGCTCTCGCACCCGCCGCCGGCGAGGGCAAACCGCGGGTATCGAGGAACTGGTTGTTGGCGTACTCGTTGTGAACATCGGGCTGGCCCTCGCCCAGGTTGTTCAAGGCGATCGCCCGAAAGGAAATCGAGTGCAGGTCCTTCCCCTGAAACTGGACGTATGCGACCGCGCTCTCCCAATTCATCGGTTCGTCGATGTACGTCAGCGTCGGAGGTACATTGTAAATGAAGTTGCCCAGATCGTAGAAAATGGGCCGGCCGTGATAAATTTCCACCCCGTGCAGCAGAGGCGCGCCATGCATCACTACGATATCGGCACCCGCATCCACTTCCGCATGCGTCCACTTCTTGAGCCAATCATTCGGAGCGAGCCGCTCCTGCATCCCTTCCGTGAAAATCGTCGCGAACGAGTGATTCCCGAAGACGTGGTTATGTTGATACACGATCACGAGGTCCGCGTGCTGACGGGCGTCACGGATGCTTTGAAGGATGCGCTGCGAATCCGCCTGATTCGGCGTGTTTTCTGGCGCACCGGGCAGATCGGCCGTGGCCTCGTTTTCCTTGTTGCCGGCTTCGATGCGAAGCTCATTCACTCCCGGCCGGTCCGCCGTGGCGCTGGCTCCCGGAGCAATCAGACCTGACGCGCTTGCGATCAGGGCAATGGTTCCCTTCGGCGTGTGCAGATACCCCGGCGCAGCAGCTTCCGCCAGGTTGTTTCCAGTTCCGGCATGAACGATCTTACGGCTGTCCGCCTCCTGCATCGTGTTCTGAATGCCCGTCGCTTTCAGATCGAATGCATGGTTTCCCGACAGCGACAACAGGTTAAAACCGAAAGTTGTCAGCGCATCCAGCGCTTGGGGAGGCGTAAGAAATCCCCTCCCCTCGTGCACCGTCTCGCCCTTTTCGGCCACCGTGGCCTCGAAGTTGGTGAACACCACATCGCCCTTCAGCAGCCCCTGGATCGCCGGTACCGCCGCCGGTGCGGTCGCGCGGATGTCCGACCGGATCATGGATTGCCCGGCCAACGTGATCGTTATCGCAGCCGGCCTCGGCCCCTGCGCCCACCCCATCGCGCACGCCATCCCGAGTAGAACCAGGCCCGCCCATCTCGCCCTCAGGTCGCCAACTTTTGACATTCTTGCCATTCCTCCAAGCCCACAGCTCTTCATCAATATACTCGGATTTAGCGAGCGCGCCGCCCAGGCAATCACCTCACTTCCGAATCGATCTTCCGCACCCACGCAACAACATCCACTAACCAGCGCGCGAAATCGCTATCCGTTCATGCAAAAAACGCAACGGAGGTCTTATGACAAATCCCCACTCTTCCGCCCCGCGCACTTGCGCGAACCGCGCCAACGCCCTTCTCTCCACCGGGCCCCGCACCGCCGCCGGAAAACAGCGTTCTTCCCTGAATGCTCTCACCCATGGCCTCACTAGCCGCGATCCCGTCCTCACTACCGAAAACCCTGCCGCTTACCAGCGCCACCGCCGCCAGTTCTTCGAGGAATACCAACCAGCCACGCCGACCGAGACCCAACTCACCCAGGAGCTCGTCGATACCGCCTGGCGGCTTAACCGCATCCCGTCGCTCGAAGCCGCCCTGCTCGACCGCGCCGCTAGCCCACCGTCCGATCAAGCCGCCATCGACTTCGATATCGTCGACGCCCACCGCGCCCTCGCCACCCTCGGCTTGCACGGCCAGCGGCTTTCCCGCCAGTTTCAGAAGACCTTGGAAAACCTCCGCGAAATTCAATCCGATCGCCGGCGCGAGCAGGAGCGCGAGCTGAAGCGTGCCGCGGCTGTGCTGGAAATGCATAAGCGAAAAGGAATTCCATACAATCCGGCTCAGGATGGCTTTGTTTTTTCAAGCGACCAGATCGAAGCCTTCTCCCAACGCATGGTGCATCTCAACGAATCGCGCCACATCGAGCATGTGCTTTTCCACATGCCCATGCACCCCGGCGCCTCTTTCGCCACCCCGGCCGTGTGGGAACGCGGAATGGGAAATTACGGAGGTTAATGTGATGAAACCCACAGGCGGCTCTTCGATATTGTCCATTGTGTTGTTGGCGTCGCTGTTGTCGGCAACAGCTCCCGGTGTTTTCGCGCAATCAGCCACCAAGGCCTCACGTAACAAGCGGGAGTTCGTCGCAAAGAGCCATGCCGAATGGACTGCTCTTAACTTCACGGGGCCCTGTAGCGGCGCATCGTCAGCCGGTGGGGTGATCAGTAACGCCTGCGCGGAAGCCGCCATCGAACAAACCGCGTCAGAATGCGGCGGAAGCGCCAGATTCTTTGAAAGGTCCAGCACGTCGTGGCAGGTTGTCAACCTTCTAATGATCTTGGCTTCAGCGGGCTTTACTGCTGTTGGCGCTTCAACAACCATCGCAAACGCCAGACTGTTCTCCACCTTGGGCGGAACCACCGGCCTCGGCTCTATCACCACCACGATTAACGCCAATTCCTCCGCCGATGCCGCCGGACTTACCGCCGTCAACACGACGCTGGCCAACTTCCTAATATTTCTGAAGTCTGGGGTTGTGCCAGGCGCCATAGCGCCGCAACCAACACCCAGCGCAACCGACGGTACAGGCGCGACGGCACCACCTGGAGCGGGCAACACGTCTCCCGATAACGCGACCATTTACAAATTTGCACCCGTCTTCGCAGCGCAATGTGAAGCCGCCGCTACCAGCTCGGGGAAATAGCGGAAAAATTTCGCGCGACCGCCGGCCAAAGCGTCCTTTCCAGATGCTACGAAGCGCCCCAAATAAAGACAGGCCAAGCCCGCGTCTCACGCAGCCTGGTCAGGATTTGTCGAGGATATAATAAGACCATGGTGCTCAGTCCGCAGGAAGAGTCTTTAATCAGCGTGGTCCGGGCACTTCCGCCGGACGAGGCTGGGAAGGTGCTCGATTGGGCGCGCCAGTTGGCTGATCTTGCGGGCGGCCGCACTGTCCAGTGGTCCGACTCTTGGACCGATGAAGATCTCGCCGAAGCGACGGCGGCGGCGCTAAAGCGTTTCGAAGATCAGGAGCAGGAAGATCGTTGAAGCCGGGCGATATTGTCGTGGGCGCATTCNNCCAGGCGCCCAATTGACAAAGACTCGCCCCGCAGTGGTGCTCTCCACCGAGGAATACCATCGGCACAGGCCAGATGTCGTGGTGGGCCTTATCACTACCCAGCCCCCCAAGCCAATGGCTCCACCGATTGCCCCCTGATCGATTGGCGGCAAGCGGGGTTGCACGCGGCGTCGTATTTTAGGTTGTTTCCGGTCACTCTCCCTCAAAGGGAGGTTCGCTTAATCGGGCGACTTTCAGATGCGGACTGGGAGTCAGTGCGGGCATGCTTTAAAGCGGGATTCGGTTGTGAGTAGCCCGAGCGAGGCCGCGCTACCGCCGTCCCCTCAGTTGTCCGCCCGCCCCCCTTTTTGTCGCCTCCCCCTTTAGCCAATGATAAGCTTTAGCTAACGCCGCCCACGCGGTCGACGTTTGCAGTTGGAGGCCACCATGACTGCCCGCGAACAGCTTCACGCATACATTGCGCAACTGGAACAACGTCTGCGCTGGAGCACCATGCTCCGCGGCCTCGCCATCCTCACCGGCGGCGCCTTGCTGGCCACTCTGGTGCTGGTCACCATCGCCAACGCCCTGGCCTTTTCACAGGGCAGCGTCACCGCCTCCCGTTTCGCGCTGATCCTGATTTTAGCCATCGCCGCTGCTGCTGGCCTTCTGCTTCCCTTGCGGCGCTTAACCCATCGCCGCGCCATCGGAACCGCCGAAGCTGCCTTCCCCCAATTCCAACAGCGCCTCACCACGTTCACGGAACGCGACGGTCACGATCCCTTCATTGAACTTTTGGCCGGCGATACTCTCGAAGTCGCCCGATTCGCCGAGCCAACGCAGCTGGTCACTGACCGCCGCCTTTGGATCTCGCTCGGCAGCGCTGTCGGTGCATCCGCAATCTTGCTCTGGATGATCTCGGCCGGCCCCGGCTTCCTCGGTTACGGCGCGTCGCTGTTGTGGACCGGTCCGCATCGCGACAAACCCGCGCTCTACGATCTGCGCGTCACTCCCGGCAACGCTGTCGTACGTCGCCACGCCGATCAGATGGTTTCCGCCCTCCCCACCGGTCTGCAATCGCCCAGCGTCAAGGTGCATGCGCGTTTTCAGAGTTCGTCCAAGTGGGAAGAGATCGCGATGCTGCCCAAAGCG
Source organism: Bryobacterales bacterium (assembly GCA_003132905.1). The sequence goes on along the minus strand of PKZC01000079.1, from coordinate 13,874 downwards.
GCCGGCAGTTTCGCGGGCGGCTATGAGTTTCTGTTCGCAGGCCTGCCCGAAAACGTCGAATATTACGTCACCGCCGGAGCGATGACTTCGCAACACTTCAATATTCGTGTCACCGATTTGCCCTCGGTGAAGCAGATCCGCGTCACTTATCATTACCCCGCATGGACGGGTATGCCGTCCGAAGTCGAAGAGCGCGGTGGCGATCTTCGCGCCGTCACCGGCACTGAGGCCGAACTCGATGTCTCTACCGATCGTCCTCTTCCAGGAAGCCAGCTGCAACTCGACAACGGTCAACAAATCCAACTCACCGGCGGCCAGAATAACGTCTATCACGGCACGCTCAAGATGGATCGCGATGGCGTCTATCACGTCGCTGGCTTAGAGCAGGGCCAGCCCGTCCGCGTCAGCGAAGATTTTTTCATCGAGGCCCGCAAAGCCAACCCGCCTCAGATTTCGTTGGTGCGTCCTGGACATGATTACCATGCCAGCCCCATCGAAGAAGTAACCGTCGCCGCCAAGGTTTCCGACGAATATGGCTTAGCTGGCGTCACGCTGCGTTACTCGGTGAACGGTGGTCCCGAGACTACGGTGGATCTGCTCCATAAGAAGGGTGAAAAACAAGCCGACGGATCCACCAGGTTGTCGCTGGAAAATTTCAAACTGATTCCCGGCGATCTCGTGAGTATCTATGCTACTGCGAAGGACGGTAACGCTGAATCCCACACCGACATGGTGTTCATCCAGGCCGATCCTTACGAGCGCGAGTTTTCCCAATCGCAAACATCGGGCGGCGGTGGCGGAGGAGGCGGTGGTGGTGGCGATCCTTCCGCGGAGATCTCGCAGCGCGAGAAGGAAATCATATCCGCCACCTTCAAGCAGCAGGGCGACAAACATTCAACACAGCAGCAGGCTACTGACATCGCCAAACTGCTCTCGCAATCGCAATCCACCTTGCGCGATCAGGCCGTCTCGCTTTCTGGTCGCTTAGAAGCTCGCGAACTGACCGATGAAGTGAAGGCCATCGGCGATTTCCAAAAGGATATGCTCGCCGCCTCTCAGGTAATGGAGCCCGCAGCGCAACAATTGCAGCAGCAGAAATGGAAAGATGCCATTCCCAATGAGCAAAAGGCGCTGCAATCCCTGCTGCGCGCCGAAGCCACGTTCCGGCAAATTCAGGTCGCCTTTGGAGCGCAGGGCGGAGGAGGCGGCGGTGGGGGTGGTGCGGCGCGCGATCTGGCCCAGCTTTTTGAACTCGAGCTCGATACCCAGAAAAACCAGTACGAGACGCCGCAAAACTCGGCTAGCAGTGCCGAACAAAAAGCGCGCGACATCGACGACGCTTTGAAGAAACTCGACGAGCTTGCCAAGCGCGAGGAGGATCTCGCCCAGCAGCAGCGCAATGGTACCCAGACCGCCGAGCAAAAGTGGCAGCAGGAAATGTTGCAGCGCGAGGCGCAACAGCTACAGCAGCAAATGGAGCAACAACTCGCGCAAAATGGCCAGCAGGGCCAGCAAGGGCAACAAGGGAAGCAAGGGCAACAGAGCGGGCAGGGTAGCCAGAGCGGTTCGTCGGCGGGACAATCCGGCGGGCAATCCAGTTCCGGCCAATCCAGCTCAGGACAATCGAAGGAACAAGCCGCGCAACAAGCGCTCGATCGCCTGCGTCAAGCCAACGAAGACATGCGTCGCGCTACCTCGCAAAGTGCCAGTGCCGCCGCCTCTCGCCGCGCCGCTGACCGCTTGCGCGAAGCCACCGACTTGCTGGGCGGCTTGCAGCAACAGGACGCCGCGGGTCGATTGAGCTCGATGGCCCAGACGGCCGATCAGCTGGCCGCCCGGCAAAAGCAGCAGGCCGATCAAGTGCGCGAATTGATGGCGCAGCAGAATGCCGCTCGTGCAGCCAACCGTCCGCAAAAGTACCCGTCCGCTCAAGAAATCGACAAGATGGTGAACGATCGCCAGCGTGTGAGTGACGATCTGTCTCGCCTCACCCAGCAAATGCGCGACGCGGCGCGCGAGCTTGCCCCCACCCAACCGGCCGCTTCCACCAAATTGCGGAGCGCGCTCGGAGGCATGGATGAAAACGATCTCGGCACGCGTCTGCAGCGCAGTTCCGATCAGCTGCGGAGCGGCCAGTTCTCCGATCCGGCCGAGACCGCTCTTACCAGCGATCTCCAAAAATTGGGGCAGCAAGTCACCGATGCGGCTCGCGCCCTAGGCAGCGCTCAACACACTTCCGAAGACGCCGCGATCAATCGCGCCATGGACGATCTTGCGCGTCTGCGCGATGAGCTGGCTGGCCTCGGCGGACGTCCCGGCCAGCCCAATGGCCAACCGAGCAATCAACCGGGTGGCCAACAGTTCCAAACCGGCCAACTCGCGCGCGATGGGCAGGCAGGTCAAGCTGGCGGAGGTCAAGCGGGCACGATCGGTGACCGCCTGGCTGGCCCGGTAGGCAATCCCGGCGGTGGCGCCACCAATGGCGGTCGCAACGTGAATGGCGGTTACGACATGGGAAATACCCGCATCGGCGGTCGGGCGGTTACGCCGCAACAAGGTCCCAACCCAGCCGATACTCAACGCCAGATTGACCAGGGATTGAACCTTCTCAACCAGGTGCGCCCCGCCGTGCAGGATAGTCCCGAAGCACGGCAACAATTGCAATCCCTAATCGATCAAATGCGTAAGCTGGATCCCAGCCGTTTCCCCGGAAATCCGGGCTTAGTGGAGCAGATGCATCAGCAGCTCTTAAGTAATGTGGACGCGCTGGAATTGCAACTGCGCCGCCAGCTCGACGAGAAGCAGGGTGGCACGATTCGGAATCCCGACCCGGCCAAGGTCCCCGCCGGCTATCAGGATTCGGTCGCCGAGTATTACCGCAAACTCTCGGGTGCCGGTCACTAAAAGGTCTCCCCGAGACCGCGCGCCGACACATCGACACGCGGGCCGTGCTTTGGAAATCGATAACGCGGTTTCCCTTCAAGCGCATGAACGCAAAAGCTACCTTGCGCGTTCGTGGCGTCCAGATTGCACTAGCACGAATAAGGAGATGGTATGACGAAACTCGGGAAAGTGCTGTGCAAATTTGCGGGCGTGCTAGGGCTCGCTGTAGCCCTAACGTTGTTTGGAGCTCCTTCGACTACGTCCGCGGACGATGGGGTTCCGTTCCCCACTGGATTCCGGGATTGGTTCGTGGTGAACTCAATGACCGCCACAAAGGACAGCCCGGTTTTCGGCCATGTGGAAGGTCTGCACATTATTCACGTAAATGCGAAGGGATTGCAGACTCTGAAAAATGGCGGCGCATTCCCGTATCCTGACGGAACCATTTTCGCGGACGACGTTCACGAATTCTCGGTGAAGGATGGCGCCACTGTCGAAGGCGCCAAGAAATTTGTGACGGTGATGGTGAAAGATGCGACGAAGTATGCGTCGACTGGTGGATGGGGCTTCCAGGTGTGGGTGGCGGGCGATCCCTCGAAACCACAGGTCCCCGACGCTGCTCACGCCATTACGGCTTGCCTTGCCTGCCATACGCCGCAAAAGGCGCAGGACTACGTGTTTTCCACATACATTCCTTGAAATCTCGACTGCGTGATCTATTTCGGAATGTCCTCGATAAAGGCAAGCGCACGAGTGTCCGTGCTCTGGCCCAGCCAGAATACGGACTGCTTTCGCACCGGCGGACTGGGGTTGGTACGCGCGACCTGAATTAACAACGGCACGCCGCCGCCGCGTGCCGGCGAGGCTTGAGCCGTGAGAATCGCCTGGAACGCTGCTTCCAAGCCTCCCGTTACCAGGCGTGTCTCCAGGCGAGCGTTCGAAACGCGGGGCTGTTGCGCGAACAATGCAAGAGCGCCCGCGAATAACAAGGCCAACTTCATTTCGTCAATATCTCCAAAAGATAATCAGTCGCCTCTTTGGAGTGCATTATCGAGAGCTGGTTAATGATCGCCTTCTTCAGATTCAAGTCCATTTCCTTGCGCGCCAGCTCCACTAGCGCCGTGGCATTCCCTTGGACAAACAGCGCATTGACAATGGCCTTCTTGTTTTCGGGAGTGGTCTCCTGCGCGTACATGGAGGTGAGCGCCGCTCCGGTCTTGCTTCTTCCCATCATGCCCAATTGGTTGATGGCGAAGCGGCGCAGGCTCTCGTCCTTTTCGTTCTTAACGATCTCAAACAGCGGGTCGGCATTACCGGAAATGAAAAGTCCTTGGATCACGGCGCGTTTCACTTCGGGCGTCGATCCAGCGGAATAGAGCTGCGTAAGATCGGCCGACCCGCCTGCGTTACCCAGCAACTGAATGGCATGCACCTTCAATTCCGTATTCGATTCCGACTTGGCCACCGCCAGCAGATTATCCCGGCTGCCCGCCACCATGAAGCTGTTGAGTATCGTGCGCTTCACCTGCGCGTCGTTGGAACTTTTATAGATATCGACGAGAAGTTGCAAGCTATCGCGGCCGCCATGGATTCCCAGGTATTCGATTGCCTTCGACTGCAGATCGGGATTAGACCCGCCTTTTGCGATACCGGCAAGCAGATCGCGCGAGGCTTGCGAACCGCTTTGCGCCAGCACGAATAAGGCGCGTTCTTTCAGCTTGGGTGAGTTGCTGCTGTTGAGGAGCTTTTCCAGCATCGGGATGCTGCGCTCTGGATCCGTATTCATGAGGCTGTTCAAGGCCAGCAGCTTCAAGTCCTCATCGGTGGCCGTTTCCGGCGAAACCGGTTGCCCGCTTTGCGATCGGATCTCCACCTGCAAGGCTTTGGCGTCGTCCAGCCAGCGACTGCCCGGGTAGCTTTTTTGTAGCTCGTCCAAACTGGCAAGCGCCTCGTCGCGGTTGCCTAGTTTGTTCTGCGCGTAGGCTCGCCAATAATAGGCGCCGTCGGCGCGGCTGGCTTTGTTGTCTATCACGCGGCTGAAGGCGTCTATGGCGCGGGTGTATTCCTTGCGATCCAGATAGCTCTTTCCTCGCGAGTAGCTTTCCGACGAAATGTCTTGCAGCCGGCGGAGTTGCTCCTGTTCGCGCCTCGCATTCCGATCGTTATCGCGCTGGGAGTCCTGAAAGGCAAGCAGGGGAAGCTCCGCGAAGTCCGGTGGGAGTGGCGCCATGGGCGGTAGCGGCTGCTGCGCAAAGACGAGCAGCGCGCTGAAAATCCAAAAAATGAATGTATAAAATATCCGCATAGTCATACTATAATTTCTTCGAATTCCTGTCCTTTTCGGGCCCGGGTTTCGCTTCCAGGCTGTGCGTTTCCGAGTCCCTCGCTGCAGAGCCGAGCACGCGCACTTTGAACAACAAACCCCGGCTTTCAATCTGTTCCCGAAGATCATTCAGCTGTTGGCTCGAAATCTCGGACGGGCTGTGCGCGATTTCGAGGAGAACACGTTCCAGGTCATCCAGGACGCTGGCCATCGAGTTGTCGCCGGTGGTCCGCGCAGTCTGGCGATAGAGGCGATTGTCATCCAGAAGATCCTCAGCCATCCGCCTTTCGCCGGAAATATCCAGCTTGCCCTTGCCGTCCGGCGCGTTATCGAGCTCGGCGAGCACCATCTGCGAGCGTTCCAGGTGATCGCCCACGGCCACTAAGAGAATGCGCTCTCGAATCTGCTGGTTCGTTTGATTCTTCGCTATCCCCGGTGCGCCGGCGCGCTGCCACAGGCTTCCGGCCAGGAATGCGCCGAGCAAGAGAGCCGCCATAGCGGGCGTCCAGATCCACCACAGCCGAATGGGTGGCCAGCGCCGGACTGCCAGCCGGGGCTCGATCCGTTTCCAGATAGCGTGGCCATAGTCGGCCGGGCGTTCGGGAACCGAAACGGAATCCACAGTATTCAGCACAAGCTGCAGAGCGCGGAATTGGGAGCGGCAAGACTCGCAGCCGGATAGATGACTCTCGATTGCCTCCGCTTCCGCCGACTCTCCGTAATAAAAAAGCACCAACTGGTCTTCGCCGATATGATTCATCTTGCCGAACTCACTAGCGGTTCCAGACTCCGGCGGAGCTTCTGGACCGCTCTAAAAATACTGTGTTTGGTGGCATTGGCTCCGGTTCCAAGAGCTAGTCCGATCTCTTCTATTGACAAGCCTTCAAAGTGCCGCAGGATGAAGGCGGTTCTTTCTTGCCCGCTCAGCTCGTCTAGCGCCGCATGGACGGATGCGGAAATCTGGCTGCTGTACAGCTCCCTATCCGGCCCGGGAGTTGGCGTTGGAATGGACCCCAGGATATCCCGATCGGGATCCGGACCACGGTCGCGGTTGCGTTCGCGAGTTTTTCGCTTGCGAATCAGGTCCAGGGCGCAGTTTGAGGCGATGCGATACAGCCAGGTGGAAAAACTGGCGCGGGCTTCGTATCGATCGATTTGGCGATAGGCCTTCAAGAAAGTCTCCTGGACTACATCCTCGGCGTCTTCTTCGTTTCCAGTCATGCGATAAGCCAGCCGGAAGATAGCGCGGCCATACTGCTCCACCAGCAGACGAAACGCTTCATTGTCACCCGAGCGCGCGCGTTCCACAGCGCCGCTGGCTTCCGCTTCCATCCGTCCCTTAGACTAGGATTTTGGCCAACGGTTAGGCGTTTTCGGCTTCTTATTTACTAAAGAACGGATGGCCGGAGACCGGTGGATTGGGCGCGGCGATGCGAACCTTGCGCAGAGTGGCGTCCTCAAACAGGAGCGATGGAACGAGCAGCGAAACGGGCGTGAAAATTTCTTCGCCCTCATTAGTCATCGGAAACTGGCCCCGTGGCGGCTCATAGCGAACAGTTAAGAAATTCAGATCGCGGGACGCGGCCGCAATATCCTTGAAAGAAACTGCGTTCAAGCCAAAAAACTGCATTCCACGAATCAACTCCTCGTGTCCGTCGGGAAACACTTTGTAAGCCAGGAGAGCGTTGAGGCCGGCGTTGTTTCCGTTTCTCAACCAACGCACCACAATGCCGAACGGCCGGTTTTGCTGCTTGACCAGATCCATAAATTTGGCATGCAGCTGGTCGCCGCTCAAGCCATTTGAAACGGTCATAATTACGTTGCTCGGGGCCGCTTGGCCGACGTGACGGCTGCCGGTGGAGCGACTGACACCGCGCACCGGATCGCGGGAAGCAAGCAGCGTCTTGAGAATTCCATTCTCGACAAGTTGGACCTCGCGCGATGGCACGCCGTCCTCGTCCATTTTCGAGAAGCCCCCAAGGCGCCGGCCCTGATATACAGGGATTGTCGGGTTGTCGCTCAGGCTCAGAAACTCCGGCAATACGCGCGCGCCGATTTTATCGAGAAAGGGATTGTCGCCTTGGTTGGGATTGGGCTGCCCGCCGGGCATCCCGGAAACTGTACGCTTCGTCGCGGTCAGGCTGAAGAGGAGCACTCGGTGGACCAACTGCGCCGCCGCATCGCCCTCCACCAACACCGGTCCGCTGTAATTTGCCAGAGTATTGGCGTCTCGAAGCTCGGTGAGATCGCGTCCAATTGCCTTCAGACGAGCAGCCAATTCATCCTCGGACGGAAGTTCCGCGAGCGACCGTCCCTGCGCCCAAGTCATTTGTTCAAGCGGCATCCCGTCGGCAGCCTGGGTGGCTGCGTTGCCCGTGAACGTGAGGCTAGGTTCGCGGCGCGTGTAGGAAGTGCCTTCGCTGGTTAGATACCGCGTGTAGGTATTGAAGCAGTTCATCAGAACCGAGGAGGTATAGATGGCGGGCATCTCGCGAAACAGAGCCGAGAGGGAACGAGCTTCCTTTTCCCAATCCGCGGCGCTCACCTTCACAGCTGGTAAATCGTAGCTGGTTACGGCCGGATCTTCTTTGCTGAAATCGTCCGATTCGTCCTCGCGGCTCTGCGCTTGGAGCAAACCGCGCTTTTTCGAAAGATCCGCGACGGCTTTCTTGTAAGTGGCGTCAGTGGCGAGCCAAAGCTGGCGTCGCAGTTCCTTGTAATCGTCTTCCAGCGGCAGTTCCGTGGTGCCATTGAAAATCCGCAGCCGCGTTCCCATATCGACATCAAAAGAAAACAAGTGGGAATTGTCCAACTTGTAATCGCCGACGCGTACTTCTACCGTCAGACGCCGTCCGCGTGAGGCGACGTCGCGAGTCAGAGCGCCGAACTCCGCGCCGACGCTCACGGTATCGGAATCGACGACGCGATAAGAGATGAAGTACGGCTTCTCGAGATTCTCCACGGTGAGCTGTTTCATCGACCGGGCCATTTCATCGCGCATCGCGCTCATCACGACGTCGTTCGTTTGCGCGTAGACGGCCGGGAGAGACGCGGCCGCGATTGCCAATACCGATATCCACGGGATTCGCATCTCAGTCCCCCCCGTCATTTTAGTTCCCACCTTCGAACGGCGCCGGAAGCAAAGGGATACGCTCTTGAGATTTCGCTTTCTTTTGAACTTCGATCTGCGTGACAAAGATTCCCGGCGACGAGGCGGAAACGGGTACGCTTCCGGATTCAGCTCCGCAGAAGCCGTTAAATACGGCTACGTTCTTGTCGGCCGCGACGATCTTGCTGAAGGTGGTCAACGGCGTGCCGATGAGGTCGGCTCCGCGTATCACTTCCTCATGGCCATCCGGATAAATACGATAGACCATCAGTGGCAGCACATTGAACGAATTCGGCATCGTGCGCCCGGTGAAGGTGAACCCGCCTTCGATCTCGTCAAAATATAGCCCGAACGGCAATCCTTGCTTCTTGATCTCGGCGATGAGCAGCTTTTTGAGATCCGGCTGCACCGCGGAGGGCGAAACCTCGACCACCAGGTTCGACTGCCGAGCCACCGGCGCGAGCCCCACCTGCCCGCGTCCATGCCCGTTCGATTGCGCGATCCCCTGCACCGGTGTTCGCGACATCAGAAATGTCTTCAGCACACCGTTTTCGACCACCGTAACGCGGCGCGCTTTCACGCCCTGATTATCGTAGGTATAGTAACCGTCCAGATCGGTATTGGCGAGGTGGCGCAACGTCGGATCGAAGTAAACCGAGAAGTTCTTCGAGAGAACCTGCTCGCCGATCTTCCCCTTGAACGTTTGTGCATCCTCGGCAGTCTTCTGGCGCTGCCCTTCCACGCGGTGCCCGAAGATTTCATGGAAGAAAACTCCGCTCGCGCGGCCTGACAAAATCGCCGGCCCGGTGTATGCATCGGCGACGGGCGCCACGCGGAGCGCCTCCAAATCATGGATCATCTTTTCCACCGCCTTCAGAACCGTAGCGTCGTCGGGGAGATCTTTTTCCGCAAAGGCGAAATAGGATTCGTAAAGCGGCAGTTCCATACCATCGGATGCCTTGGTGGTCGCCATCACGAACAGGTGAAAACCGGGCTGGGATGTCTGGATGACGGTCCCCTCCGTATTCACGAACCAGCGCGTTTCCACTTCGCTCTGGAGAAAGGAAGTGGCTTCATAAATGTTGGTGTATTTGGCGAAAGGAGCACTATATTTTCGAACCTTGTCCTCCCAGAGCGCGCGGTTCAGGTGGATATCCACCGCGGGCTCGGAAAATTGTTGTGGCTCTTCGCGCGAAAAGTCCGCCGAGGAATCCTCCTGGGCAACCTTCACCTGAACGTTCGTCCGGACTTTGGTGAATTGTTCCAGGGCCTGCTTGTAATGCTGATCGGTAAAATGCCACAGCACCGCGCGGATTGCGTCGGGATCGTTGTCGATCGGCACCGCGGCGGAGTCGAATCGGGGAAAGTTAAAGTCTCCGCGAACCTGGCGCGTGTTATCCATCGCATAATCGCCCACACGCAAATCGACGTCCAATTGACGCCGGCGATTATCCGTGCTGGCCTCCAACCGCCCGAATTCACCGCGGATCGTCACATTGTGGGTTTCCGTGATTGCGTAGCCGATGTAATACGGCGGAACCGGCTGCGATTTGAGCGTTAATTGTGACCGTGCGAGTTCTGTTTTCATGGCATCCAGAACCGTTGATGAAGTTTGCTGGGCGGCCGCAGGGTAAACTGCGGCGAGAAGAGCGCAGATCGTCAGCCGAACCATGACCGTGCCTCCGATCAAGTATAACGTTGGATAGCCAGCAGACGTTTCAGTGTTAAAGCTTACAATTGCATGAATTCGGCCGCTAACCCAAAAGGCTTCCTTCCCGTCTTACACGGGTGTAGCATTTTTGTGTGGGAGGGCAGGAATGAAATCAATTATAACTTCCGCCGCCGTGGTTCTCACGATGACACTCTGTCTGGGAGTGGCGAACGCCAGCGGACCGATAGGAATTTACGCGTTGGTGGATAAAGTAGCATTCGAACCCAACGCCGACAAACCGGAACGCATTCGTATCTCGGGGGTCTTCAGCGTAGCCGAGGAAACCCCCGACAACTCGACCGTCTATTCGGCGCCACAGCGCGGATACCTTTATTTCACGCTGCCCAGTTTGCCGAGCGGCAATCAGGACCTGGCCCGGCGCGAATGGGCGGATCTGAAATCCGTCGCCGACACGCGTCAGGCGGTGGGATTTGGAGCCAGTTGGGGCGCAAAGGTCCGCGTCAGAAAACCGGATGAGGAAGCGAAGGCTCCCGATCACTATCCGATTGCAAACGGGGTGGTCAAAATAAACGCGGACCAGCCGAGAGCCAAGGCGCTGCTGGATTATAAAGGGCGCTGAACAGGAATGGCATCCGTCGCCTGGCAGCATCCGCGGACGGGAATCTGGCGCTTCTCTCGCAACGACGCCAGGCTGGTGGCACTGGCCGCGCTACACGCCGCGATCCTAGTGGTATGGCCGGTGGCGCCGCTCATCGCGGTGGGCGTGTGGTGGAACTCCAACACCATTGCTCACAATTTCATACACCGGCCTTTCTTCCGATCGACGGGGATGAACCGTTTGTTTTCCGCCGCTCTGAGTGTTCTGCTGGGCGTTCCGCAGACGCTCTGGCGCGACCGTCACCTGGCGCATCACGCGGGCAGCGAATGGCGATTGCGTGTTTCGCGATGTCTGGTGGCCGAGACAGCGCTCGTGCTTTGCCTGTGGTCGGCACTGGCGTGGCTCGAACCGCGTTTTTTCATGTTGGTGTACCTTCCTGGATATCTGGCCGGTCTGGGGTTGTGCGCGTTGCAGGGGCATTGGGAACACGCCGTGGGACCGCCTATCAGCCATTACGGGCGCATTTACAACTTCTTGTGCTTCAACGACGGTTATCACGCCGAGCACCACGCCGCTCCTGCGATTCACTGGTCACAGCTAGCGCATTTCAACCAAGTGGGCGCGGCTACCAGCGCGTGGCCGCCTCTGATGCGTTGGCTGGAAGAGATGCGCTGGCTGGAAGTCCGGCCGTTGGAGATTCTCGAGCGCCTCGTATTGCTTTCGCCGCGGCTACAGCGCTTCGTCCTGCGCACTCACCGGCGAGCCTTCCGGGCTCTGCTGCCGCAGTTGCAGACCATTCGCAAGGTCACCATTGTGGGCGGCGGCCTTTTTCCGAGGACGGCACTGATCCTCAGGGAACTTCTTCCCTCGGCGCAGCTCACGATTGTCGATTCTGATCCACGCAATCTGGAGACCGCGCGGGGACTTCTTGATGGGAACATCGAATATCGCAACGAACGCTACGTGCTTGGTGAATCGCGCGATTGCGATCTGACTGTATTTCCGTTGTGCCTGGATGGCGACCGCGAAGCGATCTATTGCCGGCCGCCCTCGCCATTTGTTCTGGTGCACGACTGGATCTGGCGCCGCCGGGGAGCAGGAGCCGTAGTTTCCGGCGCGCTATTGAACCGTCTCAACCTGGTTCGCCGATGAGATGCGCCAGTCTGTTTCTGGTCTTCGTCCTCGCCAAGCTGATGATGGTGTGGGGCCATACCGCGCCCGTGACGGAATGGACTCTCGCAGCCTACGTATGGCAGGACGCGATGGTCGCCCTGGCGTTTGGAGCATTCGACATCGCGATGCAAAGGATCGGCACGCCGGCTCGAATCGTCTGGGCGGTTTACTGGGTTGGTGCGATCTACGCGGCGATCAACATTCCCGTAGGACGCGTGCTTTCCACTCCACTGACTCGGCCGATGCTCCGCGCCGCTCGTGGGCCACTGGCCGATTCCATTCTGGTCTATCTCACCGCATCCAACATCTTGCTGGTCGCCTCTTTCCTCGCGGCAGCCGCCTGTCTGCCGTGGTTGATGGGACGCCTGCCGCGGCAGTTCGCGAGATCGTCTGTGGTCTGTGCCATCGTAGTGGTCCTCATCGGACCGGCGGCGAGCAGCCGGGTGGACACGCGTGGAATGGACCGCAACGTTGTAACGGCGCTGATCGACACCGGATTGCCGCGCGTCGTCGCTGCCGCCGGAGCCACTCAATGGCGCGAATCGCGATTCGAGGCAGCCGGAACCGAAGATCTTTCGCGGTTTCGAGGAACTGCCCAGGGGTTCAACCTGGTGATGGTGAGCTTGGAATCGACTGCCGCCCAATATCTGTCACTCTACGGCGCACTCTACGGCGGCGAGTACGACGCAATGCCCAATCTCAGCGCCCTGGCGCGAAATGCGCTGGTCTTCGAGAATGCCTATGCGGTTTACCCGGAGAGTATCAAGGGACTTTACTCGGTTCTGTGTTCTACGTTTCCGGCTTTCGACAGCCAGCCGGAAGAGTATGCGAACTTAGGATGCAGCGCCGTGGCTTCGGTTCTCGGAGACGCCGGTTATCGCACGGCCATGTTCCACTCGGGACGTTTCGGGTATCTGGGGATGGAATCGATTATCCGCCACCGCGGTTACCAGACGCTGGAAGATGCCGGCGACATCGCAGGCAATCACAATTCGAGCTTCGGCGTGGACGAACCCGCAACCGTGGCGCGGATGCTGGCATGGATCGACGCACTGCCGCGTGGCCAGCATTTTTTCCTGACATACCTGCCCATTGCGGGCCATCACCCGTATGCCACTCCGGAGCGCGGCCCCTTCGCGGGAACGGCTGAAATCGATCAATACCGCAACGCTTTGCACTATGGGGATGTTTCACTGGGCACGCTCATCCAGGGACTGCGCGCCCGAGGGTTAGAGCAGAACACGGTCTGGGTGATTTATGGCGATCACGGCGAGGCCTTCCATCAGCATGAGGGGAATTACGGCCACACGTTTTTCCTCTACGACGAAAACATTCACGTGCCCTTTCTCATCGCAGCGCCAGGCCTAATGCGTGGACAGCAACGGGTCCACAAGGTGGTGAGCCTGGTGGACACCGCGCCGACCATCCTTGATCTGATGGGGATTCAGCCGGCGAACAATTACCAGGGCCGCAGCATGCTGGATGCAGCGCCGCGAATGGCGCTGTTCTTTGCAGACTACTCGCTGGGCCCTCTGGGCCTGCGCGACGGGCGCTGGAAGTTTATATACGAAATCGGATCGGGCAGGGCACGGCTATTCGATCTGGAGCACGATCTCAGGGAGTTGTCGGACCTATCGGATCGCGAGGCGGCACGGGTCTTATGGTATGGCCAGATGGTGCGCGGCTGGTGCAGTGCGCAAAAGAGCTATATCGCCCGCTCGGAGGTACCGTGACGTGATTTCCAGCGAAGAACGCCGCAGAGTTGGGCCACCAAATGTTCCTTTAAGATAGAATCAACTTCAAGAAACGCCGTCGCTCTTAGGGTGAAAGGCCGCTAGAGTAAACAGACTTACCTCAAGTCGATCGACCTCACGAAGGACGGCCACGCGATTCCGGTCGTGGATGAAATCGCAACCGTTGCGCTGAATATCTGGACCGAAGAGCACGACTACGCGAAGCTTGAGACGAACCTGCTGGGTATGTGAGACAAGCGAAACTGTGGCCGTTTCTATGATTCAGGCCAAATCTCGACGAGAAACAAAGTATACGGGTCCTCAGCGACTTGCTCCAGCGTTTGTAAAAGTTCATCCTTGCCACACTGCTGTCCGGTTACGGT
>PKZC01000417.1 GCA_003132905.1 Bryobacterales bacterium | reverse complement strand
AACACTTAACGTAGTAATACTAACGAAGATGGTCAACTCTCCAGGTTTCTGCGAAGCTGACGCCTTGCCGCAAGTGTTCGGTGTGACAATGCCCCGCTCGATCAAACCCTTTGTCGGGAAGCCGGTTATCGCCAGCCAAGAGAAGTCTGATTTGCGCGATGCACAGGACACGTATCCAACATTGACGCGTACAGTGTCCGCGTACTTCACGACAGGATCGATTACACCTAACGCTCCGCACATCCCTCCATCGTGAATTTGGGTTGCGTCCGCATTATCGGTCAGGCGTAGTGCAGCAAAACCATACTTATCAGTTGGAATTCCCATGGCGTCTTTGCGCCCGTTTCCCACCCAGACGTTCACACAGGCATCCGAAATGGGACGTCCGCTCTTTCCATTTAGAAGCTTGATCTGAATGTTTTGTGCAAATAGAACCGGGCATGAGGTAAAGACGAGGAGAACGACAGAGCGAAACTGGAACCTGAAAAAGGGCTTGGACGAAACGTGCCGCTTCTTCGGCGTGGCTGTCGCCCTTGATAGCGGGAAGATTCGCATTGATGCTCGCCAAGTTCATTTTGACAGCCGATTTTGGCTGAAGCAACCACCTATTGGGGCAATAAAGTGGGTTATCGGAAACTACTGGCTGCGGTCCCACGGCGCGCTCCCAGGCTACCAGGCAAAATCCCACCAGCACTCGATCGCTCACCGGCGAAACGGCGCATTGGAAACGGATTGATCCGCCTTATCAGTTTGCGCGCACAGACTTGAACCGAGTCGCAGAATCTCCGCCAAAAACGTGCTTCAAGATACTCCCCAAGCGTGGCAGTAGCCCGAATCCGCCGTGATGATATTGGTCACGATCTCCCAGTTTCACACGGCGATCTGTGACGAATGCAGTAGGAGTCTCAAGCGTTCCAAACTTTGCGCCAGCGCTTGCCGGGCCTGCGCGAGTTTCCGAATGAACCAGAAACGCAGCACCGCGATGACCGCCAACGCAACGATCAGTACGACTATCCTGCAACCGTGGGCATGCTGGCTGTGCAGACGAACTCACGCACCGGGCTTCGACGTCTTGGACCGAGGTCGAATCGCGAGACCGTCATGACGTCGAAAACTCGACACTCTCATCCCTTCACTGCAAAATGCCGGACAATGGATTATCTGTAAAGGAGGAATCAAAGATGACAGGAACGTACAAAGTCGTTGAACTGGTCGGGACCTCTCCGACGAGTTTTGCCGAGGCAACTCAGGCCGCAATCGCCGAAGCGTCCAAAACCCTTCGCCACATGGATTGGTTCGAGGTTGTCCAGGAGCGCGGCCGGATCGTGAACGGAAAGGTGGAGGAATTTCAGGTCGCCCTGAAAGTCGGGTTCAAGATCGAGCGCTAAATGGCATGAGGGGTTGAGTCTTGCGAAACTGAAGCAAGGGATTGAAGCGATCTTCTATTGGGCCGTTGGATGCCGTGAGGTAGTATGAAAAGAATTTTCGTTCTTGCCTTGACCGCCTCCGCGTGGGCAGCCGATGCGCAACACGGCTCGGCCGTGGTGCAGGACCAGAGTTGCCTGGAGTGTCACACCGTGAACGCCCAGGGCAGCGGCCATGAGGCCAATGCCACCGCACCCGATCTCGCGGTTAATTCTGTTTCCGCCTTTACGCCCTCGGCCTTCGCCAGCGCGTTGTGGAATCACACTCCCGCCATGTGGAGCGAAATCTCAGCGAAGCGTGTGCCTCGGCCGGCGCTGGCGGAGGCGGAGTGGGGCGATGTATTCGCGTATCTTTACTCGGAGCGGATCTTCCAGTTCCCGGCTCAGACCAGGCGAGGACAAGAGGTCTTTAGTTCGAAAGGATGCGCTGATTGCCATTCCCTTGCTATGCCAAGCCGAGGACCGGGCCCGCCCGTCTCCGCCTGGAAGAACGTGGACGATCCGGCGGCGTTGGTGTCCCAGATGTGGAACCACGCTTCTTCCATGAAGGAGACATTTGCCGCCCGCAAGCGGGACTGGCCCAAGCTGGACGGGCGGGACTTCGGGGATCTCGCTGCCTACGTTGAGTACGTGCAAAAGCTCGCGCCAGAGCAGCGGCTCTCGTTGCCTGAAGCAGCCGCCGGCAAGGTCCCTTTCGAGCATAACTGTCAGCGATGCCATCAAGGCCCGCTTGCTCTGGAAGCCCGGCTTGCCAACAAGACCTTTCTCGATATCGGTGCCGGCGTGTGGAACCATGTGCCGCTGATGGGAGCGTTCCCCACCGTCCCGGAAGCAGACCTGCGGAAAATCCTGGCCTACGTTTGGGACCTGCAGTATCGCGGACCAGCGGGCAACGTCACCCGCGGTCAACGAGCGTTCGCCGCCAAGGGCTGCGTCGGCTGCCACAGCGACGCGCAGATGGGAGCCGTCGCAAGCGCCCGTTCCGGCAAGGTCTTCACGCCGTTTTCGATGGCCGCAATCGCGTGGGGATCTAATCGCCAGATGCACCGGGAGATTTGGGACAAGGCTGTGCCCTGGCCCATCCTTTCGTCCGTAGACATATCGGATTTGACGGCCTATCTGAATTACGTTTCACGCAAGTAAGGCACGACAGGGTGGCCTCTCCCTGCCACATGAGCGCCTGGCTCGCCCCGGGCTCGTTTTCCATTGGGACTGAACCCGTAGCTGGTGGCCGACCAGATGACGCCGTGAGTGAGGCAGCTTCCCATACGCGGTTGCTGCTGGCGCCGGTTCTTACGCGTTCTTACGCTGCTCGGGAGCTGCCAGTTTACTGTGACCGAATAGAACGAACGATAGCGCACAATGTCCAGTGCGCGCTCTCTTCCGCCAAACGCGTTCGCGCCCATATTACGACGCATACGGAAACCATCTTGCGCGTTGGGAATTGCGGTAATCCAATCGAGCCGGTCGATTTGTGGCAGGACGAAGCAATAGATGATGCAGGATCCCGGCCATGTCCAATTGGCTTCGCCGACGCGCGGTGTGTGACGACAAGCTGGCACGTAGGCGCGTGCCCGAAGCGCTCAAAAGCCCTTGTTCGCTCGATTCCTGAGAGCCTGCGCGCTTTAGCGCAGAACCTCACTTTTATCGGCGCGAACTGGCACAGGCTCTATTTCTACTCCCGACCGCAAGTGGCGACATTACGCCGTAGAACCTCTTTGCCTGCTTGAATCCTGAGCGGCCGAGGCGTCTTGATCCGTGCGGCGACGAACGGTGGGGCATTTGCTTCTCAACTACCGGCATGAGGAGAATCTTTGAGGGCTGGGAACATCTAATCCGGCTGGCCTGCGTCGGGGTCGTTGTCGTGTTGGCGTTCTTCGCGATTCGCTATGCCCTCGTTCCCCCGGAGTTCGGTAAGTATGGATATTTCCGCCCCAGCTCCCTCTTTGAGATCGCCGCGCGAACTCCCATCTTCGCCGGCCGGGAGGCCTGCGCTTCCTGCCACGACGATATAGTCACAGCAAAAAGTAAAGGTCCTCATGCCAATGTCGGATGCGAAGCCTGCCATGGGCCGCTGGGACGCCACGCGCAGGACTTCACCAGCCAGAAACCCGTCCTCCCCGACACCACAAAGCTCTGCGTGATTTGCCACGAGGCGGACTCCGCCAAACCGAAAACTTTCCCGCAGGTCGTCTCGCGCGAGCACGCCGGGGATACCGCTTGCGGCGTTTGCCACAATCCTCACCAGCCCATGATCTGACAGGAGAAACCATGGATTTAAGTCGACGCGAATTGCTGGCAGCAGCGGGAAAGTTCATCGTCCTTTCGGGGGCCGCTTTGGAAGCTTTCGAAAGCCCGTCGGGCGCGTTGGCGGCGGATTCGAAATACAGAATGGCGGACCACTGGTGGGCCATGACCATCGACATCCAGAAGTGCATTGGATGCGGCAACTGTGTCCGCGCCTGCGCGCTCGAGAACGACGTGCCGGAGGGATTTTTCCGCACCTGGGTGGAGCGCTATGAAGTCAAGGGTGAGGACATGGAGCATCCCAAAGTCGAATCTCCCGCGGGTGGCATACATGGCTTCCCGGCCCGGAAGACGCCCGGAGTGAAGAGCTTCTTCGTTCCGAAACTCTGCAATCACTGCGCCCACTCCCCCTGCGTCCAGTCGTGCCCCGTGGGTGCGACGTACGTATCGCCGGATGGCGTCGTGCTGGTCGATCAGCAGTACTGCGTGGGTTGCGGCTACTGCGTTCAGGCTTGCCCTTATGGATGCCGTTATCTGCATCCCACTAAACACGTGGCCGACAAGTGCACCTTGTGTTATCACCGTATCACCAAAGGGCTGACGACGGCCTGCTGCGAAGCCTGTCCGACCGGCGCCCGCCAGTTGGCGGACCTGAAGAATCCCCAGGATCCGGTACACGAGTTCCTGCGCGTCAATGCCATTCAGGTCCTCAAACCGCAGATGGCCACGGGCTCCAAGGTCTTCTACAAAGACCTCGACGGGTCGGTGAGGTAAAGATTATGCCCACGCTTACTCCCGTTGTCCAAGGCTTCATGTATCCGAATGAAGTGCAACTGACGTGGAGCATTTTGATCGTTCTCTATCCGTTCATCACGGGACTCGTGGCGGGCGCCTTCATTCTTGCCTCCCTGGCGCGAGTTTTCAATATCGTAGCGGTGCAACCCATCTACCGGTTGTCGCTGCTCACAGCGCTGGCATTTCTCCTGGTGGCGCCCCTGCCCCTGCAACTGCACCTCGGGCACCCCGAGCGTTCGTTTGAAATGTATATGACGCCGCACAGGACGTCTGCCATGGCGATGTTCGGATTCGTTTATCTCTGGTACCTGCTGGTGGTTCTCCTGCTCGAGATCTGGCTCGACTATCGCAAGGACATCGTCCTTTCGGCGAGCTCCCGGAAGGGCGTGATGAAGTGGATCTATTCGGCTCTGACCCTCGGCTCCCGGAACATCGATGCGAAGTCCCTCCACGTGGACGATCGCGTGGGCTGGATGGTGACGTTGATCGGCATCCCATCGGCGTTCCTCCTGCATGGATACGTAGGATTCATTTTCGGGTCCGTCAAGGCGAATCCCTGGTGGTCCACGCCCCTGATGCCGGTCGTTTTCCTCTTCTCGGCGATGGTGTCCGGCATCGCCGTCGTTCTTCTCGTCTACCAGACCGTGACTTACATCCGGAATCGCCCGATTGACATGCCTTGCCTGGATACGGTAGCCAAATATCTGCTCTATATCTTCCTCATCGATTTCTCGCTCGAGATGCTGGATCTCATCCACCGCGTGTACGAAGCGAGCGAATCGTTTCGAACCTTGGATTTCATGGTTCACACGCAACTGTTTATGTCGCAGATCGTTCTGCAGATTATCCTCGGGACCCTCATTCCCATCGCTCTCCTCGCGCTTGTTCAGGTGGTCAAACTGGGCGAAATACTCCGCCGCAGAATCTATACTCTGGCCGCAGCTCTGACCCTGATCGGCATCTTCGCCATGCGCTGGAATGTGGTGATCGGCGGGCAACTCTTTTCGAAGAGTTTCCTGGGCTATACGACGTACAAGATGGCGTTTGCGGAGCGCGAAGGTTTGTTGCCCGCCATTGCCCTCATGATCCTGCCGTTCCTGATTCTTTGGGGATTACTGAAACTGCTTCCGCCCTGGGTGGAGCAGAAGGTCTGACGACCGCTAGGAGGAGGCTATGTCGACGCCATCCACTAAATCGGGTCCGGCGTTTTCTGGTTCACCCCAGGATTCGGGCGACCTAGGCGAATTGATCCTTCAGGTTCAGGACCTGCGGCAACGGGTTCTGAACCTGGAAGAGCGTCTAGGGTCCACGGTCGCGGCGCCGAAGGTGCCTGTCTCGGCGCCTCAACTTCCCGCCGTGATCGGTCTGCCGCCAAACACTGTGCCGGTGCTGGGCAGGATGCTCGTCGCGATCGCCGGCGCCTACGTTCTCCGCGCATTGACCGATTGGGGGGTGCTGCCCACAGCCGCCGGTGTGGCTATCGGCCTGATCTACGCGCTCATTTGGCTCTGGGTGGCCGCGCGGGCGCCCGCCGAAGCGAAATTCGCGGCCGCTGT
>PKZC01000100.1:2586-2755 GCA_003132905.1 Bryobacterales bacterium | reverse complement strand
CCGCCAATACCGAAGTCCCGCTCCGGTGCATGCCGAGAACGACAATACAGACCGGCCGCTCAGGCCGCTTCATCGGGGCAATTTCCGCATTTGAACGCTCAGGGACCGGACGCATACGTGTTTACAGCCTATTTCTTCTTCTTATTTTTCGATCAAGAGATTGACCGGC
>PKZC01000100.1:0-2490 GCA_003132905.1 Bryobacterales bacterium | reverse complement strand
TGTAGAAGATTTCACCGTTGAGCAGCTCGTCACGCAGGCCCGCATGAAAACTTTCAATAAAGCCGTTCTCCCACAGGCTGCCTGGCGCGATGTAGGCAAGTTTTGGCTCCCACGGCCGCGATTCAATCCTGCAAGGCTTCGATGAACTCGGGGCCATTGTCGGAACGGATGTGGCCCGGTACCCCGCGCAGGATGAAGAGACCGGATAATACATCGATCACGTCGATTGGCCAGCCTCCATTAGGTGGTCCGAATTGAATGTTAGTGCATGACCAGTCGTGGCACTACGGCTGATGTGGTCGGCGAAGCTGGCCCGGGTTACGAAGCCGGCCATGGTAGAGCCTCTGGTGCCGGCGGTTTGTAGCGCCTCCAACGCTCGATGATCACCGTGGCTTCTTGCAGCGTGTAGATGAAGGCAACGGTTATTCGCTGGGGGGGTCACTGGACCGGACAGGCGACGGCGATATGGTACCGATCCTTATGACGATACCCATGTATCAAAACCAAGCAGCCCATAAAACATTGACCAAGGCGGAAGAACGAATCACACCTAGAAGGATACGCTGAGGGACACATAGAGAACCCAGGCGAGTCGCCCTAATCATAATGATGAAACTTGCCCTTGTCGGTAGTAAGGAATGGTAGAGAGCCTACGATGGTGCTCGGCTTTGTGCAAAATAATGGACTGCGGAAAGAAGAAGGCGCGCTACCGCATTGACAACAGTGGATCTCAACGCCGGGAATAGAGACCGAATCGTGCCATCAGCGGCAGAATCCGTTTATCGATTGCAGCTACCGACGAGCCCATCGCGACAGGCTGCGGTTGACATCATGAGCGGCGCACTTGCGTGGCAGAGCTGGGGCACACTCGGTTGGCACGATATTCGTCAACGCTACCGTCGCTCGACGCTCGGCCCCTTCTGGATCACCATTGCGATGGCTGTGACCATCGGGTCAATCGGATTGATCTTCGGTACGCTATTGGGCCAGGATATCCACGAGTTCCTGCCTTTTGTTGCCGCCGGAATTATCGTGTGGGCTCTATTGTCGACGATAATCACCGAGGGCTGCACAACCTTTGTCGGCTCGGAGCAAATTATCCGACAGATCAAGCTGCCTTATAGCATCCATATCTTTCGGATGGTCTGGCGCAATCTGATCATCTTCGCTCATAACATCTGGGCCTTCGTAGCGATCGTCGTATTGTTTGCCGCTTGGCCCAATAACATGATTTGGTTGGCGATTCCCGGTCTCGTCCTGGTCCTCGTCAACGGGGTTTGGATCGCACTCATTTTAGCCCTCTTCTGTGCCCGATTCCGAGACATTCCACTCATCGTCGTCAGCGCGCTCCAACTGCTCTATCTAGCAACGCCGATCATATGGCTGCCGAATTCCCTGCGCGGCCGGCACACCTATGTCTTCGAATATAATCCGTTTTACCACCTACTTGAGCTTGTTCGCGCTCCCTTGCTTGGGCACAGCCCCGCTCTCGTCAACTGGGAGGTCGGCATCGGTCTCGCAGCGCTCGGCTGGGCGTTCAGCTTCGCAATGTTTGCTCGCTACCGTTGGCGAATCTCATTTTGGGTCTAAGGAGAGGTCGCTGTGGCTTCTATTGTGCTCGATAATATTTCGGTGACGTTTCCGGTGTATGGCGCGAGCTCGCGTTCTTTGAAGAATACGCTGATTGCCTCGACGACCGGCGGACGCGTGATGACCGATGTCAAGGAGCGTGTGACTATTCAGGCACNNCAGGCACTCACCGACTTCTCCCTTCAGGTCAATCATAGCGAACGCGTTGCCCTGATCGGGCATAATGGCTCTGGTAAGTCGACCTTGCTGCGCGTTCTTAACGGCATCTATGAGCCGCAGGTTGGTCGAGTCGTGGTAGAAGGACGGAGCGTGCCGCTGTTCGATATGTCGCTTGGCATGGACCCTGAAAGCACTGGCTACGAAAATATCTTGCTCCGCGGCATGTATTTAGGTTTCAGCCGCACTGAAATTCGCGCCAAGGTGCATGAGATTGCCGATTTTTCCGGGCTCGGTTCATTTATCGATATGCCGACGAAGACCTACTCGACCGGCATGGCGGCTCGGTTGGCGTTTGCAATTTCAACGGCGATCGAACCTGATATTCTTTTGATCGATGAAGGGATCGGAGCGGGTGATGCGGCTTTTTTGGAAAAAGCCAAAAAGCGTCTTGAAGATTTGATCGAGCGAACGCGCATTCTGATTCTCGCGTCTCATGACGAGCAAATTGTCCGGCGCTGGTGCAGCAAAGCAGTCCTGTTCGAAACAGGACGATGCGTGAATGTCGGGTCGGTCGAAGAAATCTTGGCTCAATATCGCACAGGCCAAGCCCCGCAAGAGCCTGTGATTACCGACGTCACCGAAGCGAATGCTGCTCACGTAAATGCATGATTGAACGAAGCCTCAGGGGCACTTCATTGATTGAAGCGGAATATATTGTTCCTTTGCGCCGACGCCTGCCAC
>PKZC01000181.1:3411-4033 GCA_003132905.1 Bryobacterales bacterium | reverse complement strand
CCATGTTCAGCTCGAAAACTTCTTCGAGCAGCTCGGGAGGGACATCTTTGGAACGCTGCTCGCCAATATCGAAGCCTTCCAGGGTCAGCAAATATTGCGCGCGTTTGATTGGATCTTTAAGGGTCCGGTAGGCGTCGTTCAGGGCCGACGACATGTCCAGCGCCCGTTGCCGCTCGCCCTCGGGCTTTTGCATGAAACGATCGGGATGCAGCTGCCGGCTCAACTCGTAGTAANNCCGCAGCTTTTCTTCGCGTTCGGATTGTCGAACTCGAAGCCGGAATGAATGAGCGAGTCTTTCCAATCGAGCGTCATGCCCTTCAGATAGACCATGCTCTTGGGGTCGACGAAGACCTTGACGTCTTCGAACTCATAGACAGTGTCAGTAGGCCGCGGCTTAACGTCGAACTTGAACAGATAGCTGAGCCCCGAGCAGCCGCCACCGAGAACGCCCAGGCGCAGCCCTCCCTGGACGCCGTGCTTAGCGAACTGCTCGCGGATCTTCGAAACGGCCTTGGGTGTTACTGTAACCATCACTTACTTAGATGCAACGCCAGACCCAACGGCTTCACCCTGGGATGCGGTCTTCTTTTTGTAGTCGCCGATGGCGGCCTTGATGGCGTCT
>PKZC01000181.1:0-3392 GCA_003132905.1 Bryobacterales bacterium | reverse complement strand
AAGGTCTTGAACTTGGCGTCTTCGATGATGCCGGTTTCGGGATTCACCTTCACCTGCAGCTTCATCACGTCACCGCACTCCGGCGCGCCCACCATGCCGGTGCCCACGTTCGGATCGCTCTTGTCCATCGAGCCGACGTTGCGGGGGTTATTGTAGTGGTCAATTACTTTGTCGGAATAAGCCATGTTGGTGTCCTCTTCTTATCTTCTTCTTAATGCGCTGCCCATTGAACCTTCGATAAATCTATGCCCTCTTTCGCCATCTCATAGAGCGGCGAAAGCTCCCGGAGTTTGTTCACTACGTCGATGACCTTGGCCGCCACGTAGTCCACTTCTTCTTCGGTATTGAAGCGCCCCAGGCCGAACCGGATGGACGAATGCGCCAGGTCGTCGCCTGCGCCCAGCGCCTTCAAAACGTAGCTGGGCTCAAGCGTGGCCGACGTGCAGGCCGAGCCGCTCGACACCGCGATATCGTTAATGCCCATCAGCAACGACTCACCTTCGACGTAAGCGAAGCTGATGTTCAAATTGTTCGGCAGGCGGTGCTCCATCGTGCCGTTGATGTAAGTCTCATCCAGCTCCGATTGCAACTTGTGCATCAACTTGTCGCGGAGGAAAGCCATGCGCTTGGATTCTTCGGGCATCTCAGCCTGGCAGAGCGCGCAGGCTTCGCCCAACCCGACGATACCGGGAACATTCAACGTTCCAGAACGCATGCCGCGTTCGTGGCCGCCGCCATCCATTTGAGCGGTGATCTGCACCCGCGGGTTCTTGCGGCGAACATACAGCGCACCCACGCCTTTGGGGCCGTACATTTTATGGCCGCTCATCGACATCAGATCGATGTTGTCCTTGATTACATTGACCGGAACTTTGCCCACGGCTTGGGTGGCATCGGTGTGCAGCAACGCGCCTTTTGATTTCGCGATCTTGCCCAGCTCCGCAATCGGCTGGATGACGCCGATTTCGTTGTTCGCGTACATAATGCTGATCAGGATGGTCTTGTCGGTGATCGCGGCCTGCACCTGCTCCAGATCCACCAGACCATTCTGCTGCACCGGCAGATAAGTGACGCGCACGCCGTGTTTTTCAAGACGCTTGCAGGTGTCGAGGATCGCCTTATGCTCCGTGGCCGCAGTGATGATGTGGTTGCCTTTTTCGGCGTACATCTCCGCCACGCCCTTCAGCGCAAGATTGTTCGATTCGGTGGCGCCGCTGGTGAACACAATCTCTTTGGCGGTTGCGCCAATCAAGCTCGCGATCTGCTTCCGCGACTTTTCGACCGCCTCTTCGGCTTCCCAGCCAAAGCTGTGATTGCGGCTGGCGGCGTTACCAAAGGTCTGAAGGAAATACGGCTTCATCGCCTCGAACACGCGAGGATCCATCGGCGTGGTCGCGTGATAGTCCATGTAGATTGGCAGTTTCATTTTCTAGTCCTCATCACATCGGTGTCTGCGTGGGCGGGATGGAAAGATCATACAAACGCTGCGCCGGTTTGCCCACTTCGTTTTGCGTCTTGGATTCGGCCTTCGAATCAGCGGACATATCTGAGATGCTGATGCTCGCCAAAAGCCGCAGGATTCCTTCGTGAACCTTCTGCAGTGGGTCACGGACGATGCACTTGTCGGTATGGCAGCAATAGCCGTGCTCGGTGAAGCAAGCGGTCAAAAAAACCGGGCCGTCGATGGTGCGGATTACTTCATAGGCCGTGATATCGCGCGGATCGCGAGCCAGTTTGTAGCCACCATTGGTGCCGTGTTCGGACTGCAGGAACCCGTTCTTCACCAATTTCTGAAGGATCTTGGAAAGCAGCGCCGCCGGAATGCCATAGGTTTCAGCGATCTCTTTAGCGCTCGAACTCGCAGGCGCATTTACCGCTAAGTGCTTTAAGGCGATGAGCCCGTAGTCCGCTTTCTTGGTGAGCTTCAGCATGCGCGATCCGGATCTCCGACCGGAACAGTCCTACATCATTATGCCCGATCCAATGACAAGCGTCAAGTGGAACTGTTTCAACCACATAGATATTGGCGACTGGAAGCGTCGTATATTGTACAGTTTGAGGGAAGGAGCTCGAAAACTCACAGCGGGATTCGGCTGCGGAGGAATGCCAGGATGTCGCGCCAACCCTGCGTCACTGCCACGATCTCGATGNNGATAGATGATGAGGGACGCGCCGACCGGCCAGAACAGCACTCACGCACGCGGCTTCCGGCGCTCGCCGGATTTGCGCTGCAAACGGGCGCGGACGTCGGCGGGGTTTACGGTTTCGCCACGATCTAGGGAGTCCAGGCGTCGACCAAGCTCACCGTTGAACTCAGCCAGGTGGGCAGCGCGCGCGGAGTCGTGTTCCTCCAGAAGCCGGAGAGCTTCGCGAACAACCTCGCTCGCCGAGTTGTAGCGGCCCGATCCCACTTTGGCGCTGACGAATTTTTCAAGTTCCGGGGTGAGCGATACGTTCATGGGAAAGTCTTCCTAGACCCAACCTAGCGACAATAACAAAGATTGCCAATCTCTGTTAGAGCAACGAACGGGACCGAATTCCCGTCACGCCGGGAGCGAAGGCAGCAGGTGCATCTAGGCTAGAGGATCTCCGAAAAAACGGTGGGCGTTATTTTGCGCTACCAAGTTGGCTACGAGCGCATTCGACAATATGTCCCCTAATGGCCGCAAGGGCCTGCGTACCGGCAACGTACTGATTGGGATCGCCCGCGTTTAATATGACAACGAAATCGGCTTGACCCAAAAGAGAGCTCACAGTTTTTGGGGCGTATAGGTCAACTGTGGATCGAGCATGTAGAAATTGCTCGCTTGCGGTTTTGAAGTCTCTGCGATTCTCAGGACTCGCGTTGGCGCACATTCTCATTAGCAAATTCCGAGAAGGTCCATAGAGGAAAGAAGATCGGCGTACGCCTGCCCGCGTCGTTCGCGCAACCATTGAAGCTCAGTAACTCTTCGATTGAGCCGCTGCGCCAGAGGCGCACTAAGAATGGCGGTTACGGCGGCAATGACCGCAGAGATCACGGGCGACTTGGATAGCTCGATGAAGTCCTGGAACACGGGTTACCTCCTAGTCATGCTAGTGCCCTGCAAAACGCCCAAGCGGCGCGATCTGGTTTTTTTCGGAAAACCGAATCGCTCTTCCCATTGCGTCAGATTAAGGGCAGGATTTTCTTAGCCCTGATTTCCCAAACTGGCACCGCCAGCAAGCTGAAGCGGGTTCACTTCGCCCAGGCCTTCGTTGCAGCAACTAACAGTTCAATGTGAGCAGGATAGAGAGCCGCGATTTCCGTTGCTGCCTGTACAGCCGCAATTGCGCTATAGGTTACGGGCATCTCTAAAACCTGTCGTTGATAGAAATCTTTGATCTGCGCACTAGTACTGTGACCGCATGAA
>PKZC01000276.1 GCA_003132905.1 Bryobacterales bacterium | reverse complement strand
TAATTAGGGTTCATGCAAACGGCCCCGAGAGATCGGGGCCTTTTTTATTGCCTGCCAGCAGTTCACAGTGTTCCTCCACCTTCGTTCCGCCAATCATCCCGCACTCCGATCTTCGCTAGCCTACCTGATTCAAAGCCGCGCGCAGTTCATCCAGGGTCATCGCGCCGGGATGATACACACGCACGATTCCGCGGCGATCGATTAGAACCAGTGTGGGCGTGGTGCTCGCGCCGTAGTTGCGGAAGTTGGCTTCGCTCACCGGGGCGGGCACGGCCAGCAGGTCGGAATAGTATTGATGGCGGATCTGTTCTATGTACTTGAGCTCGGCTGCGGGCGGAGCCTCGTCGCCGTTCGCGACGTAACCGTAGCGCTGCGTGGGGGCGATCATCACTAAGCCCTTCGGCCCATACTCGCGCGCCAGCTGCGCCAAGATATGTTCCTCCTGTTTACAATCCGGACACCAATGCGCCCAGAAGAACAGCAGCACGGGTTTGCCGCGTAGCGCGCGCAGAGGAGTGGGCTTGGCTCCCAGGAATTCCCGCTCTTCGAGAGCCGGCGCGGGTTTGCCTTCGAGTGTGAGCAGGTTGATGTTCTTCTGGATACGAGTGCGGATGGACGTGCCGCGGTAAGCGAGTAAATCTTTGCGCAGGAGGGTGAGCGCCCCGGTGCGGTCGCCATTCGCGGTCAAAACCTGCGCCTCTACTTCGATGGCAGCGCCCAAGGCAAGTGGCAGATGCTGCTCGGCGTCCAAGGGACGTGAAGCGAGAGATTGCACGGCAAGTTTTTGGGTCTCTTTCGCATTGGCATCGGCTTTGTCGAACTGGCGCGTGATCAGGTCGCCACGCGCAAGCCACGAGAGCCCTTCCAGGTATTCAGGCGTCGTCCCGCGCTGGGACCGATAGCTTTGAAGCATCGCTTCGGCCGCGGGGAAATTGCCGCGCGACATCGCGGTCTCGACATCGGTGACCAAGGCGGCGAAGGTAGAGGCGGCAAGCAGGGCCGCGAGCACCAACGTTTTTATCATCTACATCGAGGATAACAAGCGGCCGCCGTCCACGACGATGGTCTGGCCGGTGAGGTAAGAGGTGCTGTCCTCGGCGAGCATCAATGCGATCTCAGCAATCTCGATCGGCTGGCCGAGGTGCTTGATGGGCTGGTTTTCCATCAAAGGCTGGAATCGCGTATCGTCTTTCCAGTAGTACTCGCTCAGCGTTGTCTCTACCAAGCCCGGCGCGATGGCATTCACGCGCACGCCCCGGGGCCCAAGCTCGAGTGCGTAAGACTGCGTAAGCATGACAAGCGCGGCTTTGGTCATGCTGTAAAGCAGGCTTTGGAACTGGGGACGAATGCCGGCGATGGAAGCAATGTTGACGATAGATCCAGAGCCGCGCTGGCACATGCCCGGCGCTACCAGGCGCGTGAGCCGATAGGCGCTCTTGAGATTCACTTCGACCATTTTGTCGAACTGGGCATCAGTCATTTCAAGGGCTGGCCCTTGCGCGATGTTGGTACCAGCGTTGTTGATCAGGATATCGATCTGGCCGAATTGCCGCGTCGCAGAATCCACCATTCGCTCTAAGTCTTCGAGGCGTCCGACGTGGCAGGAGATCGGTGTGATGCGGCCCGCAAAGGCATCGTTCAGTTCACGCGCGACCAGATCGAGAGAGTCCTGCTTGCGCCCGCAGATGACCACCGATGCGCCTTCGCGCGCGAACAACCCGGCAATGGCCCGTCCGATGCCTCGGCTGGCGCCGGTGACGATCGCAATCTTGTTTTGAAGCCGGCTCACAGCTTCAGCTGCTTCAGATACTCACGGAATGGAGCGCTCAGGTCGGATGCCGCCAATAGATATGCGGGGATCAGCTTTCGTGACATCTACATCGAGGATAACAAGCGACTGGGCGTGCTCTCTAGGTCAGTCCTTTCCGGAGCCGAACCAGTATTGATCATTGGCATTCTTAATCAATTGCTGAACAGCCTTCGGATCGTCCACCTTCCAAGGCGTGAACCGTTTGTCCGGTTTACCGCCATCGAGAAAACTCCAGACTGGAGCTCTAGATGGCTCTCGCTTGGCAAATTCTAGAATTCTTCCTACGCCATATCGGTCGTAGGAGACCCGCACCGAGCCGAGTTCTGCGAAGGTGAGTTCTCGAATCTGCTTGCGGGCAGGACCTACTGCAATGAGTAGTCTGCGGTTCGTTACCGCGTAAGTCGTAGCCTCATATACGCCGTCCCTCCACAATACTGGCACTAGCAATAATCCGCCTACGATGAAAAGTTCGATCTGAGCGAAGGCAGAGAGGGAGCCGGCAGCGTATGTCACTAATCGCTCGAGGAAGAATCCGAATCCCACTGCGATCAACACACGGTAGCGAACGGCAGGTAACGGGATGCCGAGGCGCCTTCGCCGCTCGATCCAGATCAACCGCTCACCGGGATTGAGAACCGGCGTGATCAGGTCTGCCGGATTGAGAACCGACGCACCCATGTCCGCAGATCGGCGGGATCTTTGGCGAACATTACTTGCCCCGGCGACTCAGAGTTTCAGACCCTTCAGATACTCGCGAAATGCACCGCCCAGGTCGTGGCGATGCAGCGCAAACTCAACCGTGGCTTTCAGGAATCCCAACTTGTCGCCAGCGTCGTAACGCGTGCCTTCGAAACGGTAGCCATAGATGGGCCGGTTGCGCAGCAGGTGCTTCAGCGCATCGGTAAGCTGGATCTCACCGCCGCTTCCAGGTTCAATGGCTTCGATGGATTCAAAAACTTCGGGCGTCAGGACGTAGCGGCCGATGATGGCGAGGTTGGAAGGGGCTTCCGATGGCTTGGGCTTTTCCACCATGTTGCGAATGCGGAACAAACGGTCTTTGCCGGAATTATGCGAGACCGGCTCGGCATCCACTGCGCCATAGGACGAGATGGCATCGCCGGGCACTTCCATGAGGGCGACCACCGATGCGCCATAAAATTCGTAGACATCGAGAAGCTGGCGAATGCAGGGAATCTCGGAATCGATTACGTCGTCGGAAAGAACCACGGCGAACGGTTCGTTACCCACCAATTCTTTGGCGCGATGCACGGCATGGCCGAGACCGAGCGCTTCCTTCTGGCGAACGTAGGAAACATCGATCATGTCGGAAACGTCGCGAACAATCTTGAGCAGTTCCTTCTTGCCTTTGGCTTCCAGCGCGTGCTCCAACTCAAAGGCGACGTCAAAGTGATCTTCGATGGCGGTCTTACCGCGGCCGGTGACAATGATGATGTTCTGAATTCCGGAATGAATGGCTTCCTCGACACCATATTGGATGAGCGGCTTGTCCACCAGCGGAAGCATCTCTTTAGGCTGGGCCTTGGTGGCGGGGAGAAATCGTGTGCCCAGTCCTGCGGCGGGGAAGACTGCTTTGCGCACTTTGGGAATCATGTATCTGGCTTCTCTCTTCTGGTTTTGGCTGCTGGTTTAGAGATCGGAAAATAAAATGCTGGGCGTTAGTTCGAAGGGATAATCGGTGAGGGCGAGCGAAGAGACGTTCTGGAGCCCCCAATCCCGGTAAACTACAAACCGTTTTGCTAGGGGATTGACGATCCAGATATTGGGAACGCCCCACTGTCGATATTCTTCGAGCTTTGCCATGAGATCGCGATGCAGGACTTCTCTGGATACGATTTCGATCACAAGTAATGGAGGCTCGCACGGAATACTCTGTTTCGGTTCCTGGCCCGCGAAAACGGCCACGTCTGGAATTCGATACACATCGGGCGCAACTTGCATTTGTGCGCCGAAACACGGGTACAGCGGATGTGTCTGAGTGACTGGTACCAGCGCTTGAGCCAGGAGGAACCGGATTTTCCCGCGAATGTAGTCGTGTTCGAACTTCGTGTGAAGGTACTGCTCGGCCGTGATCTGGGCTTTGGTGGCCATCTGTGGGAAGCATAGCATGGCGCGCCGCCCCCGGATTTCTTCCATCTGGCGCGGAAATCGAGCCTTTCGACTCGTTCCACGCGGGAAAAACCGGCCTCACGCTATAATGATGGTTACCCCACGCGCAGCTAGGTTTTCGCGCCTGCGCCCTGGAGACACAATGGCTTACGTAATTGCAGAACCTTGCATCGGTGTAAAGGACACGGCCTGTATAGACGCGTGCCCGGTCGATTGCATTCACCCCAAGAAAGACGCACCCAACTTCGCCGAGCACAATATGATCTACATCGATCCCGTAGAGTGTATCGATTGCGGAGCCTGTGTGCCGGTTTGCCCGGTTTCCGCGATCTTCGCGCTGGACGATCTGCCGGAAAAGTGGGGCAACTTTACGAAGATCAACGCGGATTACTTCGGACGGTAGGTTCCGGTCGGTTTCACGGCCGATAGATGGCCGAACTGGTGTCCGTTTCCCATACCTGGATCGCGGAGATGCGCACCGGGACATCGTTCTTTAATCCAACGCTGACCTTGTCATAAAAATACTTCGCAATGTTCTCCGCCGACGGGTTGATCTCATCGAACGGCGCCAGATCGTTGATGAAGCGATGATCCAGGTACCCCACCGCGCCGGTGATCAGGCGATTCACTTCCAAAAAATCCACCAACAGGCCGGTGGAGTCCAATTGCTGGCCTTCCACTGTTACGCGCACGCGATAATTGTGCCCATGCACGTCTTCGGACTTGCCATGGTAGTTGCGTAAGGCGTGACCAGCGGCGAAAGTCTGTTCCACGGTAACTTCAAACATTGAAAAATTTCTCCACGGCGTTAAGTTCGGTACTGAAGGCATAAGGCGGCAAGCTGTCGAAGAACACCTGGCCGTACCGCTGCTTCGTAATACGATTATCCAGCAATACGAGGACGCCGCGGTCGGTCTTGCTGCGGATCAGGCGGCCGAAGCCTTGCTTGAGCGCGAGCGCGGCCTGTGGGATCTGGTACTCATAAAACGGATTGCCGCCTTCTTCGCGAATGCGCTCGATGCGTGCTTCCACCACCGGGTCGCTCGGGACGGCGAACGGCAGCTTATCGATGATCACGCAGCTTAACTGATCGCCCTGCACGTCGACGCCTTGCCAGAACGAGGAGGTGGCGAACAAGACGCAATGCGGAGTAGCGCGGAATTCGTCGAGCAGCGCGTTACGTGGGCCGGTGCCTTGCATCAGCGTGGGATAGTCGATGTCGAGCGACACGCGATCGTACACCAAGCGCATCTGCTGATAGCTGGTGAAGAGAACGAAGGCGCGGCCTCGGGTGTGGCGCAGGATGCGCGTGACCTCTTCGGCAGCGGCGCGGGTAAAGGCGGGCGAGCGTGGATCGGGCAAATGCTGGGGCACGTAGAGCAGCGCTTGCTTGGCATATTCGAAATGGCTGGGGACGACCAGCGATCGGGTATGGCGAATGCCCAGGCGGCGCTCGGCGAACTCGAATGTTTCCCCTACGGCGAGCGTAGCGGAGGTGAGGATCACGGTGTCCAGCTTGTCGAATAGTTTTTCTTCGAGCAGTGACGAGACATCGATGGGCGTGGCTTGCAGGAAACATCCGCGGCCGCGGCGCTCTACCCAGTAGACATAGGAGCGGTCGACGCCCTTGCGCCAAAATTCCAGGCGCTGCTGCATTTCCTGGACGCGGCGGAAGAGCGGAATCACTTCGTCGGGCGTCGTCTTCACCAATTGCAGGTGGGTCCCGATCAATTCGAGGGCGCGCATAAGATCTTCCAAGGCCTCGCCATGCTGATCGAAGAAGGCCGCGTGTCCCTTGAACGCGATGCGTCCTTCGGTTTCGCCGAAGAGCAGAAAGAATTGCTGGGCGCGATCGTCCAGGGTGTCCAGGGTACGGTCGAGCTCGCCTGAGCCAAACTGTTTGGCGCGAGAGACGGCCGCGATGTCGCGCACCAGCTCTTGAAATTGATAGTTGCTGACGCCCACGCCGAAGTACTTGCCCGCGACGTCTTCAATTTCATGCGCTTCGTCGAAGACCACGGCCGCGTACTCGGGGATGATGCCGCCAAAATCGTCATCCTTCACCGCCAAGTCGGCGAAGAAAAGGTGATGATTGACGATGATGATGTCGCTCTCGTGCGCACGCCGATGCATTTCGGTCAAGAAACAACGCTCGAATTGCTGGCACTTCTGGCCGGTGCAAAGATCGCGGCGCGCATCGATCTTGTGCCACGCGGAACTGGATTCGGGCAGCGTCTTTATTTCGGACCGATCGCCGGTGGTGGTAGTCTTCTCCCATTCGCGGATGATCTGGAAGTCGGCGATTTCTTCCAGGCCGCTCAAAATGGGCTCGCGATCGGCGTCATAGATCTTCTGCCGGCAAGCGAAGTTGGTGCGGCCCTTCATGTAACACACTTGCAGAGGACGGTCGAAATGCTGCTGTAGAAATGGAATGTCTTTGTAGAAGAGCTGCTCCTGCAGGTTCTTGGTTCCGGTGGAGACCACTACGCGTTTACCGCAGAGCAATGCTGGAACAAGGTACGCGAGCGTTTTTCCCGTGCCGGTGCCCGCGTCCACCAGCAGGTGCTTTTTCTCGGCTAAGGCGGCTTCTACCGCTTCGGCCATCTCGAGCTGTCCAGGGCGAAACTCGTAGCGCGGATGCCATTTCGACAACACTCCCTGCCGTGAAAAAAATTGGCGGGCGGTGAGCGCTTTGGCTGCTGGAGACATCCTTTCTGATTCTTGCACGTGCCAAGATAGAGAGACGCATGGCAGACTATAAAGCGCTCGAAAAGCAGTTCCAGGAAACTCTCGATCTTCGCCGGCGGCCGGTGGCCGTGGCTTTTACCGACGAAGCGCCCCCGAGTGTGGAGAAGTTTTCAGGTTCCGAACCGGCCGGTTGCAGTTTCTGGAGATTGGCGGCGGATGGCAGGAGTTTCGCCACCGCGCCGTCAGATCATTACAACTGCCCGGTGGGTTCGTACACACACAACATCGCTTTGCCAGAGGACCGGGCACAAGACCTGCCGTCCATTCTGGGCACGATGACCAGCTTGGGCTATCTGAAGATGGAAGAAGTGCCGGGCATACCCGTTTTGCCGAAGCCGCCTAAGAACATTCTCTTCGCACCGCTGGGCGACACGGCGGTGGAGCCGGATGTGGTCCTGTTTGTAGCCACGGCTTCCAAGTTGATGTTGTTGGAGGAAGCTGCATTGCGCGCGGGTGTTGCGTCCAAGCTGCCGTTATTGGCGCGGCCCACTTGCATGGCGATCCCGGCGGCGCTGGCGCACGGAATGGTTACCAGCGCGGGTTGCATCGGAAATCGCGTGTACACGGGAATCGGCGATGGTGAATTGTACGCCGCGTTGCCTGGGCGCGCTTTGGAACTGGTGGCGCAAGAGTTGCAAACCATCGCGTCGGCCAACCAGACCTTGGAGCAATATCATCGCGGACGCCAGCAGCAGCTGTCCACAGCCTAGGGTGGCCGCGCCGCGGCTCGAAACTAGTTGCGTGACGTGCCACGGTAGAATCGAAGTATCCATGCGAGCCCGGATTGCTAGCGTGCTGCTCCTGACGGTGAGCTTGATGGCACGTCAGCCGGAACATGCCAAACACGCGATGGTTGTCACCCAGGAGCCTCTGGCTGCCGACGTCGGTCTGCGAGTGCTGCAGGCCGGAGGAAACGCGATCGATGCCGCAGTGGCAGTTGGATTCGCCCTGGCTGTGACATATCCATATGCCGGCAACATCGGCGGCGGCGGATTCTTGTTGGCGCACCTCGCGGATGGACGGGCCACCTTCATCGACTTTCGGGAAAAAGCGCCGCTGGCAGCCACCCGCAACATGTATCTGGATTCAAAAGGCAACGTTACCGAGGACAGTTTGGTGGGATGGCGCGCGGCGGGGGTCCCGGGAACGGTGCGCGGCCTGGAACTGGCCCACCAGAAATACGGGCGCAAACCGTGGGCTGAATTGGTGAATCCTGCGATCCAGTTGGCTAGCGAAGGGTATGCGGTTTCCTACAGTTTCGATAGTTCGCTGCGTAACGAGGAGGCCACCAAGCTGCTGTCGCGCTTCCCCGATTCAAAACGGATCTTTTTGAGTGTCCAGTACGGCCAGAAGTTTATTCAGCCGGAATTGGCGGCGACGCTGAAGCGGATCCGGGATCGCGGCGCAAGCGATTTTTACGAAGGCGAAACCGCTCAGAAGCTGGTTGCCGCGATGGCGGCGCATGGCGGGTTGATCACGCTGGCGGACTTGAAAGCGTACCAAGCGGAGGAAAGCGCGCCGCTACACGGCAAGTACCACGGCGACGAGATCCTCACTGCGCCTCCGCCCAGCGCGGGTGGCGTGGGATTGCTGCAAATGCTTGGGATGCTGGAGGGGTCCGGATACGAGAAAACGGGCGCTGGATCGGCGGCATCGATTCACTATGTCGCCGAGGTGATGCGGCGGTCTTATGCCGACCGCAGCGAATACTTCGGCGATCCGGATTTCTATCAGGTGCCCGTCAGCAAACTGCTGGACCCGAAATACATCGCTGGCCGCCGCCGCAGCATCGATCCGCTGCACGCCACGCCCAGCGATCAGATTCGTCCGGGGAAAATTTCCGTCCGTGAAGGCACAGAGACGACACACTTCAACATCGTGGATAGTGAAGGGAACGCCGTAGCGGTGACCTACACGCTGAACAATGGATATGGCAGCGGCGTTACCGTGCCCGGCTTAGGGTTTCTGTTGAACGATGAAATGGACGACTTCGCCGCCAAGCCTGGCTCAGAGAATCTGTTCCATCTGATCCAGGGGGAAAATAATGCGATTCAGCCCGGCAGGCGGCCCGTTTCGTCGATGACTCCCACCATCGTATTGCGTGATGGCAAGTTTTTTCTGATGCTGGGAGCCCCTGGCGGATCGCGTATCATTAACGGCGTACTACAGGTGTTGCTGAATGTTGTCGATTTCCATATGAACATTCAGGATGCGGTGGACTGGCCGCGTTTTCATCATCAGTGGATGCCGGACGTCCTATACGTCGAGAAGGGAATTTCTCCCGATACAGTGAGAATCCTGCGAGGCATGGGACACAAGGTTGCGCCGCTCGAGGGGTCCGTGGTGGCGCGCGTGGAAGCAATTCTGAGCGATGGCGGCTGGCTGCAGGGGGGAAGCGATGGAAGAGGCAACGGAAAAGCGGAAGGGTACTGACCAAGCATGAATCATGTTCTCTCGACGCACCTGCTGGTGAATCATCGCTTGAACACCGTCTGGCTGGACAGGATCTGGCAGGCCGGTGTGCCTGCGGTAGAGATTTTCTGCGCCCGCCAGCATCTGGATTATAGGGACAAGGCGCAAATCACCGAACTGGGACATTGGTTCCGGGATTCGAAGCTGAAACTGCACTCGCTGCACTCGCCTATATATAGCGACGATATGTGGGGACGGTCGGGTCCCAACTCGCACATCAACATTACTGAGCCGGTGAAATCGAAGCGGCTGGATATGCTGGATGAGATCAAGCGCGCGCTCGATATTTCCGAAGTGATCCCATTCCGCTATCTGATCCAGCACATCGGCGCCTATGAAGAGGAGTATGACGAGCGCAAGGTAGATGCTGCGTTTACTTCGCTCGAGGAAATTCACCTGTTTGCCAAGGCCCGTGGAGTGGAAGTGCTGCTCGAAAATACGCCGAACGAATTATCCAGCTCACACCGCCTGATCCAATTTCTGGAGCAAACGCATCTGAAGCTCAACTTCTGCCTGGATGTCGGGCACGCCAATATGAACGAAGGCGTGGCGTCGGCGTTCGCGATTTTGAAAAACCGCATCCGGTCCACGCACCTGCATGACAACAACGGCCGCGAAGATAGCCATCTGTGGCCGTTCCATTCGCCGGGCGGCACCATCGATTGGACCGAGACCATGGGCCTGTTGCGCACATTGCCAGAGCAGTATCCCTTGTTGCTCGAGCTACGCGACTATCCCGAGTTTCCACTGCCGCAATCGCTCGATATGGTGAGGCAGATCTTCGAAAAGCTGGAAAGCCTGGCAACGCTAGAGAAAGTTTGATGGCATATTCCCGCATTCGAATTGAAGACGCCGGGCGGCATACCGGCGAGCCGGTGGAGATCGCGGGCTGGCTATACAACTTGCGAAAATCGGGAAAAATCGTATTCCCGCTGTTGCGCGACGGCACCGGCACCATGCAAGCGGTGGCGGTGAAAGCCAATCTGGACGAAGCGACCTTCGAATCGCTCAAGGGCCTGACGCAGGAATCGTCGTTGATCCTGCGCGGCAAAGTGCGTCCGGAGCAGCGCGCGCCGGGCGGGTACGAGATGGACGTGGAGGGCGCCGAGATTGTGCAGCGCATTCCGGAATCCGATCCGTATCCAATCACGCCCAAGGAACACGGCGTCGATTTCCTGATGGATCATCGCCATCTTTGGCTGCGC
>PKZC01000083.1 GCA_003132905.1 Bryobacterales bacterium | reverse complement strand
CCGTAACCGGACAGCAGTGATGCTGTTTCAGTCAATGTCTATTTGCAGAACGTAGGGGCAATAGATGCTAAGACCAAGCGATATCAGGCATCGGTTGCGTTCGAAGCATCTGACGATTCTGTCATCGAGAAACAACGTGAACTGCGTGCTGAACAGGAAGCCCGAGATAGAATACGGCAGTTTCAAAAACAGGGAGGGAGTTTACGGGGACTTACTGTTACTCCTGGATCTCAGATATGGTTCACCCATGAGCCCATGGTCAGGTTCGATGGTACAAAGTTTTCCCAGTTTAAAGAGGGAAAGATCATGATTCTGTTTGCTGGATTAAGTTATTATACCGACAGAAATGGATCACACCGAACCTATTATTGCGTTCGCAACAATGGAAATCCGGCGGTGATATTTTCCTGTGGAATCACCCAGGAGGAGTAAGCTTCTTGGCGGGCCGCGACATCGAAGGCGCTTTGACGGCCTGCTTAAGCAACTTCTCGAACTTTCTGTGCCTCAGCGGTTTGGGCGGTGGCTTTTTTGCTTCCGCGATTTTGTCGTTTTTCTCCGACACATCACCGCCCCCTGGCAGGTCAGCACGCTCCGCGGCAATCGCTTTCCAGCGAGGGAGTTCAGGACCTATAGAATCGTCGGGCATCCGGGTCATGCCGCTCGTTGTGAAGGAAGGACTGCTCATCTGGAAGCGACTGAGATGGAACCGTTCAACGCTCACATATGTTCCGCGAATTGCGCGTTTTAATAAACCCCAGAAATTCTCAAGACGGTTCGTGCGAACGTTGCCGTCAACATAGGCTTCAGCATGGTCGATAATCTTACGCGCGTACTCGGAATCCAGCGCGTTGTACTACAGACTTGTACTACAGACTTCCGACTCGCCCGGCTCAGTGGGATATAATGCAGTTCGGTCCGCCTGCAGGCATATCAGTGGTCCCGCAACGAGCCAACGTCTGAATCACTATAGAGGAGCTATCAAGCAGCAATGAGTCAGCAAAGCTTAGAGGACGTGCTACACGCCGCCGGCAATCCGGTCCAGCGCCTGCGCAATTCGCAGATTGGACCCTATGCCTTCCCGGTGGTGCGTCCCGAGTTCACCAATTGGAGAGATGAGCAGCGTGCCTGGAAAGAGACCTGCGCTCTCTTAGATCAGTCGCATCACATGTCCGATCTGTATGTCGATGGTCCCGACGCGCTGAAAATGCTTTCGGATCTGGCCATCAATAGCTTCAAGAATTTCAAGGTCAACCAAGCCAAGCAGTTTGTCGCCTGCAATCACAACGGCTACGTGATTGGCGATGCGATTCTCTTCTACCTGGACGAAAACAAGTTCAACCTGGTGGGGCGTCCTCCAGCCCTGAATTGGGTGCAATATAACGTAGAGGCGGGCGGCTATAAGGCCACCGCTGAACGCGACGAGAGATCCGCCGTCAATCAAGGTCGTCGCAGAACTTACCGCTACCAGATTCAGGGCCCCCATGCCCTTCGGACCATGGAGAAAGTGACGGGGAAGCCTGCGCCCGATATCCGTTTCTTCAATATGGATGTCTTCACCATCGCGGGCCGGCAGGTTCGTGCCTTGCGGCATGGAATGGTTGGACAGCCCGGCTGGGAACTTTTTGGTCCTTGGGAAGACGGCGACGCAGTCCGCGATGCCATTGTCGAGGCCGGTCAGGAATTCGGCATCCGGCAAGTGGGATCGCGAGCTTATCCCACCACCTGTCTCGAGTCCGGCTGGATTCCATCTCCTTTGCCGGCTATCTACGTCGAAGACGAAATGAAAGCATACCGGCAATGGTTGACCGCCAAAAGTTATGAAGCCATGGCTTCGCTCGGCGGCAGCTTTTATTCCGACAAGATTACCGACTATTACCTGACTCCCTACGACTTGGGTTACGGTCCTTTCGTCAAGTTCGATCACGATTTTATCGGACGCGCGGCGCTCGAGAAAATAGCCGGCGATCAGCGCCGTAAGAAAGTAACTCTAGCCTGGAACGGTGAGGATGTGGCGCGTGTATTTGGCTCCTTATTCCAGCCGGGCGACATCTCTAAGTACATCGACTTACCCTTAGCGAATTACGCAACACTCCCATTTGACAAAGTGTTGAAAGACGATAAGATCATCGGCGTGTCCACTTACACCGGATACACTTACAACGAGCGGACGATGCTTTCGCTCGGCGTGGTGGATGTGGCGCAAAGTGAACCTGGTACGCAGGTCACTGTGGTATGGGGTGAGGAAGGCCGCGGATCGACCAAGCCGACGGTGGAGCGTCATACCCAGGCCAAGATTCGTGCTACCGTTGCCGCCGTGCCCTATGCCGAGGTCGCGCGAGTGGCATACCGGCCGCACTAACGGTCAATAAAGGAAACTAGGATGGCATACATATTTCACGAAGACGATCTGCCGAAGCTGGTCGCCGTGGTTCCCGGCCGCGAGCGTACTTTCTTCGTCAACAAAGAACTCGCCAATATCGACGATATGCTCGCGGGCGTGATGGTTTACAAAGCCCACGGCTCTTCGCCCTACCACTATCACGAGATTTGCGAGCACTTCTACTTCATCANNACCGCCTGCGCGCCACCGAGACCGGACTTTTTTACTTCGAATTCCAGGCGCCCAATCGTTTCAAGACCCACATCCTGGACGGCACTCCGGACGATCTACGCTGGAATCGCGTGGATGGCCGCGTCTGGGTCCAAACATAATCTAGGGAATTTGTCATGACCAAATCACTTACTTTTATTGACACCAACAAGCTGCCGCGCGTGAAGACTCCGCAAGGCGAGGTAACAGAGATTCTGAATCAGCAGTTAGTCGGCGCAAAGAATGTTTTGGGGACGCTGCGCTGGCTCTCACCGGGCGAAAAGTTCCAAGCCGATCCGCTCGAGAAACATCAGCTCATTTACTTGATGGAAGGGCAGGGAAGCATCCGCCTGGACAACAAGGACTACGAGGTCGCTCGCGGCGCGGGCGTCTATCTGGGGCCGTCAGAGTCAGCCACCATTCAAGCCGGACCCGGATCGCCGCTCAAGCTGTTCCATCTGATGGTCCCGAGAATTCCGGCAAACTAACGCGCGCGCGGACTAAGGCTTAAGCACGAAGAAAATCGGCAATTTCGGTGTGCCCGCCCGCTTCGGCAATACTCAACGCCGTCAGCCCGCTCGCAGTGAGTTGTTGAGCGTCGGCGCCCGATTCCATCAGTAACCGAACCGCTTCCATTCGTCCCATTGCAGCTGCGGCATGTAGCGCCGTCAGCCCGCTTTGATCCGCAGCATTCACGTCGGCGCCTTTGGAGAGCAATACGGGGATGGCTTCCGGATGGCTGTTCACCGCCGCCATCAGGGCCGTAACGCCCTGGCTGGTGCGCGCATTCACGTCCGCGCCGGATTGCATCAGCAACTCCGCCATGCCGGTCTGTCCTCGGACGACTGCGGCAATGAGCGGCGTTATACCGCTTTGCGCCGCCGCATTTGGATTGGCGCCCGCGTTCAGCAGCGCCTGAGCTGCTTCGATCTGCCCGCCCAATGCTGCCGCGAGCAAGGCGGTTGCGCCCGATGGATCCGCATCTTCGATTCGTGCGCCTTTTGCAAGCAGCATCGGGATTGCTTCCGCGTTTCCACAGGCTGCCGCCGTCACCAGAACCGGACGGCCCTGCTCGTCCAACGTGTTCGGATCGGCGCCTTTTTCGAGCAGTACCCAAGCCACCGGCGACGCCGCCGATACGGCTGCAGCCAACGCCGTGAGCCCCGATTTACTGACCGCCCCGAGATCCGCCCCAGCCGCGATCAAGGCGCACAGCGCTTCCATTCGTCCGTTCACCGCCGCGCCAATCAGCGGGGCAACGCCGCGCGCGTCGGCGTCATTAGGGTCGGCTCCGGCGGCGAGCAGCGCTTCCACCACGGCTCCATGTCCTTCGATGGCGGCGGCCAGCAGCGGAGTGACGCCGTTGCGAGTGCGTTCGTGATGGCTGGCGCCTTTTTGCAATAGCAACTGGACCACATTGGCGTGCCCCTGCGTGGCCGCCATCACCAGAACGGTGGCTTCGTCGCGATAGCGCGCTTTCAGGTCGGCGCCTTGCAGCAACAGAATCTGAAGCGCTTCGATGCGTCCGGCCACGGCTGCAGCCAGCAGGGCAGTGGCTCCGTTCTTCATGCGCGCATTGACTTTCGCTCCGCTCCCCAACAGCGCTCGCATCCGTTCGGCGTCCCCCGCCGCGGAAGCTCGGATCAGGTCGCGTTCGCTTGGCATGGGAGATCGGCGCGCGAGTTGCGCAAAGGTTGGGGTCTAAACCTCAGCCGCGTTGACGGGCGCCGCTTTCTCTTGCAGATCCTCATTGAAAACCGAGAAGACTTCGCCCTTCCAAAGGACATTGATCAGGCCGGAATCGGCAACGCCCCCTTCGGTTTCAACAATTACCTCGGCCGGGATCTGCACACCAGGGTGCCGGTTGGATCGCGCTGGCTGCTGCCGGGATGCTCGGCCAGCTTCACTGCTTGCAGGGGTTTAGAAACCTTGTAGCGAATGGGCAATCGGCTGTTCCGCATTCGTCCGACTCCTGGAGAATACTTACTTCGCTTCAGAATAGCATGCTTGGGAATACGTTCACCCTACAGCCGGGGCCTCAGGCGACCGATTCCAAGAGCAGAGGAAATGGGATGAAACTCGCGCGCCCCGTTTCGGCTTTCCTGTTACTGGCGATCACTGCATCGGCCGGTGATGTGCATGGAGTTGCGCTCATTACCAAACGGCTGACGAAGAAGGCTTTGTCCCCTATCGTGTATAACTT
This sequence comes from Bryobacterales bacterium, assembly GCA_003132905.1. The sequence continues at coordinate 11,981 of PKZC01000083.1, read as the reverse complement.
GCGGGGAACTGCCACTCCCTCTGCGCCACGCGAATCGGAAACGTTGAACGAATTCGATCACATGGTGGTGATCCTGGAACAGCGCAAAGACGGCGCGCGCAAAGACGGCGCGCGCAAAGACGGCGCGCGCAAAGACGGAGGCCAAGCACAAGGGAAAGTGACCCCTAAAGCCCCTGTCACCGAGGTGCTCAACCAGAAGGGAGCGAGGTTTGAGCCCGACCTGCTTGTGGTGCCGGTTGGCTCCTCCGTCCAATTTCCGAATTTCGACCCGATTTTTCACAACGTCTTCTCGCTCTCCAAGGCGCAGGCCTTTGATCTCGGCTACTATCCACAAGGCCAAAGCCGCACCGTGACATTCAACAACCCAGGCGTGGTTCAAGTGTATTGCCACATCCATGCAAATATGTACGCCGCCATTGTGGTTACGGCCAGCCCGTGGTTTCAAAAGCCTTCGGCGGATGGCAGCTTCACGTTTTCGAATGTACCCGCGGGGCATTATCGTTTAACCGCCTGGCACAAGATCGCGGGTCTTCACAAAGTAGATGTTGAAGTGCCTGAAACCGGCAGCGTGGACGTCACCATCCGCGTGCCGGTGGACACGGAGCAATAGCCTTGCTCGGGCGGACATCACTCACCGCGCGGGCGTTCCTGTTTTCATTCCTGCCGGTCTGTGCTGTCCTGGCCACCAGTTTTCTGGCCTTGAATACGCTGGTGCAGCAACGTGTGAAAGATGGCCTGCGCGATTCGTTGCAAAAGTCCGAAGAATTGCTGGATCGCGCCAACGCGGACTATTCCCGGAGGATCGGCCAGTTCGTTTCGGTACTGGCTGACAGCGCGGGTTTGAAAGCGGCAATTGGTCTTACGCACGAGGGTTCTTCCACGCCCGAAACGGCCGCTGAGATCCGTCGCACCATTGAGGCTCAGCTGCGGGAGATGCATGGGCTGGTGGGCTACGACCTTTTGGCTGTTACCGACTGGAAGGGGCGAACACAAGCGGCGGTCGAATTCGGTTCAGGCACGACGAGCACCCAGGCGCAGCTGGCGAACATCCCCCCTGACACGTCTGTCATGCAAAGCGGCGGTGTGCTCTACGAATTGACTTCGACGCCGATCGTGATCGGGGGCGAACAGATCGGAGAATTGAAACTCGGCGCCAAGTTCGATCTTAGTCTCTATCATCTGGGCGGAGAGACGGTGCTGCTGCAGAATGGCAAGGTTCTGGAAGCCACTTTACCGCGTGCCACCTGGGGATCGCTTGAAAATGACCTGCGTTCCGGATGCCGCCAGCCGCTGGCCGAGTGCGAGATCCGCCGCGGCGGCGAGACTTTTCTGGTGCTGCCGGTCCAAGACGCGCGCCTGGGACCCGGATTTAAGTTGATCGTTTTGCGGTCGCTGGACGCCGCGGTGCGCGACTTCACGGCCGGCTGGGTAAGCATCCTGGCGAAGGTGGGGGCTTGCGGCGTATTGCTGGCGCTGCTGTTCACGCTGGCAACGTCCAGATCGGTTACCAAGCCCCTGCGCGAATTGGCGGCGCAGTTGGAACGGGGCGAGCGCAACCGCCAGTTTCCGGAACATATCAGCGCGGGCGAGGCGGCTGGGGAACTGCATGTACTCGCTGAGTCGTTCAATCGCGTGGCAGCGGCCGAACGACGTACGCGCGCCGAGCTGGAGAAAGCGAAAGTTGCTGCCGAATCGGCCAACCGCGCCAAAAGCGAGTTTCTGGCCAATATGAGTCACGAGCTGCGGACGCCCATGAACGGCGTGATCGGTCTCACCGACCTGCTTCTCGATACGCGGCTGGATGAGGAGCAGACCGAGTTCGCCTCAACCGTTCGCGACTCGGCCAATTCGCTGCTTGCGATTATCAACGACATCCTCGACTTCTCGCGTCTGGACGCGGGCAAGATGACGCTCAATCTGGCGGCTTTCAACCTGCTCGAGACCATTCTGGACGTGAATAGCCTGCTCGGCCCACAGGCTGCTGCTAAAGGCCTGGAGATCATGATCGAGTATGCGGGCGGAGCGCCGGTCAGTTTGGTGGGCGATGCCATTCGCATTCGCCAGATATTGATCAACTTGGTGGGAAATGCGATCAAATTCACCGAGTGCGGCGGGATCACCGTGACGGTCGAGTGTTTGAACAGACAGCAGTGCCTGGATAGGACCGAGCAGCAGGCGTCCGTGGTCCTGAAAGTGCACGATACCGGCATCGGAATCCCAGCCGACAAGCTGGAACTGGTTTTCGAAAAGTTCACTCAAGCCGATGGTTCGATGACGCGCCGATACGGGGGGACTGGGCTGGGGTTGACCATCGTCAAGCAACTGGTTGAAGTTATGGGCGGGTCGATTGGCGTGGAGAGCCGCGTGGGCGTTGGAACCGCATTCACAGTCGCACTCAGGCTTCCACTCGCCCAGGGAGCGGACGAATTCCTCGAGGACCAACTCGCTGGCAAGGAGGTTCGCCAATGTTAAGACGAGCGTTCCGATCGGCGCTCTGGGTGGTTTTGTGCGGCGCACTGGCGGTGCCGGTTCAATCCCAGGATTCCGGCCGTCCAGATTCCGGCTCCCCAGATTCCGGCACATCGGATTCGAACTTTGGCTTCAGCCTGCCAATCACTGCGAGCGGCGGCGCGATGTACACCCGCCGTGGACAGTATGAGGATCCAGGCAGCTCGCCTGTGATGGGCGGATTTCGGATCGTGCTGTCCCCGACGGTTACGCTCGGGCAGCACTGGTTCTTCTACGCCGCCGAGGAGTTGCACTTCACGCCGTATTTTTACTACGACGCTTACGAGCCGGATCATGAGTGGTACGTTCAAGCGCAACAGGCTTTTGTGGGTTATCAGATTCGCCGGGAGAAGACCTCGGTGGTATTCAAGGCCGGCAACCTGGCGTCCGCCTTTGGGGCGTTTCCCCTTCATTACGACGACGCCGACAATGCGCTGCTCGATCAACCGCTTAGCTACACCCAGTACATAGGCTTGCGAAACGATCAGCTGCCTTGCGGGGTGGCTGACCTGCTTGGGCAAAACCCCTTCCAGGTCTCTAACCATTGTGGCGGGCCGTCCGGTGCAGACGACGGAATGACGCCGGTGAACCTCTACGGAATGCCTGCGATTCAAGCTGAAGTTTCCAGCCATCGATTGGATGCTCGGATTCAGGTTGCCAGTGGCTCGCCATCGGGTCCATTAAGCTTGAGCCATGCTCCACAATACGCGCAGTGGGTAGCGGGCGGCGGCTATACCATCCGCCAGGGGTTCCGAGTAGGCATTTCCGGATTCCGAGGACCCTATCTGACTCCCGATGTCGCCGCCGCACTGCCACTCGGAACCTCGGTGCGCAGCTTCCCGGCCAGTGGTCTGGGTCTGGAGGCGCAATGGGCGCGCGGGCACTGGAGCGTGAGCGGCGAATGGCAACGTTTCCAGTACGACTACCCTGGTTTCACTCAGGCGCCTTCGGTGATCTCCACTTACGGCGAGGCCAAGCGCATTCTGACGCCCCGANNGCTGGTTCAAGCCGGGCGGGGCAGCCGATGCGAGCGGAGCCTCCACCAGCGAATTCTCGCCATCGATTGCTTCCTATGAGCTAGCAGGAGGCTGGTGGGTGAACCGGCATCAACTGCTGAAAGCCAGCTATGAGTGGTTAAGCATCGAGCATCTCCCGGGAACGCAGAACAACGTTCTGGGAGTGCAGTTCGTAACGACGTTCCACGCCATCGACCAGGCGTTTCACTAAGCGGCTCTCGAAAAAGGCGCCGGGATTTTTATCAGGCCTTGCGCGTCAGATCTACTTTTCCGCGAATGAATCCACCGTCCTCAATCACGATGCCACGCGCGTGAATATCGCCCACGAATTTTGCGCCAGTGCGGATGTAGACTTTGTCGGCGCCCTCGATGTTTCCTTGCAACGACCCAAGAACGTCAATCTCCTTGGCCTTAATGCTGGCGCGCACGTTCCCTCGGGGTGCGATGGTGAGAAGGTGGCCGGCCACGTCGATGGTACCCTGAACCTCGCCCTCGATGATGAGAGGTTCGTGGCTGCGAATTTCACCTGTTACTGTTACGTCCTTGCCGAGAACGGCCGGGGACGAGGATGTGTCGGTTTGCAAAGAAGCGGCAGCCGCCATGTTACTCCTGCTTTCTGGGCTTGGGAATTTCGACCCAACTAACGCCCGTCTGTTTCACTCTGATTATCTTCCGGGCGTAACGATTGGTACATTCGGACCAAAGCCCCTTCGTCCACGCCGATAGCCCTCGCGTATTGCCGGATGTAGCTGATGTTATAAATTCCGCCCGGCAAAACATCAAAGTTAGCATCTTCAATGGCCTTCAGGGTTGTGACCTTGAGCTTGGTGTCCCGTGCGATCTCTTCCAGACTGATCCCGCTAGTCTGGCGGATGGACGCAACGCTCCAGTTCTTTAGAGGCAATGTTGCCATGCCTGCTCCTGTGCTTTCTATCGGCGCGTAGGGCAATCTGCTACAGGGTTGGCCGTGAAAAAGCTGGGAAAAGCCACTAGTTTTTTGCGTCTCCAAAGCCGCTGGGCCGCCACCGCATACAATCGCTATAGTGACCAGGAAAGGATGGCTGATCATCATGACGGCGGCTGTTCTGACCCTGGCCGCGTTCGCCGGCGTGCATTTTTGGATCGTGCGCAGACCGCCGAGGCCGCCTTCGGCGACGCTGCCCTTGAGCGCTCGATCGCTGCTGCAATCGTTTAGCCCCCTGCAACCATTGCGCAAGGATAGTTTCGATCTGCCGCTAGCCGCCAACGGCGTAGTGGAATATCGCGTCGCGATGCAGGCCGGCGCCACGCTGGTTTTTTCCTGGACCGCCAGCCGCACCATGGTTTCCTGCCAGTTTGCGAATCAAAATCCACTCACTGCGACTGAATCGCATAGCGCGTTCGAGGCGCAATCGTCGGGGTGGTATCGCTGGCGCTGGAAGAATCCGAACGGCAGTCCAGTCACCATCCATCTCAAGCTCAACGGGTACTATGAACCGGCGGCTATGCCTTATGATAAATAGCGATGGTCGTCGAGCTGGAAGCGAACCAAACGCAGGTCCAGCGCATCGTCCAGAGCAAGGCCTTTCGCACTTCGGAAGTCCACCGCAACCTTCTGCACTATCTCGCTGAGAAATCGCTCTCGGGAACGGCCGGCAGCCTGAAGGAATATACGGTGGGCCTGGATGTTTTCGCCAAGCCTGCCTCCTATGATCCTCGCCAGGAATCGGTGGTGCGGATGCATGTCGCCCGGCTGCGGCAAAAGCTGGCGGAGTACTATCGCACCGAAGGCGTAGACGATCCCGTGATTGTCGACGTTCCCAAGGGCGGTTTTCGAGTTACGTTCGAGACGCGCGAGATTGTCACGCTGCCAACCCCCGCGATTCCGCCAGAGGCCGCACAACCGGAGCCGAACCATCGCAAGGAAATCATCCTGGGCGCATCGCTGGTGGTGGCTCTGGTGTGCGCCGCGGTTTTGGGTGTTGCGCTTTGGCGCGAGAAAACGGCCCGCGTGCCGCACGCCGGAGCGGATCTGGGCACGCCGGAGTTGCAGCAACTTTGGGGACCGATGCTGAACACCAATCGCCCCTTGATGATTTGTCTGGCTCCCTCGGACGGAGCATCGGGAGCGTTTCTCCTGGGTGAGTTTTTGTCGCATCGTAAGGACAATGTGCTGGTTACCCGCAGCGATCAGGTTGCGATGCCGGAAGTCCTGATGGACAACGTGGTGTTTCTCGGGCCAGTCTCGGGTAATCGTCAGATCGAGGCGCTTTCCAAGGGGCAAGCATTGGTGCTGGAGCCGAATGGAATCCGCAACCTCAGCCCCCAGCCCGGCGAGCCAAGCTTCATTCCAGACCAGCTCGCGGGATCCCAAGCGGTCGACAGTTCCCAAGCAAGTGAAGAAACCCACGCGCTAATCACCCATGTGCCTGGGCTATACGGCAATGGCGACATCTTGTATTTATCCGGGAATCAGATTTCAAGCACACTGGCGGCGGTGCGGGCCATCACCGATCCAACCTTGGCTCGGGCGCTGGCCACCAAGCTGAAAAGGCCCGACGGTAGCATGCCGCGCTTCTATCAACTGGTGCTGCGCGTGCAGTCGATGGATAGCATGCCCATCGAAATTTCCTACATGTTCCACCGCGACCTGACGCCGCGCACCAAGCCCTAGTACGGATTCAGCGGGCGGCGAGCCACCTGCCCGCCACCATCTGATATGCTCTAAACTTCGCTTGAGTCTATTAGGATGACGACGGAACTACCCGAGTTAGATTTTCAACGCTTCTGGCGCAGGCTACAGCAATTGGGCCTGAACGCTTATGAGGCGCGATCTTACCTGGTTTTGATCGGGCATCCGCGTTTTAAGGCCATAGAATTAGCGGCTCGCGCGCATGTGCCGCGGCAAAAGATTTATGAAGTCCTGGACAGTTTGGTGGAGAAGGGCTTCGCACAGGTGGTGCAGGAAAAGACCAAGCTGTTTTCTGCCGTCGAGCCCAGCCTGGCTGTCCCCAGCTATCTGGCGCGCCGTTCCCAAATGTTGCAGCGCGAGCTGACCGATCAGACGCGCATGGCCGACAGCCTGGTGGTGGATCTGGCTGCCTCCTATTCGGAAGGCCAGGGCGAACGCGGCACGCTTGAATATTTGCGGATCGTGAGCGATCCCGAGCAGATCGCGCAGCAATACCGGCGCATGCTTTCCGACGTCCGGCATGAATATTTGGAATTTTCGCGGCCGCCCTACGCGGTGGATCCGCTCGACGAACAATGGGTGAAGCAAGCGCGTCAGCGGGGCGTGACGTGCCGGCTGCTGATCGAAGCGGGTACGCTCGACCTGGCACACCGGCAACGCCTGGAAGAATACGCATCGTCCGGCGTGGAAGTGGCGCAGATCGATTCGCTGCCCATGAAGCTGGCGGTGTTCGATGGCTCGCGCGGATTGGTGGCGCTGCTCGACCCTGTGATCACGCGCCCCACTTGGACCGCTATCGTGTTCGAACATGCGGGCATGGGCGAAGCTATGAAAGGGCTATTCGAAAATTACTGGCGGCGGAGATTGAGCCGCACGGTAATTGAATTTGCGCCCAAGCAAGTAGTCGGCGAAGTTTAGGAACGCTCGGTCCGGCCGCGCGGCGTTACTGCACCCACCATTGCAACGAATCCGATGCCGCGGTGAAAAACTCCTCCCGGTTGCTGGCCAGGTCGGCTTTCGTCCAGTTGCCCGCGGGCTTGTAGTTCGGATCGTGATAAACCCACAACTGTCCTCGATCGGAATGTACTAGAATAGGCGCGCTGGTGGTGCCGTCGTACATGTCGTTGTCAACGGTGAAGGTCAGATGTTTTCCGTCCACCACCCCCACTTGCAGGAACGGACGTTCATTCACGGGATCGGTGGAGAAGAAGTAGCCGCCGCGACCCGGAATATAGAACATCGCGAATCGTCCCGCTACGTCTGAGCCCGCGCCGGAGGGCGTCGCTTGCTGTCCTTTGATGAAGACTCTCAGATCGGCAAATCGGATCTGCGCCGAAGCCGGTACCGCGTCGTTCGCGCCTCCCCGCTGGCCGATGATGATCTGGACTGTATCGGTGAGGGTTTGCCCCAGCCCGGGATCCGAGGGAATCGGAATAGGGAACGATTGGCCCGAGCTGAGCAAGGGAGACTCCAGCTTCGTGGATAGAGTCGGCGTCGGCTTGCCGCCGTCCGCATTTGGAAACTGCGTAGCAAAATCGGTGGTGGCCGGTTTAGCCGTGATCCGAAAGTTCTCACCGTCGGCGGTGCGCGCTACCTCCAGTTCGTAAGCGAAAACGGCCAGGTTGTTTTCATCGCGAAAAATCCGGTAAAAGCTGTCGCCGGTAGCGGGGGCCAAACTGGTCTTTAAGGTTACCGCAGTGCCATTGTCGGCACGCGTGGCGATAGAAACCTGCGTTCCATTGCTCAGGGAAACACGGGCCGAGACTTGGGCGTAACAGGAGGCGGCGACGAAGATGAGTAAGAGGCGCATTTAGTCCAGATCAAGCGCTTCGCGAACCGCTTGTACCGGCATATCCTTCCAGTGCCTGCTCAGATTCTCGATGCTCATGAACGATCGCGGTTCCATACGATCGATATACAGCCGGCCGTGCAGATGATCGATCTCATGCTGCAGAATGCGCGCGTACCAACCTTGCGCCTCGATGCGCTGGGGCTCGCCGCGCTCATCCCAATATTCGACGGCCACCTGTCGAGAACGTTTCACCAGAGCGCTGAATCCGCCCAGGCTGAGGCAGCCTTCGAAGAATTCCACCTGCTGCTCGGATTGTTCGACGATGCGGGGATTGATGAGGACCTGAAACGATACCGCTTGGCGCTCTCGTTCGGCCAGACGGTCGGCGCCGATGTCCTTGGCGTATTCGGGGCGATCTTCAATGACGGCCAGTTGGAGCGGCAATCCAATCTGAGGCGCGGCCAGGCCGACTCCGGGCGCGTCGCGCATGGTTTCATGCATCCAAACGATGAGCTGCTGCGTTTCCGGCAGTGCGATCTCTTCCTGCAATAAAGGACGCGCGCGTTGTCGCAAAACGGGCTCGCCTACCTGGACGATCTTCAGCCGCACGATTTGATTCTAGCGGCGGTTCGGGTCCGCCTGCTAATGGCGCGCGGCCGGGAGCCGGATATCAGGCGCCGGGAGCGGTGGTTGACCCGCCCGTTCCGACCAAAATGGCCGTCACGGTTCCAAGCACGTTCGCGATACTGGACGCGATTTGGGGCAGCGTAAAGCCCGACGCACACGCCAGGAATCCCGCCATCAGGGCGTATTCCATAAGATCCTGTCCGTGGTTGTCTTTCCAGATCTTCATTTTCAAGCTAGTCTCTATGATTTTGGTCATTTAGCTTTTCCTCCTCAGCACGTCATGATTCTCGCAGCCGGGGCTGATCCGTCAAAGGCCCGAATGTACCGATTCTTGTGAGCCTGTGGGCCTAGCCTGCTTTGAGCCTCTAGGACTAGTTCAGGAGCCGCACATTGAGGGCTTTGGGCTAGTATTGGAGTACTGATTTCATACAGGTTCCCATTGAATTTGAAGCAACTAAAAGGTTTGAATCAGCGTCATCCAAGGGAATGAAAAGAAGACTGGCAGTGGTACTAGTTTTATTGGGCCTAGTCTGTAGCGCTTGGGCCCAAGTGGATGCAGACAATCCACCCACGCCGCCGCCCGGGAGCCAGCAACCCGCGCCGGTGAACGATCGAAGCGTGAGCCTGAAGGAGATCATTCCGAACGTGGTGGACGACCAGAAGCAGATCTGGACGTTCCCGGCACGCTTGACCCACGATCATTATTGGATTCCCACGCTGGCGGTCATCGCTGTGACAGCGGGACTAGTGGCGGCCGATCCCTGGACCGACAAGCCCTTCGCCACGACTGGCGCATTCCACGGATTTAACTCGGTATTTAACTCCACTGCCACCTCCGCCGGGATCGCGGCCATGCCTGCGGCGTTATACGCCGTTGGGCTTCTGAAGAAGGACTCATACGCCACCCACACCGCCTTGCTGGCCGGCGAGGCCGTAGCCGATAGCGAGATTATAGCCACGGCTTTGAAGACCGCTACTCGCAGGGAGCGCCCGGAATATTTTCCGTCCACTGGCAATTTCGGCGACTCCTTCTTTGAAGGACCCGGGGGCGTGGGCGTGGGGCACGGAAGCTTCCCGTCGGGCCATTCGATTGCGGCGTTTTCGGTGGCGACGGTAGTGGCGCGCCGCTATGGAAAAACGCATCGTTGGGTTCCATATGCAGCTTATGGACTGGCGGCCACTATCGGATTCTCGCGCGTCACCACGCTGGCGCACTTTCCGTCCGATGTGTTTCTCGGGGCAGCTTTAGGCTACTCGGTGAGCCGATTCGCGGTGCTGCGTTAAAGTAAAACGTGATTATCCGGCTGGCGGAATCCACTGGCGACATTGCCGCCGTGCGCCAGTTATGGCTCGAATATTGGGAATCGATAGGGTTGCCCATGGATTTTCAGGGCTTTGGCGAAGAATGGAACGGGTTGCCGGGAGTGTATGGAGCCGCCGGCGGGGCGTTGCTGCTGGCTCTAAACGAGGACGAGGCTGCGGGAACGATAGCGCTCCGGCGGTTAGACCGGATCTCGGGTGAAGTGAAGCGATTGTTCCTGCGGCCGCGGTATCGCGGGCAGGGACTCGCAAAACGCCTTTTGGAAGCGGTAATCGACCGGGCAACCGCGATGCAATATGAATGGTTATATGCCGATACGCTACCAAGCATGAAGGAAGCCTTGAGGCTTTATGCCGGAGTCGGCTTTGAGCCCGCAGAGGCTTATTCCAATACTCCCACTCCCGGTGCCATCTATCTGAAATTACGCCTAGTTAAAGTGAATGCTGGACCGGCTTAGGCGTCGTTCTAAAGCTTTTCCCTAATCCGTCGATCTTCTTGATGTGGGTGAACTGTATCTTGAGTCTCGTCGGGAGTTTCTCCGCGCGAACCAAAATCCGGATGGCGGCTGGGGTTATTTCCCCGGCAAAGGATCCTGGCTGGAACCGACCACATATGCAATGCTCGCCCTTCACGATACCGGAGCCGGCCCAGCTTTAGATCGAGCGTGGAAACTGGTGCGATCCTGGCAACGTACGGACGGAAGTTTCCGTCCCAGCGGAGAAGTGAACGACGGAACATGGGTGACGGCGCACGCGGTCACTTTGGCGAGCGTTCGTGGCATCGATGACGCCAGTGTTCATGCTTCTGTGGATTGGCTGCTGCGTGTGGTAGGAGCGGAGCACAACATGTGGACGCGCACCGGATCGTTCCTGCACTTGATCAAAGCCCGGCTGGATGTTTCGCACGAAGGCTGGCCGTGGCGAGAAGGGAACGCGACGTGGATCGAGCCTACGGCGCATACTCTGGTGGCGTTGAAGAAAATAGCCAGCCATTATCGCGGGCCGGAAGTGGAAAAACGGGTGCGAGATGGCGAGCAGCTGGTCCTAAGCCGCCGCTGCACCGATGGGGGCTGGAATTACGGAACTCCCAACATGCTGTATTTCGATCTACCTTCGTATCCGGAAACCACGGCGCTGGCCTTGTTGGGGCTGGATGGCGTGAGTGACCCGGCCGTGAGCCAAGGGCTGGATGTGGCCCAGAAATTCCATGCCGAGACCAAGTCTTCGTTGGGAAGAGCTTGGCTCCAGATCGCGCTGCGCTGTCATGGCAAGGACGTCCCGATGCCCCCGGAAGGCGCATTCACCTCGCATGACGTGATGCTCGCGTCACTGGAAGCGCTGGGACATCCAAAAGGGAATTACAAATTGTTTCAAGTGGGAGGCCGAGCATGACCCGGCGCAAGTTCGCTCTGCTGACTGGTGCGGCCATCGTCGGAGGCTACGGAGGCATCAAGGCTCAGAAGCTGCAGAAGCCGCCCAAGCTGCCGGATGGGCCGGCGGGAAATTCGGCGGTGGCGGTTATCCGGGCGCGGTCTTATTCCGACGACCTGGCTAGCCGCATGTTGGAAGGCATCCGGCAATGCGGTCTCGATGTTCGCGGCAAACGCGTATTGCTGAAACCCAACCTGGTGGAGTTTGACCCAGCCACGGTGATCAACACCAATGCCAACGTGATCGCGGCTGCGGTGGAAGTATTTCACCAGTTAGGCGCCGCGGAGGTGAAAATCGGCGAAGGCCCGGGACACCGGCGCGACACGCTGGACATGGCCGACGACGCCCGCTATCGCGCCTTGATTCCGAAGTTCGAGAGCATCTTCACCGATCTGAATCGCGATGATGTGTCGTCGGTGAAAAGCTTCGCCGGCGAAGAGGATTTCTATTTTCCGAACACCGTGCTGGGCGCAGATCTGATTGTGTCGCTCGCCAAAATGAAAACGCATCATTGGGCCGGCGCTACGCTCTCGATGAAGAATTTCTTCGGAGTAGTGCCGGGCTCGGTATATGGATGGTCCAAGAACAAGCTGCATTACTACGGGATCCCTGAATC
>PKZC01000343.1 GCA_003132905.1 Bryobacterales bacterium | reverse complement strand
CATCACCGCGATCACTGACATTGTCTTTGTCGCGATCCTCATCTACCAGTTTCTGTTGATTATTCGCGGACGCCGCGCGGTCCACGTGCTGCTGGGGCTATGCGTACTTGGACTGATTTATGCCGCTGCGGTGTGGGCCAAGCTGCAACTGCTGCACACAATTTTGGCCACCTTAGCCCCCTACACGGCCATCGCGTTGATCGTGATGTTCCAATCTGAATTGCGCAGAGCGTTGGCACGGCTGGGCCGCAGGCCCTTCCTCGGTGTAAGCCAGTTGGAACGCCGCGAGCTAAGCCAGGAAGTGGTGCTGGCGGTAGGCCGGCTGTCGCAGATCAAAGTAGGGGCTTTGATTGTCATCGAGCGGAAGATCGGCTTAAGAACCTTTATTGAAAGCGGCGTGAGCCTGGATGCACTGGTTTCCCGCGATCTGCTTTGCTCCATTTTTCATCCGGGCGGAACGCTTCACGACGGCGCGGTGATCATCCAAGGCGACCGGATTTCCGCTGCCGCCTGCTTCCTGCCCCTGACCACGAACCCGTTACTGGTCACCGAACTCGGCACGCGCCATCGCGCGGCGCTGGGCATTAGCGAAGAATCGGACTGCATCGCCATTGTGGCGTCGGAAGAAACCGGCAAGGTATCGGTGGCTACATTCGGAGAAATTGAGATTGACGTGCCACTGGAACGGGTGGAACATTTACTCTCCGAGCGGCTGGAGCGGGACGAGCCACGAAGCGCGGCGTCCGTTTCGCAGACGCGCAATGCGGCCGCGGTGCACCAATCCACTTTGGACCGTCCATGATCCAGATCCTCACGCGCAATCTCGGATGGAAATTCCTTTCGCTCGTCATTGCCATTGCGTTGTGGATCGCCGTGGCGCGCGAGCCAGAGGTCGCTACCTCGCTCGCGGTGCCGGTGGACTTTAAGAACATGCGGGACGATCTGGACATCGATGGCAACCTTCCCGATCGTGTGCGGCTGGAGGTGCGCGGCTCGTCGGGCAGTCTCACGCGCGATAATCTCTCAGAGGTAGCCGTGGTGCTGGACCTGTCCGACGCCCAGGCCGGCGAGCGCACTTACAGTATTCGCAGCCGCAATCTGAACCTGCCGAGCGGAGTGGTCTTCTATCGCGCCGTTCCATCGCAACTGACCCTGCATTTTGACCAGCTGGTCATCAGGGAAGAGCTTGTCCAGCCGCTCTATGTGAACAAACCCCCGGGTTACCGCATCGCAAGCCAGCAGTTCAATCCGGCAAGGGTTCGAATTCGGGGCTCGCAGGATCGCGTCGGAGCGATCAGCCAGGTTAGAACCGATCCGATCGACTTGAGCGGGGGCGCCGGCGAAAGAGTGTTTCATACGCACCTGACCATCGGCGATACACAAGTAAGGTTGGTGGAGGTTCCAGCCGATATTACCGTGCGAGTGAAGCTGGAAAAGATTGGCTCAGGGGGCGTGCATTAGTGGCGCGGACGCTATTTGGAACCGACGGAATTCGCGCAGTTGCCGGTCAGCCGCCGCTCGATCCGAAGACCGCGCAGGCGGTGGGCGGGGCGCTCGGCAAGTGGGTTATCGAATCGAAGCTGGACGCCCAGGGGGGGATTGGCCAGGTCGTAATTGGGATGGACACGCGCGAATCCGGGCCTTGGCTGGCTGCTGAAGTCGCGGCCGGTTTGGCGCGGCATAACGTGAAAGTGGAATTTGCGGGCGTCACAACCACTCCCGGAGTTGCATATCTCGCCAAGAATGGACCCTTCGCGGCCGGAGTGATGATATCGGCATCGCACAATCCGTATCAGGATAATGGCATCAAACTGATTGGTCACGCCGGCTATAAGTTATCGGACGATCAGGAAGAGCGGCTGGAACAAGAGATCTTTGCGATTCTTGCGCAAGGGGTGTACTCGCCTCCGTCGCCGCTGGTCGTAAACGCAGGCTTAGACCGCTCCTACATTGATCATCTGGCTACGACCCTCACGGGAGGGTTGGACGGGATGAAGATTGTGGCCGATTGCGCCAATGGTTCGGCCTCCTTGCTTGCGCCGGAGCTTTTCGAGCGCTTGGGCGCGCGGGTGCATTGCATTCATTGTTCGCCCGACGGCCGCAACATCAATCTGAACTGCGGCTCACTGCACTTGGAAGTTTTACAAGCCGCAATGCTGGAGCAGAAGGCGGACGTGGGCGTCGCATTTGATGGCGATGCCGATCGAGCCTTGTTTGTGGCCCGTTCAGGCAAGATCATCGATGGCGACGCAGTGCTGTTCGTCACCGGCCGATATTTGAAGGAACAAGGACAGCTCACTGTCGACGGGCATCCACCGCTGGTGGTGGCGACTGTCATGTCGAATCTGGGTCTGGAGCGAGCGTTATGCAACCAAGGCATCGCGATGATACGAACACCGGTGGGCGACAAGTATGTGCTGGAGGAGATGCTCCGCCGGGGCGCGGTATTGGGAGGCGAGCAATCGGGGCACATCATTTTTCATCGCTATGCCACGGCTGGCGACGGGATGTTGACCGCGTTGCGGGTTTTCGAAGTGATGCGCCAAGCTAATGCCGGGCTCGATGAATTAACCCAAGAGATTCAGGTATATCCACAACGTTTAGTGAATGTTCGCATTAAGCGGCGGAAGCGCCTGGAGGATCTGCCTGCTGTGGTTGCTGAGATCCGCGCGGCGGAGGATTCGTTCGGCGATTCGGGCCGTGTATTAGTGCGGTTTTCAGGTACCGAGCCGTTAGCCCGCGTCATGGTGGAAGGGCCTGAACTCGACCGAGTGGAGGCATTTGCCAACCGGATTGCATCCAGCATTCGCAGCGAATTGGGAAGCGACGACGCTAATCAAGTTGTCCATTAGCTGTTTCACATTAAATCATCAGAACAAAGGACCTAGGAGAGTTTTTGGCGAAAAAATCTCGCTTTGCCGCAGGACCTCTGCTATGATTGCCGAAGGAGCGTTTCTGCTCAGTTTAGGAATCGGTTTCCTTAAATTGATCCGACAGTCAATTGTCTAGGGGTCCGTCTCGGTTTATGCGTTGGTGTGCAAGCTCCGGCGGTGTAAAAGCCGTTATTGGAGAAGCCTAAAGACGCTCGGAGGGCTCCGCCCTGGTCTCTGGGGTCAAAGACGGGAGCTGATTTCCGCTGGTTGGTTGCGCTCCTATTTCCCTTTCCAGCCCGCAAATCTGATGAACATTTTATTCATTGGCGACATCTTTGCCTCGCCCGGCCGCGTTCTCGTCGCTCGTCTCCTGCAGGAGATCATTGCCGAGGAAAAGATCCAGCTCGCCATCGCCAACGCGGAAAACTCAGCCGGCGGATTCGGTATCACGCCTCAAATCGCCGAAGAGCTCTTTTCGCTGGGCGTGGACGTAATCACCTCCGGCAATCACATCTGGGACAAGAAAGAGATTTTCGACTACCTGCCGCACACGCCGCGCTTGCTGCGTCCGGCCAACTATCCCGCAGATCTGCCCGGCAGCGGAATGCTGGTGACCAAAGCACGCAACGGCGTCGCGGTGGCTGTGATTGACTTGCAGGGTCGCGTGCATTTGCCGGCCATCGACGATCCGTTTCGAACCGCCGATAGCATTCTTAAATCGCTCGATCCGGCAGTGAAGGTGCGGTTCGTGGACTTTCATGCCGAGCTGACGAGCGAGAAGATGGCCATGGGTTGGTATCTCGACGGCCGCGTATCGGCCATGGTGGGCACGCACACGCACGTCCCGACTGCCGACGAGCGCATCTTGGCAGGCGGCACCGCGTATCAGACCGATGTAGGCATGACGGGCCCGTACGATTCCGTGATCGGTTCGGAGAAGAATCTCGCGATCCGCCGGTTTTTGACAGGCATGCCGATTCGTCTGGAAAATGCTAAATCCGGCGCCGAGCTGCACGCCGTCATTGTGACCGTGGATCCGAACACAGGGCGCGCTACCGCTATCCGCCGCTATACTCGAACGGGGTAGGTCTGACTCGCACGGGTCGGCAGTATTTACTTCACGTTTTGTTACGGAATGGGTATACGAGATCCCAAACTACAGCATGTCAGTAGCATAGAGGCCTGGCCCCTGGGTTGCTACTTCGCGGGGAGGAGAACACTATGCGCCGTTTCTTGAATGCCGCGTTGCTAAGCGCCGCCTTGGTAGTACCGATAGCTTTGGCCCCTACAGTTTTGCTGGCTGATGATCACGATCGGGTCTACCACGACAAAGACCACAACGATGACCATCATTGGGATAACCACGAAGATCGTGCTTATCGTATGTATGTGAAGGAGAACCATCGCAAGTATCGCCGGTTCGACAGGGTTCCTGAGAACGACCAGCAGGCCTATTGGGCGTGGCGGCACGAGCATTCAGACGCGGTGCTGAAGATCGATATCCACTAAAAGAGAGTTAGAACGCATTGCCAACAGCCTCGGGCTGGATTGCACTCGTGATCGTACACGAGATCGCCGTCCGGGCCGAGGCTGGTTGCATTTATGGCGCGGCGTTAGCGACCCTGTTGCTTCTTTTTGGCCAGCTTCTTCTCTTTGCGCGGCAAGCGGGACTTGTTCTTCTTGACCAGCTTTGGAATCTTCTTTCTCGGTGGAGTCGGTTCAGCGTGTGCGATTCCAGTCTTGACGGCCATCGTGCCGAGCGCCGATCCAATAGCCTTGGCGGCCTTTTGCAGGATCTCTTCGCCTGTCGCTTCCTTGGGTTGTTCCGTCGTCGCTTCTTTCGAGGGTTCAGCTTTCTTTCGTGTAGCCATTGGTATCAAGCATACGACAGTGGCGTCTCGTAGTCTTGATCCCGGAAATCAGGCCGGCTCCTCCGAGCACCGACAGCGCGCAGAGCAGCAAGCCCAGGCCTACCCGGTTCCGGAACGGCGGATGGCCTCGTTAATCAGGGTTGAGTACTATTATGTGGACGTTATCAAACGGCTCTATTCACGTGTGCCTCCGCCAAGCCGAACCTTCGAGTTCTGGCCCGAAAGCTTCCGGGTGCAGGATCTCCGCCAGGATCTGGAGCGATTCCACCAGGCGCGGTCCCGGTCGATTGAAATACTGATTGCCGTCTGCCAAGTAAACCTGGCCGGTTTTGACGGCGCGCAGTTTCGGCCACTCAGGGCGATCGGTGAGCCAATACATCTCGGTACACGTGCGTTCGAGATCAAAACCGCAGGGCATGGTGATGATCACATCCGGGTCCGATTCCACTAGCTGCAGCCACGTCATCCAGGGTGAATGCGCGCCCGCCTCGCCAAAAAGGTTCACCGCGCCGGCCATCTCCACTAATTCGGGCACCCAGTTGCCAGCGGCCATCAAAGGCTCATGCCATTCGATGCAGGCGACGCGTGGACGGCGGCCCGTTGCGCAGGCACGTTCCGAGATTCGCTGCATTTCGTTTTGAAGCCTGGCTACAACGTCTTCTCCGCGTTCGGGAACACCGCACGAATCGGCGACGCGCCGGATATCGGTCCACACATCGGCCAACGCATTCGGTTCGAGCGCGACTAGCTTGGGACGGCTGGTCACCCAACCCGTCAACGCCCGCTCTACGTCCTCTAAACTGACAGCGCAGACGCGGCATTGGGTTTGCGTGAGGACATGAGTAGGCTGCAACGCATCAAGAAGTTCGCGCGAGACTTCGTATACCGAGAGCGCATTGGCGATTTGCTGTTTCACGCGCTGGTCGATTTCCGCGCTCGATCCATCCGTCGGGAAGGCGGGCGAGGTGCAAATCGGCAGGCTCAGAATCTCCGCCGGGAAATCGCATTCATGCGAGCGGCCTACCTGATATTGGCTTAGACCCAGCGCAGAAACGATCTCGCTCGCGCTGGCGATCAGCGATACGATCCGAAGCATGCTTCCACTTTAAGCCCTGCCGCCAGGGTTGCTACACAGGGATGCTACAGTCGTACTCGTTATGCGTTTTCTAATTCTTATCGCGATGGTGGTGTCGATAGGTTATGGCGGGGATTTTACTACCTATATTGGAGATGCCAATCAATATCATGTCTCTGCGATTATCGCCGACGCTGGCGGGAACTCTTATGTAACGGGAAGTCGAATCATCGGCCCAGGGCCGGCTTTGTCGTCGTCCGATGTCTTCGTTACCAAACTGGACGCTAACGGCAACATTGCCTTCGTCAGCACCTTCGGAGGCAAAGGCAGCGATATCGGTAGCGCTATCGCGCTGGATGCGGCCGGCAACATTTGGGTTGGAGGCACGACGTCTTCGGAAAACTTTCCACTGCGCGACGCCTTGCAAACAACCATTGGCTCGGGCGACACGGGATTCCTGGTGAAGTTGGCGCCCGACGGGACGGTGATTTACTCGTCGTATTTCGGTGGCCTGGTCGGGAGCAGTGGCGTGTATGGCCTGGCAACCGATGCGGCCGGCGATGTTGTTGTGACGGGCGGTACCGATTCGAGCGACTTTCCGGCAACTCCGGCACTCTCCGCCGGAACGGTGAGTGCAAAGGGAGTCCCGTCCTATTACGGCGCCTTTATCACGAAGCTGGATCCTACCGGCGTACACGTGATCTTCTCGGCGGTGATTGCCGGCAGCGCAGTGGATTGCCAGGGCGGCAGCAGCTGTTTCCTCATGCAGCGCGATACATACGGCGCGGGTGTCGCGGTGGACGCGGCGGGCGATGTCCTGGTGGCGGGTAACACCAACACAACCGATCTGCCGGTGACGCCAGGAGGCGCTGCTGGATATGGAGCCTTCGCCGCCAAAATCAATGCCGCTGGAAATAAGCTGGTCTATCTCACCTATCTGGGCCCGACGGCGGGCATCGTATCTTTGGGACCTTCGGAAATAATCAGCGCAGCCGCCATTGCGACCGACGCCGCGGGCAATTCTTATTTGACCGGCTATACGAACGATCCCGCATTTCCCGCTACCGCGGGTGCATACCAGACCATGCTCAACGCCCCTAGCGACGCGCAGGGGTCGCTGCCTACAGACGCATTTGCCATCAAGCTGAACCCTTCAGGCGTCACGCTATGGGCGACCTATCTGGGCGGCCCCGGAACCGACCTGGCGAATTCTATTAGCGTCGACAGTTCCGGCGATGTCTGGTTGACTGGCAATAATGACGCTGGCTTTCCAGGCACCTCGCGATGGTCCACTTCAGTGGCGGGAAACTTCCTGGCGGAATTGAATGCTAATGGCTCCGCGCTGTTGTATTCCGAGGAGTTCCCACAAGGTGTGCTGGGACAGGGCGTCAGCGTCGATCCGCAGACGGTGATCCATGTTGCTGGCGAGACCGGCCTGATTTCAACCATCACTTCGGCACAGCCAGCCGCCGCCCGGATCCTGGGCATTGTGAACGCAGCAGCCGGTCAACTTTCGGGACGGATTTCGCAGGGCGAAGTGATTTCAATCTTTGGCTTCGGCCTCGGGCCAGATACTCCGGTGTCGGCCACGCCGGGCAGCGATGGTTTTTTTCCGAACGCGCTGGCTGGAGTCCAGGTCTTGGTCAATGGCGCAGCAATCCCTTTGCTGTACGTGTCCGCCTGGCAGATTAATGCCGAGCTACCCGCGCCGCTAACTTTCTCCGATGCCGTGGTACAGGTGGTCAACGGTTCAGCGAAGCTTCCCAATTTCCGCGTATCGGTGGATTCCTCCATCTTCAGTCTGTTTCTGAACCCCGACGGGTCGGTCGCCGCCATCAATCAGGACGGAACCGTCAATTCGCCGACAAATCCGGCCAAGGCCGGGACCATCGTTACGATCTGGGGCACCGGATTTGGGAACGCGGCCGGTAGTCTGGATGGCGCGGTCTCGACTGTTTCGAACAATTGGTGTGGCGACTGTCAAGTCACGTTGAACGGCGAGAATGCACCTGTCGACTACGCGGGCGCTGCACCTGGCCTGATCGATGGAATTATCCAGATCAACTTCACGGTCCCAATGCAGTTTGCGCTAACCGAGGCGTACTTGCAGTTCAGTCTGGGGAGCAGCGGTTTCGTGTGGGTGTCGCCCTAATAACAAATGGCAAGAACTTGCCACTTCATCGAAAACTTGCCACTGGCATTGGAGGGATGACCGCCTGAATTGGGAGCGTGAAAAACTCAAGGAGCCGGTCGGGAGGGAGTTCAGTAGGGATCTAAAGAAGTTTCTGGCTTGGAGAGTACGAAGGGGAGTTTACTGAGGAACGACCTGTGCTCCTTGAGCTTGAATTGTTTTCACGGCAGAATAGATTGCACGCGTCCGGCCAAAACGGGAAAGTACTTATTTACTAGTTCCGAGGCCCGAAGAGGCTAGAAAAAATTACCGTGTTGGAACCGGAAAGTGCAAATACGGTACGCTTGCCACGAGTTAACCACTTTGGCACTAAGGGCAGGCGGCGTTTCAAAGTTACAACAAGGGCTAACGCTGTGGTTCCACCTGTGGCAGGGATGACGCGCGTTGGACTTTACCTGTCCGTGCGTCGTCAATCGAAACGTGGTTCGCTTCGAGCGTGGTGCCGAGCGTTTGATCCAGCGCCACCCGCGCATTGCTGAAATCAACCAAGGCTGCTAGCTCGGCCGACTGTGCCGCGACGAGGTCCCGTTCCTGTTGAACCACATTAAACGGCGTAGAGGCTCCGCCGGCTAGCTTCTTCTGTTCGGCATCCAACAACTGCTGCTCGAGAATCCGGGTCTGGACCGCGGCGCGATAACGCCCGCGAG
The DNA here is from genome assembly GCA_003132905.1 of Bryobacterales bacterium. Next base: position 5,469 of record PKZC01000343.1, on the reverse strand, counting down.
CCTGCCGCATGGCCACGGTGTAGTTGGAAACATCCACAGCCACCTGATTCAGATCCTTACTCAACTGGACCTGAGACTGACGAAGCTGCAACTGATCGATGGCATAGTCGGCTTGCGCTTGATCGTTCCGTAGCGGCGTTTGAAAGTAAGCGGCGGCGCGATTGGTGGGAAAATCTCTACGCAACACCTGCCCAAGCGCTGTACCGATTCCTCCGTCAAAGTACGGATTGGCGGTCTGGACACCGAATTTGGTGACCACTGTTTTTGGCGTGCCGGCGAGCCCCGCAGTGCTCTCCGTGCCAATCGCAACCAGCAGAGGCAGTATCCCATTTCGAGTGCCGAGAGCCGAGATCTCGCTGCTGGTAATGCCCATCCGTTCCGCAGCTAAATCGCTGCGATTGGCAACGGCGGTCTGAAGCAGATCTTTGAGGGGCGGAAGATCCTCATTCTCCGGTACTGTGATGCGATCGAGCGGAACAATTTGCACTGAAGCGAGCAATGGGTCGGCAATGCCCCGGCGGCTCAACAAGTTCTTTAACTGTACTTCCTGTTGTCTAAGATTTGTTTGGGAATTTACCAGGTCATACTGGGCGGTGGCCAGTTGTGATTCGGCGGTGGTGACATCCAAACGAGCCAGAGTTCCCGCGCGTTCCTGCAGGCCAGTGTTCGAATAGAATTTTTGAGCCACTTCCACCGCGTTCGATTTCGCCCTGATATCTTCGTATCCCGCCGCCAACGCGTAGTAAAGGTTGAGCACCTGGTTGACTGTGTTGCTCACCTGAGTCTTGAAGTTGAGCGCCGAAGCCTTAACATTCAATTGGCTTACGCGAATTGTCCGAGCGTTCACCGCGACTCCAAAGCCACGTAGCAGATTCTGCTGAAACGTCAATGTGAGGCTAGGCGCAGAAGAAGGATTCAGTACGTCGGTAGGGGCGTTCTCATTCAAGTAACTGTCCCTATAGGTCACCGTGACGTTGCCGCCGATGAGAAATCCCTGCTGATAGGAAAACGACGAATTCCTGGTATTGGAAACCAGAACCGGCAGGATGCTCTGCACGGTATCTGGTTGAGGCGCGGTCTGGTGGCTGAACACGGTGGATTCCTGGATGACGGGGTCCAGGGTCTGGCTGATGGGACCGATCTGTGCGATGGTCGCATTGGTGGACGAGGTGCCGGCCCCTCCATTGGCACCTGTTGTTACTCCGGCGGCAGCCTGGCTTCCGGCGACCCCCTGACCATTGGCGACGTTTCCTGCCTGGGCCGCACCGCTAGGCACTCCGGGCAGCGCTCCGCCAGCTCGCGAGCGTTCCAGCTGCCACTCGGATAGGATCGGGTTGTAGCGCGCCACCTCGATATCGATATTGTTTTCGAGCGCCAGCGCGATGGCATCCTGCACGGTCAAGTAAAGCATGCCTGCTCGAACCAGGCTGCCTAAACGCCCGGAGTTTTCTAAACGGACCGGCGGGACCAGAGGCGCCTTATATGGGCGAATGGCGATGAACGAGGAGAGGCGAACAGGCTCCACGGTCGGCTCTTGACCGCACAGTAGCGCCAGCGTGCACAGACTGCATAGTCCGTTCCGGATTGCGTTTCGAGCCGTCATGGATGCACGTCCGTCGGCAGTGTCGCCGGCAGTTGCGACGGCCTGGAAATAGTCCCAGCTAAAGCTTCGTCGAAGGTGATGTTGTTGGCTTCCAGCGTCCGGCCCAAAGCCTGATCCAGTCCAATGCGGGCATGGCTATAGTTGGCCAGCGTTTGCACCTGGGAGCTTTCGGCGCTGGCCACATTTTGCTCATCGAGCACCACCTGATACGCGGTGGATGCGCCGAGCGCTAATCGTTTTTGGTCGGCTTCCAGAGTTTGTTGCTGCAGCGTGCTGGCTTTGATGGCGGCGGCGTATCGGGCACGCGCCTGCTGCAAACCAATAACCGCGTTCTGCACGTCCACTCGAACCTGGTTGACGTTCTGCTGCAGGCCCAGTTCGTTCTGCCGCAGCTCTAGTTCGCTGGTTACATAGTCGGATTGCGCGGCACGGTTGCGCAGCGGAATGTTCAGCGCGATGCCGGCGGAATAGTTGGGAAAGTTGCGGCGGAACACCTCGCCCAGGAGATTGCCATAGCCGCCCGAGAGGTACGGAACGCCGGGCGTTTGTTCGCCAAGCGGAGTGAGCGTTCCCGTCAATCCGTTGTTCGTCAGCTCGGCAAATACCTGCAACGTGGGCTTCAAGGCGTTCTTGATACCCACCAGATTCAATTTGTTGCTATCGATGTTCAGTTTGCTCTGGGCGATCTCAGACCGGTTGGCGAGCGCTATCTCTAGCAATTGATCCACGGACGGAGTTTCGTCTTTTTCTGAAATGGTTATGGTGTCCAGCGGAATGATATGCGCGTCGAGGAGCGTGCTGTTGGCGATCCCGTTACGGCTAATGGCGTTCTTCAGGACCGTCTCCTGCTGCAGCAGATTGGTCTGCGAGACCAGCAAGTCTTGCTGGCTGACGTACACCTGAGCTTCGGCGCGCGTCACTTCGATGGGCGCGAGCGTTCCGGCCTCGGACTGTTTCCGGTTGTTTTCGAGCAGCTGTTCAGCGGCCGACAATTCGCGCTGCCGGGCGCGCACATCCTGCCAGAACTCCACCAGATCCCAATACAGATTCAGAACCGATGAAACCGTAGTAGCCACTTGCGATCTGAATTGTAGATTCGTCACCTTGATATTGTTTTTCTGCACGCGGATGTTGCGCCCATTCACGGCCGATCCGAAACCGTATAGCAGGTTCTGTGTGACCTGCAGATCCAAATATCCAGACGTGTATGGATCGACACCGAACAGCGCGCTGTTTACGTTGGTGTACTGGTTGTAATACGTGAACTGGGCGCTCATGCCGAAGTCCCAGTTCTGCTGGTAGATGGCTTGCAACGTACGGGTCTGCTGGATCAAGGCCGTGGTTCCGGTCAGGATGGTGTTGCTTTGGGGGCTGGTGGAATGGGCCGCGCTTCCGATGATGGTAAGCGTGGGATCGAAAGAAGCAATGGGTGGGCCCAATTGCGTCACGATGCCTCCGCCGGAGCTGACGCCTTGCCCGGCCGCGCCTACCGCGCCAATAGTGGTGACGGTGACCCCGGTCAGGCTGACACTGGTGGGCCCTGCGGCTACACCGACACCGACACTTCGCAGTGCGCCACCCGCCCGCGCGCGCCGCAATACTTCCTGCGCCAGCAGCGGACCGTAGCGCTGGACTTCGATGTCCAGGTTATTTTCAATCGCCAGGGCTACCGCGTCTTGCGCCGACAGATACAGGTTTCCGGCGTGAATCAGCGACTCCATGCGATTCGAATTCACCAGGCTTGCGGGGGGAACCGGCCGGGCTCGAAAGGGACGCGTGAAGCGGAGCAACGGTCCCTGCGCCGGATCGATCCGTACTGCGTTATCTCCGCGCGCAGCAACTGTCAACAGCAACAACATCCACCATCGAAAACGCCGTAAGTGCATCCTGAGGATACCTCCAAATCTCAACTAGGAAATCGTCGCCGCGAAAAAGATCGCGACGCACCCCGAGCCGCAACCTGGCACGATGGGGCCTTTAAGTTATTGATAATGAAAACAGAACCAAGGATTTCCGTTTTCACGATGTTAGCATGTTAAGAGTTGGCGAGTACCAAGCGGTGGTAGTTACAGGCTGAGTTAAACTTGCGGCGAATCAAGATCGTGATCTCTTATGATGGAACCGATTACCACGGCTGGCAGGTACAGCCGGGATTGCCGACCATCCAGGGCGCGCTCGAAACGGTGATTTCTGGAATCGAAGGTCGATCCGTACAAGTGGCAGGTTCCGGGCGGACCGATGCTGGCGTTCATGCTATCGCGCAAGTAGCGGCGTTTTCGATTGAGAATCCGATTCCGGTGGACAATCTTCGCCGGGCCGTAAACCGGCTCCTGCCGCGCGACATCCGCGTGCTGAATGTAGAGGAGGCGGCGCTCGATTTCCATCCACGCTTCCAGGCCAAGCGGAAGACCTACGAATATCGAATCTTTCGCGGCGAGATCTGTTCGCCGTTCGAACGCCGTTATGTTTGCCATCACCCGTATCCGCTTGCGATGGAGCAGATGATCGCGCTTGCGCCGCTACTCGAGGGCGATCACGATTTTGCGGCTTTCGCGGCCTCCGATGAGCGCGATGAATTGGAATTGTCGAAGGTTCGGACCGTCTTTTGCTCGCGGCTGGCGCTGGAAGGCGAGCGTCTGGACCGCCTCACGTACCGCGTGACCGGCAGCGGATTTCTGAAGCACATGGTGCGGAATATCGTGGGCGTGCTGCTGGAAGTGGGGAAGGGAAACGTGGATCGCGCCGGATTGCTGGCGCGACTGGAACCGAGCTGTGAAATTCCACCGGGCCCGACCGCTCCTGCCCGAGGATTGTTCTTGTCGTCCGTGGAGTATTGAGCCGACGCGGCTCTCAATTAATCAGTGCAGCGGAATCCGAAAAAGATTGGCGTGCACCGATGGCTTGATGTACGCGTACGTGGAAGGATTCGGCCCGGGCGCGATGTCTGTATGCTCGATGATCTTGACTCCGGGAACTTTCGCCCATGTAGTGGTGTTATGGATCGCTTCAGGAGGCACGCGGGGCCAGGTCTCGCCCGGCGGGATCGGTATGGCCGCCGTTGCCGCGTTTAGATTTTGGCCGGACTTGTCAGCGATTTCCAGATACAAGTACCGCCCGTCCGGCGACCAGGTGGGCTCACATAAAGAGTCGCAGATCTGTATCGCGGGGCTCCCATCGAGCGGAAGAATGAAAGTTACCGGCAGGGTCACGTTGGGCAGCACCGCGCTGACAGCGACAAAACGCCGATCGGGCGAGAAATTATTAAAATTGATGAGTCGGCCGGGAAGCGCCTTGCGCCGGCCCGTTCCGTCGTCCGCCATAACGCCGACATAATATGCCTGGCCGTCAGTCAAACGGAAGACAATATCATTATGAGGGCCGAAATGCGGAAGACTTTCGCCGTTCGCCGCGATCCTGTGCGGGGGAGCGCCGCGGTCCAAAGGCGAGATCCAGATCTGGGAGGGCTGTCCGGGAGGAAGGGTTGAAAACACGACTTCCTTTTCATCGCTCGAGATGTCGTAGGAGCTGATCGAAACTCCTGGCAGGACGATTTCACTTTTGCCGGAAGCAAGATCGGCGCGTACTAGCTCGGCCGGCGACTCAAGCGAGTCGCGACGCAACAAATAATAGAGACGCTCTCCGTCCCGCGAGAAGGTTGGGGGTGTTCCGTCCGCGTACCCTTCGGTGGAAAGCGCGCGGTCCCCTTGGGAAGTGTGAATCCAGACCGCATTCTGCCGCGTGGATATCGAAGTAATCAGAGAGCTGCCGTCCGGAGCCATGGCAATGCCGCTCTCTTCGGTGGAACCGGACGTGATTTGCTCCGGCTGTCCATCGGGAAAATGCTGTCGCCATAAATGCCGGCGGCC